>JBNKTK010000162.1:0-6350 GCA_050298035.1 Mangrovibacterium sp. | reverse complement strand
GTACTATCACCTGTCGAAAGGCTTGTAAATAATTAGAAACTAATAAATAAACTTAAACACAAAACTAATGGCTTCACTAGACTGGATCGTTATTGGGATTTTTGCTCTTGCACTCATTGCAATTATTGCCTGGGTGTTCATGCAAAAAGAAGAAACTTCGGGAGACTACTTCCTGGCTGGCCGCGATGCTACCTGGATTGCAATTGGTGCTTCAATTTTTGCATCAAATATCGGATCTGAACACTTAATCGGGTTGGCCGGTGCCGGTGCCTCAAGTGGTATGGCAATGGCCCACTGGGAAATCCAGGGCTGGATGATCCTGATCCTTGGTTGGGTATTCGTCCCGTTCTACTCACGAAGTATGGTTTCAACCATGCCCGAGTTCCTTGAAAAACGCTATAATAAAGAATCAAGGACCATCCTTTCATTGATTTCACTTATCAGTTATGTACTTACAAAAGTGGCAGTAACTGTTTATGCAGGTGGTTTGGTTTTCAAAGAAGTATTTGGCATTGAAAGCATGTGGGGAATTGATTTCTTCTGGATTTCTGCTATCGGACTTGTATTGCTGACTGCAATTTATACGGTAATCGGTGGTATGAAATCGGTACTTTATACTTCAGTATTGCAAACTCCGATTTTGTTGCTGGGTTCACTGATCATTGTCGTGCTTGGATTGAGAGCAGTTGGCGGATGGGACGAAATGTTACGCATCACCAGCGCTGTTCCTGTAAACGATTATGGTGACACGATGACCAACCTGATCCGTAGTAATCGCGATGCTGATTTCCCATGGCTGGGGGTATTTATCGGTTCTGCTGTAATTGGTTTCTGGTACTGGTGTACCGACCAGTTCATCGTTCAACGTGTGCTTTCGGGTAAAAACGAAACAGAATCGCGCAGGGGGACAATTTTCGGTGCTTACCTGAAACTGACCCCGGTTTTCTTGTTTATGATCCCAGGTATGATTGCGTTTGCCATGGCTCAAAAAGGTGTGGTTATTAAAGGTGAAGTATTTACCCTGTCAACTTCTGATGCTGCATTCCCGACTTTGGTTGCAAAACTGTTGCCGGCAGGTGTAAAAGGTTTGGTAGTTTGCGGTATTCTGGCTGCATTGATGAGTTCTTTGGCTTCGCTGTTCAACTCATCTGCGATGTTGTTCACCATCGACTTCTATAAAAAGTTCAGACCAAGCACCAGCGAGAAAAAATTGATACGTGTTGGCCGTACAGCAACGGTTGTTGTAGTGGTTCTTGGTATTCTTTGGATACCGATTATGAGGAGTATCGGTAACGTGTTGTATACTTATCTTCAGGATGTACAATCGGTTCTTGCCCCGGGTATTGCAGCAGCCTTCCTGCTGGGTATCCTGTCAACAAAACCGACACCTAAAGGAGGTATGTGGGGAATGATTGCCGGTTTCATTATCGGTATCATGCGACTGGGCGCAAAAGTGTTGTACACCACGCTTGCCGGTGGCGCCGGATATACTGATGTGAAACTTTGGGCAGCCGAAAAAGGGGTCAACAATGTTTTCTATACCCTGTTCTACGATGTGAACTGGTTGTTCTTTAGTGGTGGTATGTTGCTGTTCAGTATGTTGGTTGTAATTGCGGTAAGTATGTTTACCGAACCCGCACCTGCCGCGCAGATTGAAGGTTTGACATTCGCATCGGCAACTTCTGCGCAAAAGGCAGCAACCAGGGCCAGCTGGAACAAGTGGGATATCATGCACACTGTAATTATTATTGGACTTACTGTCGCTTTCTACATTTATTTCTGGTAGAAAGACACCTGGATGATAATCATGAGTAACTCAAAAACTATAATCTTATAGTAACGGTTTTTAGATATGCCGGTTATTGATTTTCATTAACCGGCTTTATCTTCTCCTGCAGTTACTTTGGAACTAGTTTATACTGATACAGGAACGTGTTGAAACGCAAAATGCCACTTCGGGGAGATATGTTATTTGCAATGAACACTCCGGATGATGGTTTTGCAGCATTTATCAAATAAATCAGATTAAGATGTTAGAAGAATTAAAAGAGCAGGTATGCCGGGCTAATCTGGAGTTGGTTGAACACGGGTTGGTGATTTTTACCTGGGGAAATGTGAGCGGAATTGACCGTGAAAAAGGCCTGGTAGTTATCAAGCCCAGTGGTGTTTCGTATGACGGTATGAAACCTGAAGATATGGTCGTTCTTGATCTGGATGGTAACATCGTGGAAGGAAAATACAAACCATCGTCAGATACTCCGACCCATCTTGTTTTATATAAGAATTTCAAAAATATCGGGGGCATCGTGCATACCCATTCCGAGTGGGCAACCAGTTGGGCACAGGCCGGAAAGGCAATCCCTGCCGTTGGAACGACCCATGCCGATTATTTTTACGGTGAAATACCTTGTACCCGCAAAATGACCGAAGACGAAATCAAGGGAGCATACGAACTCGAAACCGGCAACGTGATTGTTGAGTGTTTCAAGGGACTGAACCCTGATTATGTGCCAAGTGTCCTGGTGAATAACCATGCTCCGTTTTCATGGGGGATCGATGCGCACAATGCAGTTCACAATGCCGTTGTTCTGGAAGAGGTTGCGAAAATGACTTTCCGTTCATTTCAGCTAAACCCGGACACGGAAATGGCACAAACCTTACTCGATAAACATTTCCTGCGCAAGCACGGAAAAGATGCTTATTACGGACAATAAAAAACCAAAAATCATAAATAATGACTCAAGCAAAATATACGATTGGATTAGATTATGGCTCCGATTCTGTTCGTTCACTTATTGTGAATGTTGAAACAGGTGAAGAAGTGGCCAGTGTGGTATTTGAATACCCCCGTTGGAAAAAGGGCATGTATTGTGACCCGGCAACAAATCAATTTCGCCAGCACCCGAAAGATTACCTGGAAGGTCTGGAATATACCATTGTTGAAGCATTGAAACAGTCACCTGCTGGTGTTGCTGAAAATGTGGTCGGCATTTCGGTCGATACAACCGGTTCGACTCCTGTTGCTGTTGACGAACAGGGAACGCCCTTGTCGTTAACTGCGGGATTTGAAGAGAACCCCAATGCCATGTTCGTTTTGTGGAAAGACCACACTGCGGTAAAAGAAGCAGATGAAATCAACGAACTGGCCCGCAAATGGGATATTGATTTTACCAAATTCGAAGGTGGCATTTATTCGTCAGAATGGTTTTGGGCAAAACTGCTCCATGTTTCACGCGAAGATGCAGGTGTGTTGCGCGCTGCTTATTCCTGGGTAGAACACTGCGACTGGATCCCGGCTATTTTGACCGGAGTGACCCGTCCGAAAACATTGAAGAGAAGCCGTTGTGCAGCCGGTCATAAAGCTATGTGGCACGAAGCTTTTGGCGGGCTTCCTTCCGAAGAATTTTTAACTTCTCTTGACCCAATCCTTTCCGGCTTGCGTGATCGTCTTTTCAAAGAGACATACACTTGCGATGTTGCCGTAGGAAAGCTGACAAAAGAATGGGCTGAAAAATTAGGTCTGTCAACTGATGTTGTGGTTGGCGTTGGTGCATTCGATGCGCACCTTGGCGCAATCGGGGCTGAAATTCAACCATATTATTTGAGCAAGGTGATGGGGACTTCAACCTGCGACATGCTTGTGGCACCAATGGAAGAAGTAAGCGATAAACTGATTGCCGGTATTTGCGGCCAGGTTGACGGTTCTATCGTTCCCGGCATGCTGGGCATGGAAGCTGGTCAGTCGGCTTTCGGTGATATTTACGCCTGGTTTAAACGCCTGTTGATGTGGCCTGCCGAACAAATCCTTGCCAAATCGGCTCTTGTTGATGAGGCCACAAAAAAACAGCTTCTGGATGAAATGTCAGATTCGTTGATTGCCGAGCTTTCAAAAGCTGCAGCCGAACTGCCTATTGCCGAAACTGGCGTATTGGCTATCGACTGGATGAATGGACGTCGGACACCAGATGCCAACCAAAACCTGAAAGGGGCTATTGCCGGCTTGAGCCTGGGAACTGATGCTCCACGTGTTTTCCGTGCTTTGGTTGAGGCAACGGCATTTGGCTCAAAGGCAATTGTAGATCGGTTTATTAACGAAGGTGTTCGCATTGACGGGGTAATTGCACTCGGTGGTGTGGCCAAAAAATCGCCTCTGGTGATGCAAATTGTTTGCGATGTGTTGAATATGCCAATTAAAGTTGCGCGTTCAGAACAGGCTTGTGCGCTTGGTTCGGCCATGGCCGCGGCAGTTGTTGCCGGTGTTTATGCCACCACAACCGAAGCTCAGCAAAAGATGGGAGGTGGGTTTGAAACAGAATATCATCCAATTCCTGAAAATGTTGAAAAGTACAAGACAATCTACGATCGCTACTTTAAGCTAGGTAAGTTCATTGAGAGTGAATTAACGAAATAGTAGCCAATGTCGTTTCGTTAAAGAAAATAACTTTAAGAAACATTTGTTTTCTCTGTGAAACTCCGAGTGAAGACTCAGTGAAACTCTGTGGTTAAATTGTTTGCTGCCATAGTTTTTTTAACCACAGAGTAGCACAAAGGAAATCACAGAGTAACACCGAGTTTTTCAAATGCTTAACTAAACGACATTTAAATAGTCGCATTCAATATTGGTATTAAAGACTTTTATTTTCACAAAAAAAATATAAATTGCCCGGTAAAACCGGGCTTTTTTATGTACGATATTATAGGAGATGTGCACGGACAGGCCGATCTGTTGAAGGAACTTCTGACGGAGATGGGCTATACTGCTGAAGACAATGTTTACAATCACCCAACGCGGAAAGCCATTTTTGTGGGTGATTTTATAAACCGTGGCCCCAAAATTAGGGAAACCATCCGGTTGATCCGTGCTATGGTTGAGAATGGTCATGCCTATGCAATCCTGGGAAATCACGAAATAAATGCCATTTATTATTCGCTGCTTGATAGGCAGGGGAAGCACCTTAGTAAGCGTTGGTCAAGGCTTAGGCTTGATTTGAACCTGACTTTAAGTGAATTTTCAGGTCATATGGCTGAGTGGCGAAGCCATATCAAATGGATGAGAACTTTGCCCATGTTTCTCGAATTTGATGGGTTTCGGGTAGTGCATGCCTGCTGGCAGGACGAAAACATCCGGATTTTGAAGGAAAATATTGACGGGTCCCGGTTGAAGAAATCTTTTCTGAAGCAAATTGGAAAAAATAATACAGACCTTGCGCGGGCATTTTGGGAAACCTGTAAAGGGATTGATTTTCAGCTGCCCAAAGATTTGCTGGTTTTTGATCAGCAGGGTAGGGCGCACAGGTCTTTCCGTTCAAAATGGTGGCTTGACCCTGATGGAATGACCTTTTGTGAACTTTCTTTTGAAAGCAGGTTTAATTTGCCTGGTTATACAATTCCGGAACAAATCACTGTTTCCCGCAAGCCCTACCCAAAAAAGGATCCGATCGTTTTCTTTGGCCATTATTGTATGAAGAATGGTACAAATATCATTGATTCAAATATTTGCTGTTTGGATTCCTGTGTAAGCCGAAAAGGAAAACTAACAGCTTACCAGTGGAATGGTGAGAAAAAGCTGCGAGCTGAAAACCTCTTGGGATAAGGAAGCCATCTTCTATATTGAAAATAAGTATGTTATTTGATCATCTGGTTTTTGGGGCAGATTTCTTTCCACTTTTTTAAATTTCCCTATTGCAGAGAAAAAAAGAAAGTATATATTTGCAAAGCCTTTTGAGAAACGGATTTCAGAAGGTTTGTTCTTTAAAAAAGTGCTTTAGTATCAGGTTAAAGTTTACCATTTTGGTGCGGTAGTTCAGCTGGTTAGAATATCGGCCTGTCACGCCGGGGGTCGCGGGTTCGAATCCCGTCCGCACCGCAAAAAGCTGCTAGTTTCTGGCAGCTTTTTTTGTTTTTGGGATGAAGTATTATGTTTATTTATTGCAAAGTTTAGTAGATGGTAATGAAAACAAAACTTCTTATCCTCATAATTCATTACGGTGTCATATTCACTACATTTTTTATTGTTATCAGGTAATAGCATGTTTTATCTCTTTAATTGGCTGTAACGGCAGTCTGTCTAAAAAGTAAAATTAAGCCGTTGAGATTTCAATATTTCATTTTCTCCCCAATAAGCTATCCAGATAATCTCCTCATGCGAGATGGTTTTTTAGACAGTCTGACGGTTTGTGTAAGAGCAGTGGCGGGTTTCGGAGTGATTACATGTCCGTAAGGACAATGGAATCAGACGAGGAACGACACCTAAAACTTTGTGCTGCAACTAGCCGGGAGTGTAAAGTAAACTCTGTCTGGTTGTTTTTATTAGATAACTCAAATTTACTTTTTTGTTGTCAACACGCAAA
>JBNKTK010000161.1:0-6413 GCA_050298035.1 Mangrovibacterium sp. | reverse complement strand
GAGACGATCAGCATCCTGGACCACCTTAGCCTCCAATGTTTCCGCTTCAATGTTTGCCGAAAAACTATGAGCCGCTATCGCATGCTCAATGGCTGCAATATCTTCTGCCGTTTCAAAATCGAAAGCTACAGATTCGTAAACGGGCATATCCAGCGCCCGGTGTGGATCATCCTTTGGAAACGGTATATTCAATGATCTGGTTGTAAAACTTTGCTGCATGAAATCAATATTTTAGTATGAAATAACTGTTGTTCTATCCTGTTTTCACAAAAAACAACAAACTGGCTTGGTACCTTTAAAGTCAGTAAAAATAACAGCTTTAAGCCGAATTGGTTTTAAAAATCAGCTGCAACCGAAGATTTTGTTTTTATTTGACAGAACTGTCACAAACTTTTTATCTTTGAGTTTCATTCTGAGATTCATGAAAACACGACTCTTAATTATCCTTTTTCTCATTCCCTTCTCATCGATTTTTGCCCAAAATCCTGAACTGAAAATCGGATTGATCAAATACAACGGTGGCGGCGACTGGTATGGTGACCCAACTGCATTGCCCAATCTGATGCGCTTTTGCAACCAGGAATTGCACACTACTTTTGCCAACGATCCCGGTACTGTTGAACCGGGAAGCATTGAATTGTTCAATTACCCGATGGTGCACCTTACCGGGCACGGGAATGTGATTTTTTCGGAAGAAGAATGTCGTAACCTGCGCATGTATTTTGAAGCCGGCGGTTTTCTGCATATTGACGACAACTACGGGCTTGACAAGTACATTCGCCGGGAAATGAAGAAGATTTTCCCTGATCAGGATTTTGTAGAATTACCGCCCAGCCACCCGATCTTCCATCAACAGTTTGACTTTCCGAACGGGTTGCCCAAGATACATGAGCACGACGGAAAACGTCCTCAGGCATTCGGGTTATTTATCGAGGATCAACTCGTTTGTCTTTACACGTACGAGTCCGACATCAGTGATGGCTGGGAAGATCCCTCGGTACACAAAGATCCGTCGGATATCAGAAGAAAAGCACTTGAAATGGGAGCCAACATTATTTCGTATGTTTTTGGGGAATAAGCAACTAACGATAGACACATGAAAATTCTTGGAATAAACGGAAGCCCTCGTAAAAACGGGAATACAAAATTATTAATCGAAGAAGTATTTAAACCGCTGCAGGAAGCCGGTTACGAAACAGAGATTTTTCAGATTGGAGGGAAACAAGTACACGGCTGCACGGCATGTGGTAAGTGCCGTGAGGTACTTAACCAACGATGCCACATCAAAAACGATGTTATCAACGAGTGTATCGAAAAAATGATCGGGGCGGATGCCATCATCCTTGGATCACCGGTGTATTTTGCCGATGTGAGCACCGAAATGAAAGCGTTGATCGATGTTGCCGGTTATGTCACCCGTGGAAATGGACATCTACTGAAACTGAAACCTGCCGCAGCCGTGGTTTCAGTTCGCAGAGGCGGGCAGTTGCACACTTTTGAAACACTAAACAACTTCTTTCTTATTAACCAAATGATTGTTCCCGGATCGAGTTACTGGAATTTTGCCTATGGGAAAAACCCCGGAGATGTATTGCAGGATGAAGAAGGTATGCAAACCATGAAAACCCTGGGGGAAAATATGGCTTGGCTATTAAATAAAATTCATAAATAATTCCGGAACTTTGCTTCCGGCAACCATTTAACCTACCAGCCATGGAACAGGAAACACGAAGAACCCGTTTTTTATTGAAGAACCTGCTTCGCGCATTGGTTTATGCTGTTCTTCTGGCTGTTGCGTACCTGCTTTTCAAGGAATACATTATTGAAGAAAACAAAGCGGTTTGGATTGAGCGCTTTTACGGAAATCCCCTGGTTATTTACCTGATCTATATTGGTTCGGAGATTTTCTTTGGGTTATTTCCTCCCGAATTCTTTATGCTGTGGGCTTTCAACAAAGGAGACTATTTGCAATACATCGCCAACGTAGCTTTTTTTGCAGTAGTATCATATGGCGCCGGATACCTTGCATTTCTAATCGGGCGTTTTTTGCGCCAGGCACTTTTTTTTCGGTACATGAGCCGGAAGTTCTTTAAACATTACTGGCCCCTCTTCCGCAGGTACGGTTCACTTTTGATCATTGTTGCAGCCCTCACTCCCCTGCCCTGGGCAGCAGTCAGCATGCTGGTCGGGTCAACCGAATACCCCATGAAACGATTCCTGCTAATCGCTCTTTTCCGGATTTTCAGGTTTGCATTTTACGGCTATATCATTTTCCAAACCCACCTGCTCTAAAAACTTATTGGCATTGTGGCTTGTTACTTTATCGTAACCGATTAAAGGATTGGCCATGAGAAAGAATTTAGTGTTTTCTGTTATTTTACTAATCGGGATGCTGACACAGCTATCGGCACAATCAAAAAAAGCAAATATGGAAAATGCAACGTTTGGCGGAGGTTGCTTCTGGTGCACCGAAGCCATTTTTAAAGAATTGAAAGGGGTCGTTTCCGTAACGTCCGGCTATGCAGGTGGCAATATTATTAATCCTTCCTATAAAGAAGTATGCACTGGAAAAACCGGCCATGCCGAGGCAATCGAGATTGAATTTGATCCGCAAATCATTGCATTTTCAGAAATTCTGGAAGTCTTTTTTGCCACGCATGATCCCACTACTTTAAACCGGCAGGGTGCTGATGTAGGAACACAATACCGGTCGGTTATATTTTATCACAACCAGAAACAAAAAGAGATTTCAGAATTGATCATTGATCAACTAAACAAAGACAATATCTACGGAAAACCTGTTGTTACCGAAGTTTCACCATGGAAAAATTTCTACAAAGCCGAAGATTACCATCAGGATTATCTCGAAAATAATCCGGGGCAGGGATATTGTCAGTTTGTGATTATTCCAAAAATTGAAAAATTCAGAAAAATCTTTAAGGACAAGCTAAAATCGACTGTCAAATGAGGTCGTCTTTCATTTGAAGAAATAATATTTGCAGCGACTGATCAATCTTTACTGAGCATTCCTTCCACTTCCGTCAGCGATCCATCGGTCTGCGCAGGGTTTAAGCCCAAAATCCCGGCAAACAAATTATAAAGGTGAATATTCCGGAAGGTCGGTTGGACATAATTCTTCTTGAAAGCCGGCCCAGATGCATAAAAAATGGCGTGCATATTCGGGTTTGCAGGGGCGTAGCCATGAGTACCACCAGTTGAATAAGAACTTGCATTCCAATAGATACTCCAGGCACTGTCGGCAACGCAAACAACATCAAAAATCCGGTCACTGTTGGTATAATGAAAAGCTTCGGGCATCGTCTCTTTTGTGTATGCCTTCACATGAGCCACATCTTTGAGAGCATCCAACACAGCATTTAACTCACCTTGTTTGGGTTGGTACTTTGCCGGATAATCCAAGCGAAAAGCATCCATCGACAAAACAACCAGGTATGGTTTATTGGCATCGTAGCCGGAAGAAACGCCCTCTCCATTGTTATTATTGGTTGAACAGGCAGGTAACAACAAGATCAGCACATACAGTTTCCACAACTTCATCTGTTTCTATTTTAATCACTGATTTACACTGGCCAAATTATAAAAATTGCAGGTACTTCCGGTTAAACTTTGTTTAAACCCTGATTAATTCTATCAAGATGAGTTTGTCCCGATAACAAATCGGGTTCATAAATCACAATAAATAATCAGGAAGAAGACCCGAAAGTTTTTTTATATGAATTCGGAAACTGTTTTCAAGCTCTTACTTTTCTGCTATTTTTGATCAATTGAAAAACAATAAAAGAAGATGAGATTTATAGACCCCAATTTTTTGTTTGCACTGTTCTTGGTTGTTATCCCCATTCTCATCCATTTTTTTCATTTTAAAAGATACAAAACGGTCTATTTCAGCCAGGTTGGCTTTTTGCAGACGATAAAACAGGAGGCTAAAAAAAAGAATAACCTGAAACAACTCCTGATACTCCTTTCCCGGATTTTTGCCATATCATTCCTGGTGATTGCATTTGCCCAACCCTATTTACCGCAGAATAAGCACGAAAAGATGACCGCCCGCCAGCTGGTTGGCATTTATATCGATAATTCATTCAGCATGAAAAACATGACGGGCAACGGACAACTGTTGGAGGAAGCCAAAAAGAAAGCTGTGGAAATTGCAACCAGCTATGGCCCCGGAGCAAATTTTTTATTGCTGACAAACAAGCAGAAAGCAGACCAGCAAATGATACTTAGCAGAGACCAGTTGATTGCACAGGTTTCAAAAATATCGGCCTGCCCGGTGCCTCTTGAGCTGTCAAAAGCATACCAATTGTTAGCAAACAGGCTATCAAAAGCAGATAAAAAAACAGGCAAAACGATCTACTTCTTAACCGATTTCCAGAAGTATACCAGCGATTTTAGCAAATTTACCCCCGACAGCACAAGTCATATTTACCTTATCCCGTTTACATCACAGGCATCAGATAACCTGTTAATTGACACTTGCTGGTTTGAAACACCGGGGAGAAGACAGGGACAGAACGAGGTTCTTCATGTCCGGATACAAAACCACTCCGGGCAAACCTACCAGAATATTCCAGTCCGCTTACTACTTAACGACTCGCTCAAAGCAATCAGCACCATCACAATCGGGCCGAATGAGAAAGCAGAGTTTGAGTTGAAATACCAAAATAAAAGCGCCGGGTTCCATTTGGGAAAAGTTGAAATTGACGACTACCCAATTGTATATGACAATACCTATTTTTTCAGCTACCTGGTTAAAAAGAAAGCTAATGTTCTGGCGGTTTACAATCCGGAACAAACGGCGATCGGTTACCTGGAAAAACTATACAACGACGATGAGAACATCAACTTCACGTCGATGGACGAAAAGAAAATTCAGATTAGCCAGATCCCCGATTTTCAGTGCATTTTCCTTCTGAATATCGATGAAATTTCAAGTGGATTAAAAAATGCTTTGACCGGATTTGTGAAACAAGGAGGCACACTTTGCATTTTTCCGGGCGAAGAGGCCAACATTCCTACATATAACCTGTTATATGCCGCAATGAATGCAGGCCGGATTACATCAAAAGATACCAGCCAGGTGAAAATGGCAGAAATCAATTACAAACATCTGCTTTTCAATGATGTCTTTATTCATGAAAATGAAAAAACAGAACTTCCCTACCTGAAGGAGTCTTATCGATTTCAGACCAATATAAACACCATCGAAACCAAAATCATTTCGGCAAACAACGGAAACCTGCTATTGGCTGAATACCCATTTGGAACCGGAAGGATCTACAACTTCAGCTTTCCACTCTTACCGGCAACTACCGATTTTTACAGGCAAGCTATTTTTGTCCCCACGGTATACAACATTGCACTTAATAGTTTTGAACCTCAAACCGTGCAATACACGATGGAAGACAACCAGCAGATTGCTATCCGAAAATCAGAAGGGTACGACAAAAATCAACTGGTGACAATCAGAAAAGCCGGTACTGATATTGAAAGCCAGTTGCCGGTTATGAACGACCAGACCGACTACTTCAGGATTGATCCCTCGGCATTCTCCGATGAAGCTGGTTTTTACGAACTGGGCGAATCCGGGGAAATAATCAAAATATTAGCTTTTAACTACAACCGAATGGAGTCCCGCTCGGACTATTACACGCCGGATGAACTATCAGAATTCGCCGAAAAAATGAAATATGTGCCAGAGATTATCGATGGCAGCCTGCCTGACTTCCGGGAAATGATAAAAGAAGCCAATGACGGTACCGAGCTATGGAAATTGTTTGCGGTGCTTGCCATCCTGTTTGTGATGACAGAAATGGCCATCATTCGCCTAATGAAGTAACAGTCGCGAGAGGGATTGTGAAAGAAAATTCGGAACAGATGAAAAATCAGGGTCCACCCCAGTCCGGCAGTTGCCGGAATATTTTTGATCTTTAGGCCCCTTCAATAATTTAATCTTCCCGTTTTACCTTGATGCAATAAACTGAAACAGAAGTAATCTAACGAACAACAAATTGTTGTCTTTCAAATGTTTCACTACATTCCAACAGCAAAAACAAAATAAATCAGGCATGCAGCTTTCAAATCAATCTAAAGCCCGGTTAGTAATAAAAAAATTGTAACCAAAAACAGGACAACGATATTTTCAAACAGGCAAATCGACTTTGAAATGAAGCGGATATTGATTAATTCTGTCATAAAAATAAAACGATTGTTATGGAAAATCAGAATGCTCAATTTTACATGGACCGCGAAGACCGGTACGGGGCTCACAATTACCATCCACTCCCGGTAGTATTGGAACGTGGCGAAGGTGTTTTTGTCTGGGATGTTGAAGGCAAAAAGTACTATGATTTTCTTGCGGCATATTCAGCCGTTAACCAAGGACACTGCCA
>JBNKTK010000160.1:0-6471 GCA_050298035.1 Mangrovibacterium sp. | reverse complement strand
ACAAGCGTTTGCCGTCCATATCAAGCGAAACCAGGTCGCCGGTAGCAAACAGAGCAAAAACCGCATTTCCGTTGGTGGCCATGGTAGACGCCGCCAAGCCGGTATCCTCCGTTACTTTTGGTAGTTTTGCCGGTGTTCCCGGAATTTGATCGGCTTTGGCTTCCCAGATTAATTTTCCCGTGTTTTTGTTGTAGCAATAAACAACCCGCTCTGCGTCATCAGCCCCCGTCACAAAAAGTTTATCATCCCAAACAATGGGAGAATTGTAGCCCTTTTTGGGGACTTTCACTTTCCATAACACATTTTGCCCCGATGCCACATCGAATTTTTCAGGCACCTTGGTTTTATAGGAAATCCCCGTACCATCAGGCCCGCGGAAGAACGGATAATTTTTGCGCAACTGCTCTCTGGTGGGTATCGTAACTGTTGCTTTCGAAATGGTCGGTTCAGTATTTTTTGAAGTTGCCAGAGATTCTGCTGCTACTTCGGCCGGTTGCTCCGGTGCAGTTGCTTCCGGTTGTGTTTCTGCCTGAACGTCGGATTCTGCCGCCTGACTTTCAGTAGCTTCAACTAAAGGTTGCACTTCTACAACTTCAACCCCATCGGCAACTGTACTTTGATTTGGCAAGCCGGTTGGCTCATATTCTTTCAGGATATTGTTCGAAAAGAAACCGGAAAGCAAAGCCAGCAGAAAAATCCCGATACCTGAATAGACAAGCCATTTCCGGGCAAGCTGTTTATCAAGAAAGGCATTCTTTTCGATGCTCTCCAATTCTTCCAATCCCGGGCGCAATGATTTGCTGTACCGAATGGCCAGCACAAAAACCACGACACCAAGCACCAACAGCCAGGAGCCTGTCCGGATTTGCCACTGGCTGGTAAAATACGCTTTTCGGATCATCAGGTCGAGTGCCCGGATATCATTTTTCAGAACCTCATCATTCGGGTTCTGATGCAGCCGTTCCACCAGCGATTGCAAAGCCGGGCTCTCCAGCGGGTCAACGGTTTTTAGCTGAATGTAGTTGGCAATCAACATGACACTGATCACCAGGCTGAAAATTGCGGCAGCCCACGCTATCCCGTTGGCCAGGTTTATTCTATCTTTTATCGTCAGGTTCATTTTAGTCATACTAATTATATTGTGCCTTATTGCTTCACCGGGCAATAATCCATACATCGCCCGCAGCTTAAACAATTCGTTTTATCGGTTTCGTAATCTTCGCGGTTCCGGTGCGAGGCCAGTTTCACCAAAGTTATACCAATCACCAGCCCCATGAAACCGCCCAAAATCCAGCCTCCCCAGTAAAACTGACTGCGAATGGCTTTTGCCTGTGTCACCAACTGGTCCATTGTTTGACCGGATTGCATAAATGTCCGCGCATCAATGTTGTCCTGATCCAGTCTGATTTCTGGGTGTTCCACCAGTTGCTCGGCCAGGTAGACTGTTTTGTTGAATTTAGCCAGCGGCACGTGCATCATCGATCCGGCAAGACCACCAATTCCCATCCACAACGGAATGAAAAGCAGGTAGGTCGCCAATCGTTGCACATTTGAACGGCGGTTGCCCTGCTCTGACACGGGCTCTTCAATAGCTCCAAACGGGCAGGAATTGGCACACAACTTACACTGGATGCAATTGGTTGGCGTGATGGTCATGTGCTTTTTTGAAAAGGTTGACATCCACCCGAGCAACACACCATACGGACAAAAAAAGCGGCAATACGGCCTTGCAACAAATACGCCAATCAGCAGGAAAAGTCCGCCCAGGAGCAGCATTTGAAATTCGCCATCAAACCGGAACAAGCCAACAAAGGGGTCGTACCGGCAAATCAGAAATTCGGATTTTGTGGCTGCATATAAAACCGCCAATCCAAGATACAGGTATGGAACCATTCCCAAAATCTTTTGCAGCCATTTGGGCAGTTCAATTGGCCGGAAAGCCACCAAGTCCTGAATAGCGCCCAACGGACAAACTGCCGCACAAAAAGTTCGTCCGTAAAACAAGGCCACAACCAGCGGAATGACAAAAAACAACAGCGCTGTAAGTGGCAAAACATATGTGGGATCAAAGATGGCCAGTACAATGTTTTGGATTGAACCGATGGAACAGATGCAGCCTTCGCGGTAAAAGCCAAAATACAGCAACGAGAAAACGGAAGTCCAGAAAACGCCCTGGCGCGAGCGCTTTTTTACCACAAACCAGGTTGCCACGGCCAATGCAGCCGTCAAAATAAATACATCCACATATTCAAGAAAAAGGGCACGCGGCCCGGGCTGAGTGGTTGGTGGCTGCACATAGCCCGTTTCAAATTCCGGTTTCGGAAAACGCTGTTGTGCCCAAGCAGGAATGCTCAGCAGCAAAGCCGAGAGAGAAAATAGTATTTTGTTGATCCGGTTCATTCAGTTCACAAGGTTAGGAAGGGTTTGACTTGGGAGGAGCTGCCTTAAAATCGCCTTTTATCAAGTACGGCGTTGATGCAGGCACCCGTTGGAACGCGTCGGCCGGGCAAACCCGGGCAATGGAGCATTCGTTGCAGTTCACACAAACATCGTGACGCACCTGCAAGTGTAACGAGCCGTTCCCGAACGAAGTGCACCCTTTCACGCACTTGGCACATCCGATACACAACTCTTCATCAATTTCATATTCGAAATACGGGTCTTCCACAAACTTGCGCCGAATGGCCGATGTGGGACAAAGCTGGTTCTCTGCCGCAGTTGAACGGGCATTCGCATCCGGTTTCAGGTAGCCGCCACACAAATCGCAATACCCGCAAAGCTCGTAGGCATGCACACATTTTACTGCCGAAGGTGTGACCACACAATAGTCGGCACAGCGACCGCACTGCACGCATTTAAAAGGGTCGATCTGCCAAACCGAATCGTCGCCATGTGCTTTAAATGCAGCAACCCCGGCAACACCAGCCAGCGAAAGCCCCAAGGTTAGCCTCATTCCGTTTTGAATGAATTCCCGACGGTTGGTCTTATGTTGTTTCTTACCGCTCATTTTTTCTGCTTTCTTTTGCTTTGTCCAAATCGCAACCTGAATATTTTGAGCAGGATCTGCATACGCCGTCAACCGAACAGGTATAGTCTATTTGCTTATTCTTTACAAGAAAGAGGACACCTCCCGTTAAACCGGCCAAAATGCCAACACGCAAACTGCTTCGAAAAAACTCTCTCCGATTCATTATTCCATGTTTTTAGGTTCAAAAATGCGCACTTGCTTTCGGTTAAAATCGAGCAAAATCACGCGGTCATTTTCATCAACGCAAACATCAGGTGCATACGAATTTTCATCAAACTGACCGGACGCAGCAACGACTCCCTTGTATTGACCATGCTGGTCGTAGATTTTCACCCTGACAATTCCTTTTTCGCTGGTGACAAACGAATTATCTGTCATGATGGCCATTTGAGCCGGATTGCAACATCCGCTGAATCCTTCGGTTTTTACAGACGAATGCTCCCAGGAAGTCCGCAACGAGCCATCTGCATTGAAATTCAACAAGCTGTGCCTCCCGGGATCAACGGCCCACAGGAAACCTTCTTCACTTAAAGCGATATCGAAATACGGGCTGGGTATGACAAAACCCGGGACACCAAGCTGATCATCTTTTTCCCCTATTTTTTGCTGCAAAGTCCCGTTGGGCAAACATTGATACACAACCCGGTTACCTGCATCGGCCACATACACATACTCCCCCGAAACAGCAAGCGAAGTAATTACCGAACGTTGTCCGTAATCCGGCCACTCGCTAATCAAATCGCCGTTTTCATCCAGGCAAACAACCCTGTTTTTTAAGGCCAGCCAAATCTTTCCAGCAACGGTAATTGCCGTTGGCGAATCATCCAGACTAACCTGTTTCAGGATTTGTCCCTCTTCATTTAGTTTGATCAACGAACTGTCCGCAATAACATAAAAAGCGCTGTCGTAACAGGCAATTCCCTTGGGTGCAGCAACCGGTAGTTTCAGTGCCTTTACTTCCTTGTAAACAATTTCCGAAGGATCAACCTTGGCATATTCACTAACATCGAACTCGTAGGGATTTTCGATATTCTTCCCGCTACGGTTGACAAAAAAGTCACGCCCGATAATAACGGCAATTGCCACTGCCATTACAATCAAGAGGATATTTATGAGTTTTCGGTAGTGCATATTTTAGTTTTAAATTTTTCCCCCTAAATCCCCTGAAGGGGACTTTGGGTCATCCTTCAAAATCATATTACAGAAATTTGTAGAATCTTACTTTAAAAGTTCAACTTTTCGCTTGATACAGAACGTTTCAATCTTATCTAGTACCTCATTAATTTTTGTTTCAACTTCTTCATTTGTAAACCGAATGACTTCTATTCCCCATTCATTCAATTCAGCCTCTCGCCCCAAATCATATTCAACATTCTCCTTTGATTTATGAATTCCTCCATCCACTTCAATGACTAATTTCAATTCATGACAATAAAAGTCTGCAATGAAAATATCAATCGGATGCTGCGCTCGAAAACGATGATCGCCGACCTTTCTTCCCTTCAAATGCTCCCAAAGCTCCAACTCAGCATCAGTCATATTCCTTCTCAAAACCTTTGCCTTTTCAAATATATGAGGCTTTGCATTGTAAAACATGGAAACATTATCACTTATAGTTATACTCCTATATTTAAGCCCCTTCAGGGGTTTAGGGTATTACATAATTCTAATTCCAAAATCCAAATAGTCACATCCAGCATCCAGTATCTAGTCCCCAATATCCAGGCACAACATCGTTTTCGAGTCGCGCATCAGCAAACGACCGTCGGCAATGGCCAGTGGCGCCCAGGCATCGTGCCCGTCCATCACTTTTTTTTGTGCCAGTTGTATGTATTTTTTTGTATCCGGTTTGATCATTGTTAAGGTTCCGTCATCACTCAAAATATACATTTTCCCATCAGCAATAATGTATGGTCCCAAGCCAAAACGGGTTATCTTTCCCGAGGTCCAGACCATTGTTTGCACGTCATCCGGATTTACGCAAACCAATTGGTTCCGGTTAGCGCCACCATCTTTCGGAAGAATGCCAAATAAATGGCCGTTCCATACGAGCGGTGTCTGCTGTTCACAAGCCAACCCATCTTTCGCCTGGTATTCCTTCAGAACCTCAACCTTAAACTTTTCGCCATCCGGGCTAACGCGGATCATCATCCCTCCTGCCCCATAGCCTGCAGTAAGGAATATGCGACCATCTTTTAAGATGACGGGAGACGGGGCAACAACCGAATGGTTCCAGGCATTGGATTGCCAGAGTACTTTTCCTTCATCATCACCTTCGGCAGAAATTCCGCAAACACCGCCATCGGCACTATACACATACATTTTCCGTCCGTTTAGGGTCATTGGCATGATGGAAGAATGTGACATATTCCATTTCATCTCATTCGGACAATCCCAAACAACCTCTCCTGTGTGAATATCAACTGCAATCATAATTGAACGTCCCCCGGGAGCAAGGATAACCTTGTCGCCATCAATCAGAGGGCATTGCGCAGTATACCATTGCGGGATTTCGGTTCCGTATTCTTTTACCAAGTCCAGGCCCCATTTGAAATCGCCGGTTAGCCGGTCGACACACATCACCTGACAACGAGGGCCAATCGTTACAACATCGTTTTCGGTTACAGCAGGCACTGTGCGTGACATGCCGTGGTTCCGCTTTACATGAACGACATACGACCTTCGCCAAAGCTCATTTCCATCTGCCAGCGAGAAGCAACGCAAGGCATCTTCTTTTTTCTCCTCATCATAGTCGAGCAGGTAAACCCGGCCTTTGTAAATGGCAGGGCCGGCGTGCCCTTCGCCCAGCTCAACCGACCAAAGCACTTTCGGCTCATCGGCTTCCCACGAATCTTTCAGGTTTTGTTTTTCGCTAACGATATTATCGAAATTAGCACCGCGAAACCGGGGCCATGTTCCGTTCATTTCGGGGGCATCGTCTCCAAAAAAATTGAAATTCTCGCCAATACGGACAATTTGCTGAATGAGATTTCCGGCCTGTCGGTTATCCTCTCCGGGCGCACTGACCTGGAATTCGTGGGTAGGATCTTTGGTCAGCCAAAAAATCAAGGCAATCATTCCGATAACCGCAACCGCCCCTATTGCTATAAATCTGAGTTTTTGTTTCAACGTTAAGCTTTCAAGTTATACACCATCAACACCTCGCCATGCCGCAAAAAAAGCTTCCCGCCCTGAATGAACGGATGTGCCCAATGCGGACCTGAACCTTTCTTAATCTGAAATGAGCTGATTACCTCAAATCCGGCCGGATCGGGTTTTACAATGGCCACATTTCCTTTTTGTTCTTCATAAATATACAGCAAGCCATCGCTGAAAACCAGTGCACCTTTGGTATTCCAGCTTACATTATAGGTGATTTCGCCGGTTTCCCAGTTTTTGCACAACCAGTTTCCCTTCCTGTTATTTTCCCAGTTCGAACCATA
>JBNKTK010000159.1:0-6570 GCA_050298035.1 Mangrovibacterium sp. | reverse complement strand
CCTGATAATCCTGTTTTTGAAATTTTCCGAGGAAAAGAGGTTGGAAAAAGATTTTGGGGAAGAATACTTGGAATACAAGAAGAGGGTGCCAATGATATTTCCAATGAAACGGAAGGGAAAGGAAACCTCTAGTCCGGGAAATCGCTTTTAAAACTACGAGGTCTTTTGTCTTTAAAAATTATAATCATCACTGATGATTTCAACCCTGGCTAGTTTCCCTCAGAACTTCCAAAGTATACCAAAAACTTAACAGCGATTTTCCTGAATCCCTGGTGCCATTTGTTTGTTCCTCCCCAAAAACAAGTAGTTGGTTATTCATTCCGGAGGGCTGGAAACCGACATCGTGCGCAAAAATCCCAACATCTTGGGATTGTCGCCCAGCACTGCTGGAAGTAGTTTTGTCCTGTAATTTTTAATAACCAAATCATCAGGACAATGAAAAAAATAATTCTATCCTTAATCGTGTTTACACTGACCGGAATTGCCGGTTTTACTTATGCTCAGGACAGGCATTTCTCATGGACTTACGAAAGTACAACCCTCCCGAAAGGGGCGATTGATATTGAGCCGTGGGTAACATTCAGAACCGGGCGCGAAAACTTTTATAACAAGTACGAAACGCGGCTTGAGTTCGAGACCGGCATCACCAACAAGTTGCAGACGGCCCTCTACCTGAACACTTCGCACAAGGTGAAGGCCTTGACCGATGAAAACGGGAACGTGATTGGCTTGGGAGAAAGCACCGGCTTCTCGTTTTCAAATGAATGGAAGCTGAATGTGCTCGATCCGTCGGTTTCGCCGGTTGGCTTTGGGGTGTACGGCGAGTACGGCATTTCGGCCGATGAGGTTGAACTGGAATTCAAGCTTTTGTTTGACAAGAAAACGCCTAAAAGTATCATTGCTTATAACTTTGTTACCGAGCTGGAGTTTGAAAAAGGATTTGAAGCAGGTGTTGACGGAACTGGCGAAATTGAAACGGAAAAAGAGTTCATCGTTGAAAACGATCTGGCCTACATGTACATGGTGAAGCCAAACTTTGGACTGGGGCTTGAACTCCGGAACCACAATGTTTTTGTTGAGGGAGAAATGGAGCATGCCGCACTGTTTGGCGGGCCAACGTTGTATTGGTCGCAAAAAAATTTCTTCGCCATTGTGAATGCCCAGCCTCAGTTAACCAGCCTGAAAGGGAACGGACTGGACCTGAACGAATATGAAAAGGTGGGCCTGCGCGTTATTTTGGGTATTTCATTTTAAGGTTGGACGATGAAGATACTTAAGCTACTGATGTTGATTGCTATTGCTCTGGTTTTAAGCTATTGTGGCAGCAATCAGTATATTCCGACCCATCAGCATGTAATGCGGGCGGAACAGAACTGGAACGGGGTTGATAGTGTTTACCTGTTTAAAGGATATGGTTTGTACCGCGAAAAATGTGGTGGTTGCCATTACCTGTACAAACCGGGCAGCTATTCAGCCAAGGAGTGGGAGCGTGTTTTGCCGGTTATGAAAGACAAGGCAAAACTATCAAACGAGGAGTACGGTCCGCTTGAAAAATACGTCCTGACACTTTGCCCGGAGAGTTAGGCTTTTTTGAAATAGTTAGAGATTTACGAAACGCTGTCACTGGTTTTTTACGGTGATGGCGTTTTTGTTTTCCCGATACTGATCTTTGGCTGGTGGAGAAGGAAATGCTTCTGGAAACGATAATGCTAAGGAATTTTGTCGGTATGGAAAAATGATGAATTGACTTTGGTAGCGGTGGAAAATAAATATCAGCACAGCTGATTAAGCGTTCGGGACGTGAGCTGTACAGTATCATTTATTGTTTGCTAATGTTGTAACTTAGTGGACGCATGGCGCACATTTGCAGCTTGTTTCGCTGGCCGGTTGACCAGGATTTGCAAAAGAGAACAATTACTTCAATCCTCAAACGTGTATGCGATGAAAAAACGTCTCTTTGCTATTGGTGATATTCATGGATGTTTCGGGCAATTCCAGGAGCTTGTTGAGGAGCAGATACAACTTCGCAAAGAGGATAAGCTTATTTTGCTGGGCGACTACATCGACCGGGGACTGCAAAGTAAAGAGGTCATCGATTATATAATCAGCCTGCAAAATGAAGGATTTGATATTGTTGCGCTTACCGGGAACCACGAGGTAATGCTTTTGGATGCTTTTGAGGACGAGGGGAATATTCTTTTGTGGCTCCTGAATGGGGGAGGACGAACCTTAAAGAGCTTTGGAGTTGAGTCGATAAAAAGCCTTGCCCCCAAATACCTGCGATTTTTTAAAAGTCTGCCTTTCTATTACGCGTTCGGAAATTACCTGTTTGTGCATGCGGGATTTAATGATGGGGCAACCGATCCGTTTCAGGATAGATACAGCATGGTTTGGGAGAGTTCTTTAAGCTATTCACATCCATTGCTTTCGGGCAAGACCATCATTCATGCCCACCGGCCAATTCCGTTGGGGTACTGTTTCCGGCAGATCGAGGATAATTGCAAAGTTATCAATATTGATACCGGCTGTGTTTATAAAGATTCTGCCGATTACGGGGTATTAACGGCCATTGAGCTGACCTCGAAGAAACTGTTTTCAGTTTGATTTTTAGAATGTGTCAAAGTTGAAATAACCCAGTCAGGCATTTCATGTCAGGGGCGGAAAATATGCCAACTTCCGCCTTCCCAATATCTTTTCACCGGGAAAAACGATCTTATTCTTAGCCGTTCTATGTCGCGTCGTACAGCTGATACTTTCATGCGCTATAATCTTCCAAATTAAAACAGTATCTTTGCAGGAATTTAAGATTTGAAAATTGGCGTTTTTATACTAATTCCTTCCCTGCAATTATTAGTTTAGCATTGCTCTCTTTTTGAATCCACATTTGTATATTAACGATTGGGTTTTCCTGGAACGATTATTCTGTTAATTCCTGAATAATTACAGTTTGTTTTTTTTATTGCCTCTTTTTATATTGTTTGGCAATTGCATTGGAAACCGGATAAATTATAAAATCAAAATATGGGTAGATCACAAGAAACATTTCAAAAGAAAGAGTTAAGAAACAAAAGAGAGAAAAAAAGAAAAGAAAAAGAACAAAAGCGACTTGCAAGAAAAGAGAATGAGAAAGGTGGAGGCCTGGACGACATGATCGCTTATGTGGATGAAAATGGTATGATTTGTGCAACGCCGCCGGATCCGGACCGAAAGACCGAAATCAACCAGGAAGATATCATGATCAGCATCCCGAAAGAGGATCCTAACCTAAAAGCTGATCCGGTCCGTAGAGGTACCGTAACTTTCTTCAATGAATCAAAAGGGTTTGGGTTTATCCGCGATGGCGAGACAAAGGAAAGTTTGTTTGTTCACGTGAATAACCTCGAAGAACCAATTAAAGAAGGCAATGCGGTGACCTTCGAAATCGAAAAGGGGCCCAAAGGTCTCGTGGCCGTTAAAGTCAAGCAGTTTAAATAGGTTTTCAGGAAACTGTTTGTGCGGATGTCGAAAATACATTTGGACTGGAAGTCCCCGGAATGTTGATGTTCCGGTTTGCACAAAAAAGTGAGGACTTCACATGGTGTGAAACCCTCACTTAAATGATTATCCTTTAAATATAAAGCTTATGCTTTTGCGATGAAGTTGGCAATCCAGTCACCAACTTCAGAGGTTTTGTATGACTTCCCTTCTGCAATATCAACTGTAACAACACCTTCAGCCATTGAAGCTGCAACGGCGTCGCGGATCAGTTTTCCTTCTTCCATCAGGTTGAAAGCATATTCAAACATCATTGCGGCCGAAAGTATTGTTGCAATCGGGTTGGCAATGTCTTTTCCGGCAGCCTGCGGGTACGAACCGTGAATTGGCTCGAACACGGACGTGTGGATACCGATTGACGCTGAAGGCAACAAGCCTAATGAACCGGTGATCACACTCGCTTCATCGGTCAGGATATCGCCAAACATGTTTTCGGTTACCATCACGTCGAAGTTTTTCGGCCACTGGATGATTTGCATGGCAGCATTGTCAACAAACATGTATTCCGTGGTTACATCCGGGTAGTTGGGAGCCATCTCTTGTGCCACTTCGCGCCACAGGCGTGAGCTTTCCAATACGTTGGCCTTGTCAACTACAGTCAGTTTTTTGTTGCGTTTCAGGGCGAATTCGTATCCCAGTTTCAGGATGCGTTCCACTTCTTCGCGGGTGTAGGTACAGGTGTCGAAAGCCGTGTTGCCATCGTCTTTGCGTCCTTTTTCGCCGAAGTAAATACCACCGGTTAACTCGCGAATAGCAACAAAATTTGCATTCTCAACCAACTCGCGGCGAAGCGGTGATTTGTGCAGCAACGATTCAAAAGTTTCTACCGGACGAATGTTGGCGTACAAACCCAGCTTTTTGCGCATCAGGAGCAACCCTTGCTCCGGGCGAACTTTTGCTTTCGGGTTATTGTCGAATTTTGGGTCGCCAATCGCTCCAAAAAGTACGGCGTCCGACTGCATACACAGTTCGTGTGTTGTTTCGGGATACGGTTCACCAACCTGGTCGATGGCGGTTGCACCGGTGAGTGCATATTCGTATTCCAACTCGTGGTTAAATTTCTCAGCAATTGCTTTTACTGATTTCATGGCCTGCTCAACTATCTCAGGGCCGATTCCGTCTCCGGGGAGAACAGCTAATTTCAGTTTCATATTTTTGGTCTTATTCAATAATTTTCTTTATCGTTGAAGCTTCTCTGGGTAATATACTTATCGTCCATTTCCGATAAAACTTTCGGGATTATTTCCTCGCCCCAAATGCCGCAAAATTAAAATGTTTATGCAAAACCAGCGTTTCAGAGAACCCTGTTTTTTTCATCAAATCAAGTTGATAGCTCAGCGTTCGTGGTGTATCTTCCGCTTTGTAGCGTTCCAGGTACATTTCAACATCATCTTCATCAATCTGTTTTCGCATGATGCTTATCCACCCGTCCATCATCATATTGGTAATTGAGTCGGTTTCGGAAACCACAATATCGTTGATCCAAAATGTCCCGCCTTTTTTCAGTGCCTTGAAAACTTTCATGAATACCAATTCCCATTCCGGATCTTCGCGCAAGTGGTGGAGGGTGGTTCCGGCAGTGATGACATCGTAAGCGTTTTCTTCGAGTGGGATTTCCCGGTAATCTCCTTGCAGGGCAACGACCTTTCCCGTGATTATTTTAGAGATGCGTTCACTGGCCTTTTCCAGCATATTGGCGCTTAGGTCAATTAAAGTACAATCAACATTGGGTAAAGTCGAGGCGACTTTCACTGCGTAATTTCCGCCTCCACAACCCAAATCCAATATCCGGGTAGCGTTTGGGTTTAATAAAGCTGCCGACCTGCCAACCAACTCCATGCACAAAGGCGAATCGATAGCGGTAAGCTGGCCTGTTTCCAAATTTGAAAACCGATCAACTTGCCGATCAAAGTTCTGCCGAATAACTTCGGGTGATGATTTTTGCATGAATGTTTTCCTATCTATTTAAACTCAATGAAAATAAACTCCAACGTCTTCCGCTGAAATTTATTCACCACTAACCTGGTCAATTATATTTTGCGATTCGATCAGGTTTAACATGCGGACAGTTGCTTTGATTGCAGCTGAAGTCTGGTCAGGATCGAGCCCACGCGTTTTGAATTCGCGGCCAAGTTCCCAGATGATCACGGTTTCAACCAAGGCATCGGTTTTTCCGCCCGGAGGAATAGTCACGGCATAATCAAGCAGTTTAGGGAACGGTTTTTTCAGACGTTTGTAAATGCTTTTCAGGGCATTCATAAACGCGTCGTACTGGCCATCGCCAGATGCTGATGCTTCGTAGTTCTTTCCTTTTACACTGAGGCTTACCGTGGCCATTGGTTTTAGACCCATGGCATGGGTCAGGGCGTAATTGTTGACTACAATTTTTTGTTCGATGCTTTCCTGCAATACATCAGCTACGATGTAAGGCAGATCTTCTGCCGTTACCGTTTCCTTGCGGTCGCCCAGCTCGATAATCCGGTTGGTTACCATCTTCAACGCATCGGCCGACAACTCAATGCCCAGGTCTTCGAGATTGGCTTTGATGTTGGCCTTGCCCGAGGTCTTTCCCAATGCGTAGGTGCGGGTGCGCCCAAAACGTTCCGGGAGCAGGTCGTTGAAATACAGGTTGTTCTTGTTGTCACCATCGGCATGGACTCCACTGCATTGCGTGAAGACAAATTCACCGATCAGTGGCTTGTTTGTCGGGATGCGGATGCCGGAGAAGCTCTCAACAATCTTTGAGACCTTGTTTAGCATGCTTTCATTCACATGGGTTTTCATGTGAAGGTGGTCCTTGACGGTTGCAATAACGCTTGATAAAGGGGCATTGCCTGCGCGTTCGCCCAACCCGTTTACGGTGGTGTGTACACAGCCGATACCGGCCTTGATGGCATGAAAGACATTGGCAATGGCCAGATCGTAGTCGTTATGTGCGTGAAAATCGAAATTTACACCCGGGTATGTGTCGATCATTTCTTTACAGAAATCGTAAGTTTCATCCGGGTGAAGGATGCCAAGCGTGTCGGGCAGCAT
>JBNKTK010000158.1:0-6870 GCA_050298035.1 Mangrovibacterium sp. | reverse complement strand
CGGATGTGATCCTGCTGGACATGTTTAACACCTTCGGATTACCGACCTCGACCACCGTTTCAATTGTATTCGAGTTGTTGGGATCGGCAGTGGCAGTCTCTGTCGTAAAAATTCAACGTACAGGAGCCGGTATCGGCGAGCTATCCAAGTACATCAACAGCGAAAAGGCCCTGGCAATCATATCGGGTATTTTGGTGTCCGTCATCATTGCCTTTATCGTTGGGGCTGTGGTTCAGTACATCTCGCGCCTGGTATTTTCATTTAAGCAAAACCGCACATTAAAGTACTATGGTGCTATTTTTGGCGGTTTGTCAATTGCTGCCATGACTTATTTCATGATTATCAAAGGGGCAAAAGGTGCTTCATTCATGACAGCAGAAATGGTTGATTACCTGAAAAACAACATCTTCCAAATATTGCTATTCAGTTTTATTGGCTGGACAATCATCCTGCAACTGCTTTTTTGGGTTTTCAAAATTGATATCCCCAAAATGATTGTATTGGTGGGAACTTTTGGGTTGGCAATGGCATTCGCAGGAAACGACCTTGTGAACTTCATCGGCGTGCCCTTGGCCGGGTTCCAGTCATTCAAAGCCTGGACAGCCAGTGGCGGCGCCACCGCTGACTCTTTCAGTATGGAAGTACTAAAAGGGAAAGTCCCCACGCCGGAATACATGCTTTTGATTGCCGGATTGGTGATGATTATCACCTTAATCACATCAAAAAAAGCAAAAAAAGTTGTTGCCACAACCGTTGATTTGTCCCGCCAAACAGAAGGGGACGAACGGTTTGGATCATCGGTACTGTCTCGGATTATCGTTCGGAATACTATCCAGATAAACAAAAGGGTACGGAAACTTCTCCCCGAAAAAATAAATCGAGCTATCGACTCCAGGTTTGAACATCCAAAACAGGAGAAAGCAAAAAACGGAGCAGAGCAAGCGGCCTTCGACAAAATCCGCGCAGCAGTCAACCTGATTGTTTCCGGTATATTGATCTCACTTGGGACATCGCTGAAACTTCCCCTCTCAACAACTTATGTAACCTTTATGGTTGCGATGGGGACTTCGTTGTCCGACCGTGCCTGGGGACGTGAAAGTGCCGTATACCGCATTTCCGGTGTGTTTACCGTAATTGGCGGATGGTTTATGACTGCCTTGATTGCCTTTACGGTTTCTGCTGTTATTGCCTGGCTAATTGCAATTAGCGGTAATTTCATGGTATTCATTTTTATCGGCCTGTCAATTTTCCTGATTGTCAGAACACATGTTCTTTTCAAGAGAAGATCGGAAGCCAAAAAGTATGAAGATGAGGAAGCCATTACCGAAGAAGACGAGTCGGACAAAATCATTGAAAAGACAAAAAAACAGGTCGTTAATGCTGTACTCACTGTCAACAAGGTCTATTCGTTAAGTATTGAGAGTTTCCTTGCCGAAGATCGTACTCACCTGAAAGAGGCACTTGATGCCAAAGATACCTTCAACAAGAAAACCAAAAAGATGAAGAGCAAGATATCGGATATAATTGATGCCCTTCATCAGACCGACTCTCTTGATCTTGGCCATTTCTACGTTCAGCTGGTCGATTATCTCCGCGAAGTTAACCACTCGTTGAATTACCTTTCGGAGCCACTGTACGAACATCTTCAAAACAACCACAAGCCCTTTATTTCGGCACAGGTAAAAGAGCTGAACCATTTCATTGGTGAAACCAGCGACTTTGTCAATATGACTTTGCACGTGGTGAAAGAGGAAAAATTTGAAGATATTGACTCAATTATCGTTCAACGCGATTTGCTGATCAACAAGCTTGCAATCCTTGAACGGGCACAGATCAAACGGATCAAAAACAAAGAAGTGAATACCCGAAATTCAATCTTGTTCTTCAATATCATTACCGAAACGAAGAACCTGCTAATGAATTACGTTAACCTGATCAAGGCACAACGCGACTTCTTTTCAAACGCAAGAAAATAAAACGTTATAACAGACAGGGATCCCGGGCAATTGTCCGGGATTTTTTTTGCCAGGTACGAAAACAAAAGAGCCTGGTCAGTTAGCTGGCCAGGCTCATCCGGTTTTTAAATATAAAATCATTTCGAAACCGAATTGATTGATTTCGCAAATGTAGAATAATAATCGTGTTTTTTTATCCCGGGTTATTCAATATTGCCGGAACTGTTCAAAATTTTAAAAAATCCCAGTCTCCTGATGCAATGTGGTAATCCTTCTTGTGTGAATAAAACCGACATATGGAACGGAATTTATAACGAAAACCCAAGTTCGGCAGCAGCGTTTCTCAAAAAGTCACGGGTGTAGAAATCTTTATCAACAACCTCACCATTCCAAACAACAATGTCCAGATCGATGGTACGGGGGCCAAATTTTGGCAGGCTGCGGTCCCTGCCGAGACGATCTTCCAGTTTTTTAAGATAAGCCCGAAAATCGTCCATCGCCATTTGGGTTTCCAGCTTGACCGCGCCATTGACAAATTCAGGCTGATCGGTTATTCCGATGGGTTTGGTTTTAACAAAGCCGGATGCAGCGACAAAACCCGTTTCCTGTTTTAAAATGGAAAGTACGCGATCAATATTCAATTCAGGATCAATATTGGAACCGATGCCTACAATGCAGGTATTTGGGAGATTGTGGGTCATTTCGGGTTTAGCGGCGGGCTTCCATTTCAAATGAAACCGACTCGGCAAAACGAAGTGCATGTGGCTTGTCCACTTCTACTTTTGCCCAAACAACACGCTCATCTGCCATAATCATGTCAAGCAAATCTTTCGTCAGCACTTCCAGCAACTTAAAATGGCCATCCTGCACAAAACCAATCACTTTTTTGGTAATCGTTTTGTAATCGTAAATCCCGTCGGGTTCGTCGGCCATCAAGGCTTCTTCGGGGATCAATGCTTCAATTTCGAGATTGATCACAACGTCTTGCTTATTGACTAGTTCATCCGGGTTAAAACCAATAAAAGTCCGGAGTAAAAGATTTTTGACACGAATTTTTGCCATCAGGATAATACAGATTAAAGTGTTACACCAAGGTTTTCGCCACCATCGCAGAACAGCAATTGCCCCGTCAGGTGATTATTCTCTAATATATAATCAAGACTTTTAAGAATTGGTTCAACACCACTCGGTTTTTTCATCGGTGTTTTACGTGCAAGCAACCACAAATACGATTCATCTTTGTTCTCGGGAGGAAGTGTTACGCCCGGCGCAATGGCATTGACGCGGATTTCGGGGGCAAACTCAAGGGCTGCCATTTTTGTAAGCTCCCAAAGTGCTTTTTTGGAAAGGCTATAGGCTGCATAGTCCGACTTGCTACTGGTTATGCGGGTATCAACCAGATTAACAATAACCCCTTTCCCGACCCGCCGGGCAAAATCACGGATCAACAAAAATGGCGCACGATAGTTTATCATCATCTCGCGGTCAAGCTGATCGAAATGCGTTTCGCGAATGTTTGCCGGCTCAAAAACCGAAGCATTATTAATCAGCAGGTCGAGTTGTCCGAAAACTTTAACAACTTCGGGGATGAGCGTTTCCACGGCAAACGGGTTCTGCAGGTTCGACTGGAACAGCGCGAACTGTGCACCGGGATGGGTTTCCTGAAGCTCTTCGAGCAACTTGGTTGCCGCCTTGCCTGAACTGTTATAATGAATGGCCAGGTTCCATCCATTTGCGGCCAGGTGCAAGGCAATCTCGCGCCCCACACGTTTAGCCGATCCTGTTATTAATGCGGTCTTGGTCATACTTATTTTTCTATCCTACAAATTCCTACCCTTTCCTGTTCAAAAAAACTAAAAAAAGATAGTCAATTTCTATCGATTTTCCCCCAATATCAAAATGCGGTTTTTACTTCTTCACCAAAATCCCCAACCTTCAATATAAAGCCGGGGGGAGTGTATTTGAGAAAATTTCCTTCGCCAAAATAACTTAAAAAACATTTCACACAAGAAAAGCGGGCTTGCCTGAAACCAAATTCTTATCAATTTCGAAATAATAAGTAGGAATAGTTCACTTAAAAGCTATAGTCATGGAAAAAAAACTAGTTACCATTGCCCTGTTACCTTACTCCCAGGCCGAAGTTTTACGCTCGCTCCTGGAGGCTGAAGGTATAGAATGCACCCTGGAAAACATTAACCTGCTACAAGGTGCTGTAGCCTCGGGTGTAAAAGTCCGCATTCACGAAGAAGACATAAAAGCCGCTTATCCGATTTTGGATAAAATGCTTGGAAAAACAGTCAAGGTCAAGCAAAAATCCGGAAACTCCATCCTGGTACCGATCGACTTCTCCGATTATTCGTTTAAAGCAGCTTTGATGGCTTTTGAAATTGCCCAAAAATTAGGTTCAAAACTGATTTTTTACCATGTCATCCAGCAACCCGATTTCTTTTCCATGCCCTATTCCGATGTGGTTGCATTTAACTCCGGCCTGTATGAACATCTTAAAGACAGAGAAAAACAAGCCAACGAAGATTTCAAATCATTCCTTGAGAAACTAACCAACTATATTGGCCCGAATGTATGGAAAACCATCAAATCGGAACACATGATCAAGATGGGTTACCCTGAAGATGACATTCTCTACTTCACCGAAAAACATCCGCCCCGGTTGATTGTAATGGGCATTAAAGGCCCTTCTAAAGAAAAATTCGACATCATGGGCAGCACAACTGCCGGTGTCATCTACAAAGCAAATGTACCGGTACTGGTAATCCCTGAAAAGGCGCCACTGCTAAACCTGGCTTCCATGAAAAAGGTCGTGTATGCAACCAATTTCGATGACAAGGATTTTGTGGCAATCGACAAATTGCTTGGATTACTGAAACCATTTCACGTGAAACTCTCATGCCTTCACATTGGTCTTTTAGATAATAAAGAATGGGATGAAGCCAGATTGGAAAGTATGAACACTGCCCTGAAAAAGAATCATCCCGATGGCCAGTTTGAGTGTGTCTTTGTTTCCGGGGCCGATCCACTTACCGAACTGGAAGCCTATATTGAAGAAAACGACGTTGATGTGCTTGCACTGACAACGCATAAGCGGAACATGATCACCCGGATTTTTAACCCGAGCATCGCCCGCAAAATGGTATTCCACGTAAAAACACCACTGTTTGTTTTCCACGCATAGCATTTAAAAGAAAAGGGGACCCGGTTTTTAAACTTGGGTCCCCTTTTCAATTATTTAAAACTTGCCAGTTTGCTGAGGTATTTCCCGATGATATCGAATTCGATATTTACAACCGAGCCTTCCTTAAAGGTGTGGAAATTGGTTTCGTTGTATGTATAAGGGATAATTGCCACCTGGAATGAATTGTCTTTTGAATTGACCACCGTCAGGCTGACACCGTTCACAGTTACCGAGCCTTTTTCAACGGTCATATAGCCCTGTTGAGCCTTGGCTTTGTCAAACTCATACTCGAAGGTAAAGTACCAGCTCCCTTCAGCTTCTTCCACCTTTTTGCAAACAGCTGTCTGGTCAACATGCCCCTGAACAATGTGCCCGTCTAAGCGGCCATTCATCATCATGCTGCGCTCCAGGTTCACTTTCGAACCTACTTCCCAATAGCCCAGGTTGGTTTTCAAAATGGTTTCCTTGATGGCTGTAACGGTATACGTTTTCGCTTCTTTGTCAATTTTAACAACCGTGAGACAAACCCCGTTGTGCGACAAACTTTGGTCGATTTTGAGTTCATCAACGAACGAACAGGTCAGGGTGAAATGGTAATTTTCCTGTTCCCTTTCAATGGCTTTAACCACGCCATATTCTTCAACTATTCCTGAAAACATGATGCTTGATTTTTTATTTGCTGCGAATTTACCTAATTCTTATTAATCCGGGAAATATCAATTAACTGCAGCAAAATTGAATACGATTGAAAAGAGGGTATCGACAAAGTCATATTGAAAAAATTACATCATACAAATTGAAAATAACCCTGAATCACCCCTCCAAACCTCTCCGGCAACTGCCGGATGGCTTAAAGTCCCCTTCAGGGGATTTAGGGGTCAATAACTTAATCGGGACTTGCAATTTTGATTGTTCATAAAATACTCTCTGACTTTTTAGAAACCCTCTTTTCAATAACAACCTAACCTGAGGTTATTTCCGTCTTTTCGATCCGGGATTCTTCCGGTGTTCTTCGAAGAATTCTTTTGCTTTGGCAATCATTTGGTTCTCGGTAATTGAGTCTGCCTTTTCAACCCCAAGCAGCTTTTCGCACAAACCATGATCTTTCCTGATTTCTTTTCCCAACCAATCTTTCGTCTTGGAAGGGCCAAACAGTAATATCTTATCTGCATCGTGTAAATTGGTTATGACCTTCTGAAAATAACTGGTCAACTGGTGTTTCCTTCTTTCGGTAATCACTTTGTCAGGATTGGATAACATTCCGCCTAACCTGTGAAATCCTTTCTTTTCACCACGAAAACGAACCCGATGTTCAATCTCCGATTCAATTTTACTAATCGATTCGCCTGTTTCGGTGAAAGAAATTAAAAAAGCTTTTTCGCTGTCAAGCCAAACGGCCATCTCTTTTTCCATAGCTAAATCTTTTTTATAAAAGTTGAATTCTTTAAATAATTTTTAGGTTGAAACATGCATCCTGAAAAGTATACGATCATTTTTGATCAAGGTATATCCAATATCCTGTAAAAAAACTGAATAATCTTTCTGTTCCTTGAACTATGCGTTATTGAGCATGCCGGAAGGGTTTCATAAAAAGGGAAAAACAACCAATGTCGAGTCAATTGTATGATGACAGTTTAGACTCCTTGTCTCCCGATAGCCTGTATGTTTGTAGCGCATAAGTTTCCGCCCCCAGTATTAACTTGGGGGCAGCAAACAAACATTATA
>JBNKTK010000157.1:0-6901 GCA_050298035.1 Mangrovibacterium sp. | reverse complement strand
TGCAGCAACAGCTTCCCAAAATAAAAATGGGAGTTCTCTCCCCTGCCGACATGCTGGAGGAAGAATTATCGTCGCGGAAAAAACTCGAACTTGACATGGTTTACGCAAAAGATTATCGCATCTTACACGACCTGGAAATCATATTTCAAAACCTGAAAAAATTAGGGAGATGATTACACCTCAACTAACATACGGACAAGTAAAACTGAGGCCACTGGAACCGGAAGATCTTGAGTTCCTCTACGCATGGGAAAACGACCCGGCAATCTGGAAGGTCAGCAACACGCTTGCCCCCTTCTCGCGCTACATCCTGAAACAATACATCCAGGAATCGCACCGGGACATTTTTGAGACAAAGCAATTGCGGCTCATCATCGAAGATTTGACAGGCAAAGCTGTTGGGGCAATCGATTTGTTCGACTTCGATCCTTTCCATCAGCGGGCAGGCATTGGCATCCTTATCTACCAGGAATCGGACCGTGGAAAAGGACTGGCTTCCGACGCACTGGAACTAATGATCAGGTATGCAAGGGAAACGCTCGCCCTCCATCTGCTCTATGCCAATATTGCCACTAATAACCCGGCAAGCATCCACCTGTTTGAGAAGGTTCGTTTTCAGATTGCCGGCACAAAAAAGGAATGGCTAAAAACGCCGGAGGGCTGGATGGACGAATTAATCCTCCAAAAGATCCTATAAGAAAGCGATCAAACCAGTTGTTCAAAGTCTGGGATTTCTTTTAAAAAGCAATACGTTTTCCCAACCAGGTCAACCTGGCAGCAATAATGATCCATGCCATTCGAAACGATTAAAAAAGGAACCTGGAAAGTCATGTTGTAGCGGGTAATCTGGTCAAATGTCCCCTGGGTAATTTTCACATTCGGCGCCTTAAATTCCACAATCAGCAACGGTTGTCCACTCCGGTCATATACCAATAAGTCAGCCCGAAACTGGTTGCGGTTTACTTTCAGCCCGCTTTCAATAGCCATTAACTGCGCCGGGAAGCCCTTTTCTTCATTTAAAAAACGAATAAAATTCTGCCGCACCCACTCTTCCGGTGTCAGCACTAAAAACTTTTTGCGAACCTCGTCAAAAATCAGGATTTTCTCACCTTCCTTTTTTGTGCGAAAAGAATATGTTGGTAAATTTAATTTCGTGAACATACTAAGCCGATCCAAAGTTGTACTTTTGTAGAATTCATTTTTTGCGACATCCGCCTGTTCATTTCCGGCTTCTCAAAAATGCAAAAAATAACAAGGCATTCAATATGAAAACAAAAAAAGAGATAGTTGACAACTGGCTTCCGAGGTATACCGGAAGAAAGCTTGAAGATTTCGGAGAATATATCTTACTAACTAATTTTCAGTTATACGTCGAGATGTTTGCCGAGCGGTTCAATGTTCCGATAGTTGGCGAAGACAAAAATATGCCAAACGCCTCGGCTAACGACATTACCATTATCAATTTTGGCATGGGCAGTCCAAATGCGGCGACAATTATGGACCTGCTCAGTTCAATCATGCCCAAGGCCGTGCTTTTTTTGGGGAAATGCGGTGGGCTAAAAAAGAAAAACAAGCTGGGCGACCTGATTTTGCCTATTGCCGCCATCCGAAGCGACGGTACTTCCGATGACTATCTTCCCCCGGAGATTCCGGCACTCCCGGCCTTTAACCTGCAACGGGCCGTTTCAACAGCCATCCGGGAAAATAAAATGGACTATTGGACAGGCGTTGTTTACACCACCAACAAACGGGTTTGGGAATACGACGAACGTTTCAAAAAATACCTGTACAAAACCAGAGCAATGGCTATCGACATGGAAACAGCAACCATTTTCACCGTTGGTTTTGCCAATCAAATCCCGGCAGGTGCTTTGTTACTTGTTTCTGATCAACCCATGATCTCGACCGGCATTAAAACCGAAGCCAGCGATAAAAAAGTAACAACTAACTTTGTGGAGATGCACCTTAAAGCAGGAATTGAAGCGTTAATTGAAATACAGACAAACGGACGCTCGGTCAAGCACCTGAAATTTTAAAACCCGAAAAACCCGAAATGAATTACGAAGATATTTTAGCCAATCTCAAGAATAAGATTTACCATCCCATCTATTTCCTGATGGGTGAAGAGAGTTATTTTATTGACCAAATTTCGGATTACATTACCAAGAATGTATTGACAGAAGCAGAAAAAGGCTTCAACCAACACATTCTCTACGGGAAGGATACCGATGTTGACACGATTATCACTCATGCCCGTCGCTTCCCGATGATGGCCAATCATCAGGTGATTATACTTCGTGAGGCCCAGAATATCAAAAAGATTGAAGACCTGGAACCTTATGTCCGCAATCCCCTAAACTCGACAATACTCGTCATCAATTACAAATATAAAACGCTCGACAAACGGAAAACCTTTACCAAACTGATTGGACAGAAAGGCGTTTTATTTGAGTCGAAAAAGATTTACGACAACCAACTCCCGGCCTGGATCAACAGTTACCTCTCATCGCACAAATACAGTATTGAGCCTCAGGCATCGGCCATGTTGGCTGAATACCTGGGCACCGATTTGAGCAAAGTTTCCAACGAGCTGAACAAGCTCATCATCAGCCTCCCGGAAAATACAAAGATTACTCCTGACCATATTGAAAAGAACATCGGCATCAGTAAAGATTTCAACATTTTTGAGCTTCAAAATGCCCTGGGAGAACGAAACGTACTAAAGTCGAACCAGATTGTTAATTATTTTGCAGCAAACCCCGGTTCAAACCCATTTCCAAGAACGGTCTCAAGCTTGTATTCCTTCTACATGAAAATACTTACTTACCATTTTTTGGAAGATAAATCGCAAAATGCCGTTGCCTCGTCCCTGCAGGTCAATCCGTATTTTGTCCGCTCTTATGTAGCAGCAGCCAAACAATACCCAATCAAAAAAGTGGTCGATATTATGGGGATACTTCGTGAATATGACATGAAATCCAAAGGGATAGGCAATGTTTCGGCAAGCGCCGGCGATTTACAAAAAGAAATGATTTACCGAATTTTACATTAAGCAATATGACCATCATCATTATCGTCATCACATGTTTTGTCTCCATTGCGGCATTTAGCAGGCTCGACCTGATGGAAAAACTCCAGTTTAATGCCAGCAAGGTTTACCACCAAAAACAATATTACCGTCTGGTTTCCCACGGTTTTGTGCATGCCAATTGGGAGCACCTGATTGTCAATATGATTGTCTTGTACTCATTCGGAAGGGCAATCGAGTATTATTTCGACTATGGTTTTGGAAGGATGTCCAATGCCTATTTCCTGCTCCTCTATTTTGGGGGCATGATCGTATCAAACGCTTATGCCCTGATCAAGCACCGGAACAATTACTATTACAATGCAGTGGGTGCTTCAGGCGCAGTTTCTGCCGTGCTTTTTGCCGCTATCTTTTTCGAACCCTGGGAAAAAATCTATTTCTTCGGCCTGTTGCCTGTTCCCGGGATTATTTTCGCAGTTCTTTACCTGGCCTATTCCTACTACATGAGCCGAAAACAAAGTGATAACATTGCACACGATGCTCATTTCCTGGGAGCGCTTTTTGGCTTCATCCTGCCAATTCTCCTTAATGCGAGTTATTTTGAACGCTTCCTTGACAAACTTTTTGGATTGATTTAGATGAAGGCAGTTTTTCTCGACAGGGACGGGGTAATAACAAACAACTCATCACTCTACTACATTTTCAGGAAGGAAGATGTGACATTTGTCGACGGAATTTTTGAGAACCTGCACTTGCTGTGCAAGCTTGGCTACGAACTCTTTATAGTTACCAACCAGGGAGGCATCGCCAAAAAACAGTACACAATGGTGGAAGTGGAGGCTGTCCATCAATATATAAAAGATGAATTCTCAAAATTTGGCATTAGTTTTCGTGATATACAGATTTGTCCACATCATGATGAAACGGGAAAATGTTTGTGTCGAAAACCATCACCACTGATGATTGAGAAGCTGATTGCCCGGTATGGCATCGACAAAGCGCAATCATTTTTCATCGGCGACAGCGAAACTGACATGCAGGCAGCACAATCAGCCGGGGTAACCGGGATAAAAATTGAAGCGAACAAGAACATGCGCCCCTTCATTTTACAAATCCTACCGGTATGAGTTCACCATACATACTCATTGATGGTCAGTTTTGTAAAATTGAAGAGAAACTTTTCACACCAGCCGACTTGGATAATCTATTATTCAAGGAATCGCTCCGTTCAATCCGTAACCAACTGATGTTCTGGGAAGATCACCGGGCAATACTGAATTTTCAATTTCAACTTTTAAACCAACCGCAGCCACTCATTTTGAAAGATTCGGGCAGGGAATTAAAACGACAAATTGAGCGTGTTCTGGTTAAAAACAAGCTTTTTAAAAGTTCAAAGATTAGCATTTCTTTCTTCAAACAAGGAAATGCTGTCTCCTACACAATCCACGCTGAAGAAATAAGGCAAACCCGATATGAGCTAAATGAGTTGGGAATCATGCTTGACACCTTCACTAAAATCTTCAAGTCAGCCTCCCCATTGTCTACTCTACGCATAGGATCTGACAATTACTGGAAAGTTGTGAGTTCAGCCAAAAACAGTCACCTTCAGGAGATGCTGTTATTGAATGACAACCAAAGCCTTGTTGAGGTGCCGGGAAAGAACATTTACCTGGTAACCGGAAGTGAGATTTGGACTCCATCACCTGTTACCGGAGCTTACATCAATCCGGCAAAACGGATTATTCAACACATTAGTCAAAAGAATGGCCTCGTTTTTCTGGAGAAAGATGATTTGACAGAAGCTGACCTCAGAGATGCAGACGAGGTTTTCCTGGCCAACGACATTGACGGCATTCAATGGGTAAAAGCGTTTGGCTTAAAACGCTATTTCAACAAAACTGTAAAAATGCTGAACGAGGAATTTAACCGGGAGTTAGTTCAGTGACGGATTTTCAGGGAAATTTTCCCAAATGGAATATTTGCCTCCAACTTTTTTGACTGTCTCTACCCACATCGTTTTTTTCGGCAGGTTATCCATTACAATGCTTTCATCAATTTCAGAAACAAGCCACGAATTTTCTTTCAACTCTTCCTCAAGTTGCCCGGCATCCCATCCGGAATAGCCTAAAAAGAAGCGCACCTGTTCAGCTTGTACCACCCCGAGGCTGACTTTTTTCTTCAACTCATCAAAATCCCCACCCCAGTAAAGGTTATCTTTTATATGAATGCTGCCCGAAATAGAATCGCCCAGGGAATGGATGAAATAGATTGAGTCCGGACTTACCGGGCCTCCAATAAACACATCAGCCTTGAACTCAGGAAAGTCGTTAATTATCTCATTTAAAGAATAGTCAACTTTCTTATTCAAAATAAATCCAACCGAGCCCTTATCGCTATGAGCCACCAAAAGCACCACAGCCCTGTTAAAATAGCTCCCTGGCAGAAATGGCTCTGAAATAAGAATCCGTCCCTTTTTCGGTGCAACATGGTTGGTTTCAATTTTAAATATGTTGATATTCAAGTTCATATTCTTTAAATATGTGATTAATTTAAAAAAAATCAACAAGTAATCAAACAAGAAAAACAAGTAAGTTTTAAATATAACTGAGATTTAACGGTCATTATCGCCAAATCAGGGAAAAATTACGGAAAAGTTGATTTTCTTTTCTATTCTTCAACAACAACGAACACATCCTCGCTGTCTTTTTTCATCAGGAATTGCTCACGGGCAAATTTCTCGAGGTTCTTTTGGTTAGTTTGCAATTCATGGATTTTACGTTGATCAGAAGTAATTTTCTCTTCCAGCAGTTGTTTTTGCTCAATCAATTGCTCCAGCTTGTGCTTATTTTGGAAATGATCAACCAAATTATGGTCATCAAAGAAAAATATCCACAGCAAAAAAAACAAGATGACAAAACCGTATTTTGTCTTGATATTTCCCCAGATTGCCATCAATATCTTTTTCATTTTGTCTCAATTGTAAGTATGGTGAAACAATTCCATTGTTTTCTTTCTTCTAACAATCGGCTCAAGAAGAAGAGAAGAAAAGAAAACAACCAACAAGCCGTGACCTTGTCAGGCAAAATTAATTGTTCTTAGGTATAAAAAAAATGGGTGCCCAAAATTAGGACCCCCATTATTCTATTCTTGTAAGACACTTATTTCACTTCTTCAAAGTCAACATCAGTTACTTCTCCATCCTGAGCTTCTTTTGATGACTGTCCGCCCTCGGCCTGTGCTCCTGCATCAGGTCCCGGCTGAGCATTCTCTTGCGCCTGTGCATTATACATATCCTGAGATGCAGCCTGGAATACCTGGTTCAGCTCATTGGTAGCAGCATCAATTGCAGCAATATCCTGGTTTTTGTGAGCTTCTTTCAATTTATTCAGGGCAGCCTCAATCGGCGCTTTTTTGTCAGCAGGAAGTTTATCACCAAATTCAGTCAGCTGTTTTTCTGTTTGGAAGATCAAACTATCCGCCTGGTTCAGTTTATCAACTTTTTCGCGTGCAGCTTTGTCAGCTTCAGCATTGGCTGCTGCCTCTTCACGCATGCGTTTGATTTCGTCATCGCTCAAACCTGAAGAAGCCTCAATACGAATGGACTGTGATTTTCCGGTAGCTTTATCTTTTGCATGAACATGCAAAATACCGTTTGCATCAATATCAAAAGCCACTTCAATTTGAGGGACACCTCGACGTGCAGGCGGGATGCCATCCAGGTGGAAACGGCCGATTGTTTTGTTACCGGCAGCCATTGGACGTTCACCCTGCAACACATGAATTTCAACTGATGGCTGGTTATCGGCAGCAGTTGTGAATGTTTCCGATTTCTTAGTCGGAATAGTTGTGTTGGCCTCAATCAGTTTTGTCATT
>JBNKTK010000156.1:0-7061 GCA_050298035.1 Mangrovibacterium sp. | reverse complement strand
CATTATTCCGGTTTGACACTATTCCTGAATAAAGGAGGAGTAACAGGAACACCTTGCAATACAACGATCTGGATAGATAATGTGCGTGTAGTTCCCAATTAATCAACCTAACAAAAATTGAAAAAAATGAAGCAACATATAAAATTGAACCAATGGATTGTATTGCTACTGGCATTTCTGACAGTGACTTTTACAGCTTGCTCGGATGACGATGAGGGACCGGGTTCAGGACAAGTGATCCTGGAAGCATACGGGCCCAGCCCGGCACTAAGAGGCAGCGATCTTACTTTTGTCGGCCGGAACCTGGACAAAGTAACCAGTGTCATTCTCCCCGACAATATTGAGATCACGGATATTGAGGTAGTCAGCAGTGAGAAAATCAAAGTGACTATCCCACAAAACGCTGCTGAAGGATTTGTCAAGTTAAATTATCCTGATGGTGTAATTACATCCAAGACCTTATTAACTTACATTGAACCGATTTCAATTTCCAAGATTTCACCGAATCCGGTAAAAGCAGGCGCTACACTTACCATCGAAGGTGATTACCTGAACCTGATTCAAAAGGTGGTTTTTGCCGATAATGTGACGGTGATGTCCAAGGACTTTACAACCTGGGAACGTGCAAAAATTGCGCTCGTTGTCCCCAAAGAGGCACAAACCGGTACAATTATGCTAGCCGATACAGCAACAATCCCTGTAGAATTGGAATCGGAAGAAGCTTTACAGGTAACCCTTCCGTCGGTCACTTCGGTAGCCGAACTAACAAATAAAAAGCCGGGAGATGAAGTAGCTGTTTCCGGAGCCGATTTGGATTTGGTTGAGTCTGTTGTACTGGCCAATAACGACACCATCGATTTTACAGTTAGTGATAATACATTAACGTTTACCCTACCTTCGGGAACCACAGATGGAACCGCGAATATGATTGCTTTTTCAGGAGTCGTTGTTCCTGTTGCCCAAATTACGATGGCTGTCCCTACTGAACTGTCAGCTACTCCTGTAACCGGTTTGCGTGGTGGAGACCTGATTACCATTTCGGGAGTAAATATGGACTTGGTAACCTCTGCCATTTTCCCGGGTGTTGAGAATGAAGTCACGCCATCTTCGGTTGCGACGGATAAAATCACCTTAGTCATGCCCGATGCCGCTACCAGTGGCGACCTGGTGCTTAATACCGCAAGCGGAAAAACGGTTTCTGTTGCCATTGCTACTCAGAAACCGGAGGTAACAGCATACAATCCTTCACCCGTTTCGGCCGGCAGTGATGTAACCCTGACGGGTACAAATCTTGACCTGGTGACTTCTGTAACTTTTGCAGGTGGCTTAACCGTTGAAGTAACTCCTTCGTCAGGCACAAGCATTGCCTTAACAGTACCGGTTGATGCTGAATCCGGAGAATTGACCTTGACAATGGCCAATGGCGAAACTGTTAGCGCTCCGTCGTTAACCGTTGATAAACCGGAATTCTGTTACATCCCGACACTTCCTGATACTGAAACCGATGCAGGTACAATACTTACGGTAGAGGTGAAGAATGAAGATAAATTAACGGATGTACAGGTTAACGGAAGTTCAACTCAATACATTCTCCAGGGAACGACACTTTATGTGTTGATACCCGGTACCGCCGGAGGTAATACAGAACTGACCCTAATCTCTTCAAACGGCAGTGTGTCATACACAATTCCGGTTATTGGTTCCGGAACTACCGAAACGGTGATTATGAGTGATATTCATGACCTGGGCTCGTGGACAGGTGAGGCAGATGGCGGGGCTTTCCGACTCTACAAATCAGCTTTTTCAGATGTTCCGGCTGGTGCTACACTGAAGTTCTACTTCACCGTAACCGGCTACGGACAAATGCAGATCAATGATGCCAATTGGGCTCAGCAAGGTGCTATCCGTGAATTTAGTGATGTTTCGCAAACTTCATATGAAATGGAACTGACAAGTGATTTTCTAAATCACATACTAAATACGAATGATGGCTGGTCGGAAACAGCTTTAGTTATCCAGGGACAAAACCTGATCATCTCCAAAGTATCGATTATTGTCACCGGAGGATCTTCCAGCGAAACAGTGATCATGGGCGATACCCACGACCTGGGCTCGTGGACCGGTGAAGCAGATGGTGGGGCATTCCGGTTATATAAAGCTTCGTTTCAGGACATACCTGCTGGTTCGATCCTCAAGTTCTATTTCACCGTAACCGGCTCAGGACAATTGCAGATTAATGACGCCAACTGGGCACAGCAAGGTGCTATCCGTGAGTTTAGCGATGTTTCGCAAACTTCATATGAAATGGAGCTGACAAGTGATTTTCTTGATCACATTTTAAATACAAGTGATGGCTGGTCCGAAACAGCGCTGGTAATCCAGGGACAAAACCTGATTATCTCGAAAGTGTCAGTTATTACAAATTAACGATTAATTGAATGACCAGAATAACACACAAATTTTTCTATTCGAGTTTTGGTTTGCTACTGGTTCTATTAGTAATAGTGACAGCATGCGGCGATGGGGACGGCAATAATGACGTCCCCACGCTGGATGCCCCTGCCTTGGTAAGTTCCGATCCGGCAGATGGAGCCAGTAATGTTGCGGCAGGTGATATCAGTATTGTACTAACCTTTGATCAGAACGTAACCTCGCCATCGGCAGGACACAGTTCAATTACAATGGGAAATGCAACGGTAAGCAGCGTTTCAACGTCGCTGACCAGGGTTACAATAACAGCAACCGGGCTGGAGGCAGGTAATACCTACGAATTGGTGATTCCCGCGGGTGTCATCCAGGGACCCACCAAAGTCGGCGCACCGGCTATATCCATCCATTTCTCGACTGTTCCTCCCGTGTCGATCGAAATTACAACGACACTGTGCACGGAGAACCCGTCACAGGAAGCACAAAATGTTTACGATTTTCTGTTGGCGAATTATGGCGAAAAGATTCTCTCTTCGACCATGGCGAATGTGAACTGGAACATCAACGAAGCGGAATGGGTGAAATTGCAAACCGGGAAGTATCCGGCCATTGCGGCATTCGATTACATTCATTTAATCGAGTCGCCCGCGAACTGGATTGATTATTCCAACACAACGGTTGTGGAGGATTGGTGGAGCAATAATGGCTTGGTTGCCGCTGGGTGGCACTGGAGGGTTCCCGTTTCTGAAGGGGCAACAACTTATACCTATGCCCCAACCGAGACCACTTTCAACACCGCGAATGCGACAATTGAAGGTACCTGGGAAAATACTGTGGTGAAAGCAGATTTGGCAAAAATTACCGGATATCTGAAACTACTTCAGGCAAAAAATATTCCTGTAATATGGCGACCGTTACACGAAGCTGCCGGAAACATTTACGAATACACCAACGGTACGGCCTGGTTTTGGTGGGGAGCCAATGGTGCCGATGCATATAAAAATCTTTGGAAGTACATGTTCGACTACTTCAAAACAGAGGGATTGAATAACCTGATTTGGGTGTGGACAACGCAAACCAAAGATAATGCCTTTTATCCGGGCGATAATTATGTCGATATTATTGGCCGCGATGTTTACAATAATTCGGATGCTTCGGCTATTGCCGTTGAGTTTTCAGCCATTCAGGACAGTTACCCGAACAAAATGGTGACCATGAGTGAGTGCGGCGGCTCTGCCACAATCTCAACACAATGGTCAGCCGGCGCAAAATGGGCCTTTTTTATGCCCTGGTACGATTACGAACGTACGAACAATACTTCGGAATCCGACTTCAGCAGCACCGACCATCAATATGCAAATGCAGCCTGGTGGACGGATGCTATCAACAACAATGCTGTTATTACCCGTGACGAAATGCCTGATTTGAAATAACAATTCATATCATGATAGAGAAAAGGAGGCTACCCTTTGGGGACAGCCTCCTTTTTTCGTTGTGGCAACTGCCGACATTTTAGCAAACAGCTCAGTCGGGGTATTGAAGGCCACTCTCCCCTCCCCTCTTATTGATTGAAAAAATGGCGATCTGCCTGCCATAAACAGGGAAACAGCGGCTTATCAGTCTGCCGTGATCAATAAACATTTGTCAACCGAAAACCATAGCCCGTTGTGTTCATCATAAAAAAATACAGAACGAAATAATGCCAATTCAATTCATATTCATTAACTTGTATGAGAATTTGGAAAGGAAGCGCTGAGGAAACATCAACACTTCCTTTATTTTTAGCTTAAAACAGAAGATAATACGCAATCCATTAACTATTAAATATTCAGAAAAGTTATGAGAAAATCCTATTTCCTTGCACTCTTCATCATCCTGGCTGCCTGTGCCCGGACTGATACAAAAGCACCTCAACTTTATTCCATTGAACAGTTCTACCAGAACACCCGCTTTGCCGGTGGCGCTTTTTCTGACGATGAGACCAAATTGCTGGTGAGCAGCGATGAAACAGGTATCTTCAACCTGTACGAAATCAACATTGCCGACAGCAGCAAAAAGCAGATTACTTTTTCGGACGAAGAAACTTTTTTTGCCATCGATTATGTCCCCGGGACAGACCAGATGCTTTATTCGGCCGACAAAGGAGGAAATGAAATCAACCACATTTACCTGTTACAGCCGGACGGGACCACCACCGACCTAACCCCTGCCGAAAACGAGAAAGCAGGCTTTGGCGGATGGAACGATGATAAAACGGCAATGTTCTATGTTTCGAATAAACGTGATCCCCGCTTTTTCGATTTATACCGCATGCCCATTGCCGACTGGAAGGCCGAAATGTTCTACCAAAATGATGAAGGAATGGAAGTTGCCGGACTGTCGCATGACGAGAAAACACTGGCACTATCGAAGTCGAAAACAACCAGCGAAAACAACCTGTACCTGTACGACACGGCCAGCAAGCAAATGACCGAAATCACCGACGGGCCGGGGAAATATCAAAGCTCGGGTTTCAGCAAAAACGACAAGTACTTTTACTACATTACCGACGTAGGTAAAGAATTTGCCTACCTGGTTCAATACGACATGGAGAGCGGCGAAAAACAGGTGATTTACGAAACCAACTGGGACGTGATGTATAGCTACCTGAGCGAAAACGACAAGTACCGGGTAATTGCCATCAACGAAGACGGAAAAAACAGCCTGGTTGTGACTGACAACGCGACCGGCGAGCAGGTGAATTTTCCGCAGGTGCCCGATGGCGATATCGTGGCCGTTTCCGTTTCGGACAGTGAAAAGCTGCTCCGGTTGACAATCGGTACCTCCAAAGCGCCCAACAACATTTACGTGTACGACATTGAAACAGGTGAACTGAAAAAGTTAACCTCCAGCCTGAACCCGGAGATCAAACCAGACGAGCTGGTACAGGCCGAAGTGGTCCGCTACGAATCGTTTGACGGGCTCGAAATCCCGGCCATCTACTATAAACCGATAGCCGCATCGGCCAAGAACAAAGTGCCTGCCCTGGTTTGGGTGCACGGCGGCCCCGGCGGACAATCACGCGTGGGCTACTTCGCGTTGATCCAATACCTGGTGAACCATGGTTATGCCGTGTTGGCCGTAAATAACCGAGGAAGCAGCGGCTACGGGAAAACCTTCTTCAAAATGGACGACCAAAACCACGGCGACAAAGACCTGAAAGACTGTATTGCCGGAAAAAAATGGCTACAGGAACAGGAATACATCGATGGGGAAAAGATCGGCATCATTGGCGGCAGCTACGGAGGTTTTATGACGATGGCCGCCATGACATCAGCGCCGGATGAGTTTAACGTGGGGGTTGATATTTTTGGCGTTACCAACTGGCTAAGGACCCTGAAATCGATCCCACCCTACTGGGAATCGTTCCGGAAAGCCCTGTACAACGAGATGGGCGATCCTTTTACCGAAGATTCGGTACGTCTGTACAACATTTCCCCGTTGTTCCATGCCAACCAGGTTAAAAACCCGGTGATGGTGCTGCAGGGCGAAAACGACCCCCGCGTGCTAAAAGTGGAATCGGACGAAATTGTAGCGGCCATTCGCGAAAACAATATCCCCGTTGAATATGACGTGTTCCCCGATGAAGGGCACGGTTTTATCAAGAAAGAAAACGAGATTAAAGGCTATGGCGATATCCTGAAGTTTTTGGATAAATACCTAAAGAAAGTTCCGGAAGAAACGACCGCCGAATAGGCTAACCTGGAAGATCCGACCTAAATGCTGGCCGGATCTTTTTTTTTATAATTCCTTCGTGCCTTTGTGTCTTTGTGTTGGGTCAATTCTTTCGCGACTCTGCCATGAGATACAAACCACATAGGCACATAATACACATAGAAATAATCCGGAATCATAATTCCTTCGTGTCTTTGTGTCTTCGTGTTAAATCAATTCTTTCGCGCCTTTGCGGTGAAATACGAACCACATAGGCACATAGAAAATAATCCCAAATGATAGTTCCTTCGTGTCTTCGTGTTGAGCCAATTCCTTTGCGGTGAATTTCCTCCGGGGTTACAACACCTCCATGATTTCCGACAAATTCTTACGTTCGGACCAGCGGCTGCGTTCCTGCACCGGGTAACCAACCGGGATAACGGCAACCGGCACCATCTCTGGAGGCAGCTTGAATTCCTCTTTGCACAGATCAACATCGAAATGGCACACCCAGCACGAGCCAAGCTCCTGCCCTATCGCCGCCAGGCAAATATGCTCCACAGCAATGGCCACGTCAATATCGAGATGGTCTTTCCCATCGAAACTGCGCTTCCACGACAGGCTCGAATCGCCGCATGCCAAGATATACAGCGGGGCCGACCGGAACCACTCACGCGGATAAACCTTTTGCATCTTTTCCCTTGCCGCGGGGCTTTTAACGACATAAAATTTCCAGGGTTGGTAATTCACGGCCGAGGGGGCATAACGGGCACACTCCATGATATAGGCCAGTTTCTCGGGCTCAACGGCTTTATCGGAAAACGCGCGGACTGAATACCGCGCCTGTGCAAGTTCCAGAAAGTTCATAAGCTGATTTTTCAGGTAAAGTTAACAGAAAGAATCCGACTGTCGGTTATTTCACCCCGGGTGGGTGTACGACA
>JBNKTK010000155.1:0-7520 GCA_050298035.1 Mangrovibacterium sp. | reverse complement strand
ACAGACAGACACTTATTTCAACGGAGATGACATTCAGCGAAAACTACAGGAAGCCATTGCCATGTTGCCGGAAAAACAACGGCTGGTTTTTAACATGCGCTATTTTGATGAAATAAAGTACCTGGACATGGAGAAAATACTTGACACATCAGCCGGCGCCCTGAAAGCGTCATATCATCATGCTGTTCGAAAAATTGAAGACTATTTGAAATCAACTGAATAAAAGATTGACAATCTTGGCATTTAAACTTTTAAGAACTTAATCAGTCAAAGAAAAGACATGAAAGAAAAGGAAAACATATTTGCAGATAGTCACAAGTTCCCGAAGGGCAACCCGTTCGAAGTACCCGAGGGCTACTTTGAAATGCTGGAAGACCGGATTGAAGCAAGAATTGAGGATGAAGAAACCATAAAGACTTCCAGGCAGAAGGTTATTCAACTGGTCAAGCCGTTGCTGGGACTGGCAGCCAGCTTTGCACTGGCCATACTGCTTATTTATTACCCGATAAGCCGGATAGTACCATGGTACACCGCCCGGCAGGAACAAAACGAAAATTTTTCAGGCGAAGAAGAATTTATTACGAACTCAACATTTATAGACGACAATATGTTCTTCCAGGTGCTGACAACACCGGAGAACAATCATGAACTTAATTCCGATGAGATCATAAATTATCTGTCGGACGAATTGAACGATTACGAAATTTACGCTGAAATCATTAATTAAACGGATATGAAAAAGCTAACACTCATACTCGGACTATTTTTCATCTGCACAACTATTTTTGCCCAACCGCGCGGGCGTCACGATAATTTTGAAAAATATAAGTCGATGAAGATTTCCTTCATGACGGATAAACTGGAGCTGACTCCCGAAGAGGCTCAAAAATTCTGGCCTATTTATAATGAATTCGACCAGAAGCGTTTTGAAACCCACCAAAAGCGCCGTGAACTGGAAGAAAAGGTAAAAAACAATTACGACAAATTTTCGGAAAATGAATTCAAAAAGCTGAGCTACGAAATCATTGACCAGTACGTGAAAGAATCTGATTTATTGAAAACGTACCACGAAAAATTCCTGAAAGTACTGCCCGCAAAAAAAGTCGTCATTTTAGGTCAAATTGAAAATGAATTCCGGTTTAAGATGATCCGGGAGTTCAGGCAGAAGGAACGCAACGAGAAAGATGAAGAATAAAAAGAAAGAGGGTATCCAAAAGACATAAAAAAGAGATACGTCGCAGTGACGTATCTCTTTTTTAGCGATCACTCACGCCTGGTGCTTCACAAACTTTCCTTTTTCCAGAAAGCGGATTGTATCGTTAATTCCCTCATACATCAATTGGTCTTCTCCAACAAAAGAGACTTCTCTCCGGTATAACGAAATAAATTCTTCCAAATACGCCGATGTTTTCAACGGACGCCTGAACTCCAATGCCTGTGCCGCATTGTACAATTCAATTGCCAGAACTTTTAGCGTGTTTTCTGCAACTTTTAATGCTTTGGTTGCCGCGTTCCCGCCCATACTCACGTGATCTTCCTGTTCATTTGATGACGGGATGGAGTCAACCGAAGCCGGGGTGCACAGCTGTTTACTTTGGCTCACAATCGAGGCTGCGGCATATTGGGGGATCATAAACCCGGAATTCAAGCCGGGGTTTGCAACCAAAAACACCGGCAATCCACGCTCACCGGATATCAGCCGGTACGTGCGCCTTTCAGAAATACTTCCCAATTCGGAAAGTGCAATTGCCAGAAAATCGAGCGATAGCGCCAAAGGTTCACCATGAAAATTCCCGCCCGAAACAATCAGGTCATCATCCGGAAAAACGGTTGGATTATCAGTCACGGAATTAATCTCAACCTGAACAACTTTCGACACATAATCCACCGCATCCTTCACTGCCCCGTGTACCTGCGGAATACACCGAAACGAATACGGATCCTGAACATGTTGCTTTTCACGGTTGATCAGCTCACTGTCGTGCAAAAGCTCCCGGAAATTCCGGGCAGTTTCAATCTGTCCATGGTGCGGCCTGATTGTTTGCACCTGCGGCATAAATGGCTCCAGCAACCCGTCAAAACTATCCAGCGAAACAGCGCCAATTACATCGGCATACTTTACAATTTTGAAACTTTTCAGCAATGTATAAACGGCATGTGCACTCATAAACTGTGTCCCGTTCAACAGAGCCAGGCCTTCCTTTGCCTCAAGCCTGATCGGCGACCAACCCATCTTTTTCAGGGCATCTTCAGAACTTATCTTTTTCCCCTTATGATTAAGGTTCCCTAATCCCAAAAGTGGCAAAAACAACATGGCAAGCGGTGCCAGGTCGCCACTTGCCCCCAGCGACCCCTGCTCGAACACCAGTGGCAACATGTCCTCATTAAACAAGTCGATAATGCGCTGAACGGTTATCAATTGGACGGCAGAGTTTCCTTTTGCCAACGCATGTGCCTTCAACAGCAACATCAAGCGAACCACATCTTCAGGTACTTCGGGGCCAACATTGCAGGCATGCGAAATGATCAGGTTTTCCTGTAATTTGCTCAGGTCAGCTTTCGAAATCTTTCGGTCGCACAAAGCCCCAAATCCGGTGTTAATCCCATAAATTGGATCTTCGCTCTGTGCCAGCTTTTTATCCAGAAAAGCTTTCGATTTTTGAATTAACTGAGCTGATTCGTCAGACAAAACCAGCTTCTTCTTTTCTTCCAGTATTTGCTCAATCAATTCATAAGTTAAAGGTTCGGGGCTGATAAAATGTATTTTGCGCTTCATATTCAATTCTATTTTCATTCTTCAAATTACGAGTTACAACGACAAAATGAAAGACTTGCATAAGTCCTTCATGAAAAATAAAAATAGCAGATCAGGGGAAACGCGTATCGCTCCCAAGCAATTTTACTGGACGGTCGTCCTTTTGATTTGAATGATTTTTTACCGGTACCATACCGGCAATTACGAAAAATGCAGGCTACTCAGCAAGGATTTTTATCAGTTCTTCAGGGCTAACCAGCTTTTGGTCGCCTGTTTTCATGTTTTTCAGATTTACTTTTCCCTCGGCCATTTCCTGTTCACCAACCATGGCAACAAAAGCAACATTCTTTTTGTCAGCCCAGGTCATTTGCTTTTTAATTTTGGCTGATTCGGGAAAGATTTCGGCATTGACCCCAGCCTGACGCAATTTGCTGATAATTGGCAAACAGAAAGCTTCTTCTTTTTCGCCAAAGTTTACAAACAGTACTTTTGTCGATGCAATCGCCTCAGCAGGGAACAACTCAAGTTGGGTCATCACATCGTAAATCCGATCGGCGCCAAACGAAATCCCCACACCTGAAACACCCGGCATCCCAAAAATACCGGTCAGGTCGTCGTAGCGTCCTCCGCCACAAATACTGCCAATCTGAACATCCTTTGCTTTTACTTCAAAGATGGCCCCGGTGTAATAGTTCAGCCCCCGCGCCAGTGTCAGGTCAAGCTCGACTTCTGTGTTTAATGTGACTGTTGCCAGGTAAGCAAACAACTTGCGCACTTCGGCAATTCCTTTCTGCCCGATCTCCGAAGAACCGATGACAGCCTCCAGTTGACTTAGTTTCTCATCGGTTGTACCACTCAGTTTCAAGATTGGCTGTAACTTCTCGACAGCCTGCTGCGAAACGCCTTTTTCAATCAGCTCGGCATTAACATTCTCCAGTCCAATTTTATCGAGTTTATCGATGGCCACAGTGATATCGACCATGCGATCCGCCTCACCAATTGTTTCAGCTATCCCTGCCAGGATTTTCCGGTTATTGATTTTAACGACCGTATTCACATTCAGGCGGGTAAATACATCACTGATAATTTGTACCAACTCAAACTCATTCAGCAACGAATCGCTTCCGATAATGTCCACATCGCATTGATAAAATTCGCGGTAACGTCCCTTTTGCGGGCGGTCGGCACGCCATACCGGCTGTATTTGGTACCGTTTAAACGGGAAAGTAATATCGTTCCGGTATTGCACCACAAAACGGGCAAAAGGTACAGTCAGGTCATAGCGCAATCCTTTTTCCGAAATTTGATTGGTCAGGCGGATACTGTTCCTGTCAAGCAAATCGCTTTCACCCACTTTCGAGATAAAGTCGCCTGAATTCAGGATTTTGAATAACAGCTTGTCCCCTTCTTCGCCATATTTCCCCATCAAAGTTGAAAGGTTTTCCATTGCCGGGGTCTCAATAGGTTGAAACCCGTACAGTTGAAAAACAGCTTTAACCGTGTCGAAAATATAATTTCTCCGGGCCATTTCTGCCGGCGAAAAATCGCGTGTCCCTTTGGGGATTGAAGGTTTCTGAGCCATAATCTGTCAATGCATTTTGTTGGAGCTGCAAAAATAAGTAAAATCAGCAGGTCTTCAAGATGCAATTGCAATAATCCACGTCCTTGTGAAAAAAAGAACGATTATTTCAGGAAACGGATCGTAAACGGATAGCGGTAAAACTCACCCTGGTTAGCCTTCAAGGCACCTACAACTGTAAAAACCAACGCAAATAAGCCAATTACAAGCAATAATAAAAAACCAATCAGGACGATTACAAGAATTCCGGAAACAACCAATGCAATTGACATGGTAATTTGAAAATTCAAAGACTCTTTTCCCTGATCTTCCACAAAATCATATTCCTGTCGCTTAACGGAATAAACGATCAGAGGGCCAATAATATTCCCAAACGGGATAACTGCCCCGGCCAAGGCTGAAAGATGACAAAACATGCCCCACATGCGTTCATCCGGATTATCAACAATTCGTTCCATAGTCTATTTTTTTAAAAATTATTTACTCATCGATCCGGCCTACCTGTAAATTAAATAGAAAGCCAGCGACATAACCAAGCCAACCACAACCAAGATAAGAAAACTTGTTAAAAGCATCTTTCGCGAAGACTTGCTGCTAAGCGAAATGGCATAAAACATTTTCATCAGGTTATTACTATTGGTCGCATTTATAATTGCGAGGGCCACTGTTATCTGGATTATCCCGGATTGTTGCTGCAACAAATACAACAGGAATGGATCAACATCAAAAATACCAACTAAAAAAGCCAGGGCGGTCACACCATTGCTCCCGTAATGCTCAATTGCTGCCTGGGTTATCAAACCAAAGGCCACAAACAAAACACCGAAAATGATCGCCGTCTTCAATTCAAGCGGGTTGCGACTGATTAATTTTTCGGACGACTTTCCCTGCTTAGCCGGTTGCCCTCCCATTTTTAGCAAAACCAACTTCGACAAGGCAAAGGCAACCCCAAACATCAGGAGAAAAGGAATAGTCAGCAAAAACCCGACAGAAGGACTAAATAAAAACACCAGCACCAATACCCGAAGGTACATCATCCCGTTTGCCAGCATAATGGCTGAAACCGATTGAGCACCGGTATGCTCTTCTTTTTCGCGACGCGCAAGAATGACAGTTGTAGCTGTACTACTGTAGATGCCCCCCAGTAAACCGGTAAGCAAAATACCCGAATCGGGGAAAACAAACTTTTTGACCAAATAGCTGACATAGGAAACGCCCGATACAACAACAACCGCCAACCAGATATTGTATGGTGAAACAGGGATAAAATCCGCAATGTTCTCGGAAGGCAACAAAGGCAAAATAATACCTGCAAAAGCAATAAACTTGGCCAGTGTAACAAACTCTTCCTCGGAAGCTTTCTGCGAAATCGAACGAAAGCGGCTTTTCATTTCAGTTAAAATAAGAAGAGCCACAACAAAAGAAAGCACCAGCCAAATTGGCTGTGTAAACACAATAACAGATAAACAATAAGTAAGCAATGCCAGGATTGAGGTCGTTAACCCAAAATCCTTCTGCCGTTTTATCTTCTGAAAGTACTGTATCCCAAGCAACATCCCGATAATTACCAAACCGGTAAGAAATGGGTATAATCCTGCCGGATCGGAAATATACAACACATAGCCCAGCAGTCCAATGAAGGTAAAAGTACGGTCGGTGCCAAACAGAAAGCTGTCATCATCGTCCATGTGGTGGCGCCGTTGCCCCAACCCAATGAGCAAAGAGAAAATGAGTACCAGAAAGAAGTTTATTATTTCAGATGGGATTATTTTTTGAATGTCCATAACAGCCTGCCTTTTTACAAAGATATTGTTTCATTTAACGGTATGCAATATCACTACGGCAGAGTGGCAGTTATTATTCAAAAGACAACTATGAAAAACAAATAAAGCGAAGAATATCCGGCTAGCCGGGTACCCTCCGCCCATCATTGCTCATTTTACAATGCCCCTAAACCAATGTTTATAATTTCTGTTATGTCCCAAGTTTTTGAGGTTTTTCATCACCTGGCCTGAGTTGTTCAAATTGCTTTTCAAATTCTTTTTGCAGTTTTTCGATATCTCCCGGATCAAAGAAAAAGTCAAATTCCTTTTGGTCAGGCATTCCTTTAAGATGCATTGGGGTAGAGTCGTTCTGAAAATATTGTCCAAAATGATTCATCAATTCTTCTCTTAGCTTTTCAAAGTTCTGAAATGAGTTCAATGAATCAGGCAAAAAAAGCATGGTGCTATCGCTGTTGCCCCAATCAAAATGATGAAACATATGAGTTCCGTCGGGAAAAAAGCGTTCCTGCAAATCATGAAACGGGTCATCTCCCAAAATGGACGAATCAGGCATCATTCCGTGAAAACCACTCCCAAAGAAATTTTCCATTTCTTTGCGCATTTCCTCCATGTCCATCCCGGTCATTGCAGTATCAGACGACCAGCTCCAAACGTAGGTCGAATCGTATCGGATAAGATTACCATTCTCATCATATTCTTTATCGACTTTAATTTGTTCGTCTGGCTTCTTGTTTTGTTGTTGTTCCTGAGCACATGCCAGGCTCACCATCATCATCAGGATAAAAAAGGGCACCAGTGTTTTCATGATCAATATTTTAGAATAAACCGGATTACTATTTTTTGGATTAACACCTAGACATCAAAAAATTACATGAATCCAAATTTAAGTCTTTGATCTGCTAAAAAGTTCAAAAAATTATTAAATAACCTAACCGCCACGGTTAAACTGCCACATAAAAAAAGGCCCTTCAAATCAGGGCCTTCAATATATTTTGCAGTATTCAAACAATTCAGGAATTTACTTAACAAGCTTTTTATATTTGATGCGATGTGGCCCTTCATCACCCAAGCGTTTTTTCTTGTTCTCTTCATATTCGGAATAACTTCCTTCGAAGAAATACACTCGTGATTCGCCTTCAAAAGCCAAAATGTGCGTTGCAATACGGTCGAGAAACCAGCGGTCGTGTGAGATAACCACTGCACAGCCGGCAAAATCCTCAAGCCCTTCCTCAAGCGCCCGCAATGTATTCACATCAATATCGTTGGTTGGTTCGTCCAGTAAAAGCACATTCCCTTCTTCTTTTAAAGCCATGGCAAGGTGAAGGCGGTTGCGTTCACCACCCGAAAGGATTCCGCATTTCTTTTCCTGATCGGCACCAGAGAAATTGAACCGGGAAACATA
>JBNKTK010000154.1:0-7634 GCA_050298035.1 Mangrovibacterium sp. | reverse complement strand
TGGAGCGATGGCATCGATTTAATGTCGTGCTCGAATGTTGTGATCGACGGGGTATTTATGCGCAACTCGGACGACTGCATTGCGATTTACGGACATCGATGGGATTTTTATGGAAACGCCAGGAATTATCAAATAACAAACTCATCACTTTGGGCCGACGTTGCACATCCGACAAACATTGGTGTTCATGGAAATACAGAGGCCGGTGGCGATACAATAGAAAATGTCCTTTTTAGCAATATCGATATTCTTCAGGAGGATGAAGATACCCGAGAATCGGAAGGCTGCTTTGGTATCTCGGCTGGCGACAATAATTTAGTTCGAAATATCACCTATGAAAACATCCGTGTGGAAGATTTTGAGGAAGGAATGCTGTTTGATTTTAAGGTGATTTACAGTGCAAAATATGGCCAGGCGGCAGGACGAGGCATTGAAAACATTTTGATGAAAGATATACAGTACAATGGCTATTCAGCCAATCCATCGGTTCTTTTGGGGTACGATAAAGACCGGATGGTGAAAAATATCCGGATTGAAGGCTTGAAAATAAATGGCAAATTGATTCGAAATGCCAGTGAAGGAGACATCTCTATTGGGGAATTTGTTGACGGGGTAAGCTTTAAGTAATAAACTAAACGAACGGCTAGTTTTGCTCAGAAAGCAGTCATGTTCAAATTTTAATAGTTCAGTTCTGCGTTAATGACACATAAATTTACCCGATGTTCAGCCTCAGAACTGACATCTGTTAATGCTATATCTGATGAAAAAAATAAATGTTCTATTATTTGTAGTAGCTACTTGTTTGCTGCAAGTCGTTCATGGACAGGGCCTTTATATCCATCCCGGCTTGCTGCATAGTAAGGAAGATTTAGAACGGATGAAGGTTGCCCTTCTACAGAAACAGGACCCGATTTATTCGGGCTACCTGAAATTTATTCAGAATCCAGCGTCAAAATCTGCCTATAAGATGCTGGGGCCATTGGCGGTTGTGGGCCGTAATCCCACTGTTGGGCAGAAGGAGTACGATTCGGATGCCAATGCTGCTCATCAAAACGCGATTATGTGGTGCCTGACAGGTAATAAAGAGTATGCTGACAAAGCCATTGAAATTCTCAATGCATGGTCGTCCACTCTGAAATCTATCACGGGACGCGATGCCGTGTTGATGGCGGGTTTAGGCCCGTTTAAGATGGTGAATGCCGCAGAAATTATACGCTATACGAATGCCGGGTGGGACGAAAAGGATGTACTTCAGACGGAATTGCACTTTAAAGAGGTTATTTATCCGGTAATCAAAGATTTTGCTCCGTTTGCCAATGGCAACTGGGATGCGGCCGCTATCAAAACAATGATGGCGATAGGTGTTTTTTGTAACGACAGGGATATTTTTGAACGAGCTTTGCGTTACTATGAAGACGGTTGGGGAAACGGCCGCCTCACGCATTACATTATCAATGAAGAGGGGCAAATCCAGGAGAGCGGACGTGACCAGGCACATTCGCAACTGGGAATTGCCATGCTTGCCGAGTGTTCGGAAATCGCCTGGCATCAGGGGCTCGATTTGTACGGGTTTGATGATAATCGCCTGCTGAAAGGCTTTGAATATGTCGCTAAATTTAATCTTGGCAATGACGATGTTCCTTTTGTGCCGTGGTTGGATCGAACCGGCAAATACAATCATACAGCCATTTCACAGATTGCCCGCAATCGTCTCCGTGCCGTTTACGAGCAAATCTATAACCACTATGTCAACCGAATGAAATTGAAAGCGCCGTTTGTTGCTCAGGCAGTTGCGAAGCTTCGTCCGGAAGGCCCCGGTAATCCCGGTGCCGATCATCCGGGATACGGAACGCTCTATTTCGCGCAATCTGCAGAGTCAGAAACTATAAAAACGCCTGCAACAGCGCCGGTTGCTCCCGGCGGCATTATCGCGACAGGAACAGCAAAGGCTGTTTCGCTGCAATGGGTGGCTTCGGTCGGCGCGACGACTTATGTCATTAAGCGTGCCGAAAGTAAAAACGGAGCCTTCACTGTTATCGGAGATACTTCCGCATCGGATTTTACGGATAGTAAAGTAACAACAGGAGCGACATATTATTATACCATCGCAGCTCAAAATCAGTATGGTACGAGTCCGGATGCTTACTCTGTATCCATTACCTGCGGTTTGCCCAATCCGTGGAAAGAGCAGACGATCGGCGATGCCAGGCAAAAAGGAAGCGTTAAGTATGACGGCCAACTGTTTACCATTGAAGGTACAGGAATGGGAATTGATAGTGTCAACAGCAGTTATCACTATCTCTACCGTAACTTGTCCGATCAGGGCTCCCTAACCGTCCGCTTTGTGCCCCAACTGAGTTCACAATTTTCGTCTTTTGGTCTGATAGTGCGTCAAACATTAAACGACAAGGGAGAGTGGGCAGCTTTGGTCATTCGTCCTGAAAAAACGGGAGAAATAGAGGCGCCGGACTGGCAGATTCACTGGCTTTCGCAGACGGCTGTCGGCGCCAAAGGACGTGCCGATATGTTTGTCGGTTCGCTGAAAGCGCCGGTAGTGACTTTTGGCCGTTTGACAGGTGAATATTGGTTGAAACTGGCTTTGAAGAATGGTAAATTAACGGCAGCAGTCTCCGAAAATGGTACCGAGTGGCGCTCTGCGGGAACTGTCGCGTGGAAAGCGAACAACGCCACAATCGGCATTGCCGTTGCTTCCGGAATCGAAACACGAACAACTACGGTTCAGTTTGATAACGTAAGATTTGATAAATAAACAGGTTAATTAGAAGATGGAAAAAATGAATTTCTCGGGATTGAAAAAATGGGTTAATTGTCCGATTTCAGTATTTCAACGGAGCAATTGGATTGTTTTGGGTCTTATTTTAGTGTTCACAGGATCGCTTTCGGCACAGAATGAGCTGACTGTTTATCCCGGATCGGACAGCATTCCGCATAACGATGATTTTACTGTTAAAGTGAGGGTGCCGGGTGGCGAGTGGAAGGATCTCTATGAGTACGAAGCGCTTGTTGATATGCACAATGTCAGCAAATCGTCGATGGCCTGTTTTGATTTTAAGGGGAAAGTGGACGTGTCGGTAAAGTACAATAAGGGTAAAATCCGGTCGGCGCAAATCCGTCCGTTATCCTATAAAATCCAGTCGGTTGTTAAAGGGAAAACGCTTACTTTTTCGTTGGAAAAGCCCTGTAACCTGTCGGTGGACGTGAACGGTGATCGGTTCCATAATTTGCATCTCTTTTCCAATGCTCCGGAAACCTATAAACCCGATCCGAAAGATACGTCGGTTATTTATATGGCTCCCGGATATCACAAAATTGAGGGAGGAATACTGAATCTTACGGATGGTAAAACCCTTTATCTGGCAGGAGGAGCTGTGTTGCAGGGAAGCATTAAATGTGAGCATGTTAAAAATGTCCGCATTTGCGGCCGGGGTATTGTGTATAAACCGAATGACGGCGTAGGAGTGAATTTTTCAGACAGTGTATTGATTGAGGATCTTATATTTTTGAATCCAAACCATTATACTGTATGTAGTGGGCAATCTACCCATCTCACGGTAAGGAATATCCGTTCTTTCAGTAGCAAGGGATGGGGCGATGACATCGATTTGTTCTGCAATGAATATGCGTTGATCGACGGAGTGTTTATGCGAAATTCGGATGATTGCATTGCCGTTTACAACCATCGTTGGGATTTTTATGGTAATAGCCGGAATATCCGGGTGCAAAATTCAACAATATGGGCGGATGTGGCGCATGCCATTAACATCGGGGGACATGGCAACTCTGAGCCCGGGCATTGGGAGACCATCGAGGATGTTGTGTACAAAAACATTGATATTCTGAATCAGGACGAACCGCAGATGAGTTACCGCGGGTGTCTCGCGCTGGGCGTTGCCGATGGTAACCTGGTACGCAACATTCGTTTTGAAGATATTCGTATCGAAGAGTTGGAGCGCGGACAGCTGTTCAGTTTGCGGATAGAGTTCAATAAGAAATATGCCAAGGCTCCGGGGCGGGGTATCGAGGACATTTATTTTAAAAATATAAGTTACAACGGCACGAAAGCGACAACGTCTATAATTGAAGGGTATGACGATACACGGATGATTAAAAATATCGTGTTTGAAAATCTCATGATAAATGGTCAGTTAATATGGGACAAAATGAAAAAGCCGGGATTTATGCCGGCATCCGATTTTGCCAATATCTATGTAGGGCCGCACGTGGAAGGAATGACATTTCTTTCGGTACCCGAATCACTTCCGAAGGGTAAGTGAGTCAAATTTCCTGTCTGTTTTATATAGATATAATAAATAAAAGGCGTGCTGATTTTCTTTTTTCGTTAAAATGGAAGAGTAAATTTGAGACACAAACTCTATACTGATAAAACGTATATACTTTTAGTGAGCTTATTGCTTTATAATATTAACAGAAATGAAGATACTTTGCAGCAATATGCGAATTATATGTAACCAGAGACAAAAAAATATTTACAACATGAAACGTATTTTATTCTTATTCATTCTCGTAGTCGGATATTCATTCCATTGTTTTTCACAAAATAGCGAAATCCCCAACAGTGTAAAACGGATTGAAAAAGAGGAATTGAAGGGAGACTCCATCAACCGGACTAAGTCAGTTTTGAAAACACCTCCTGTCAATCCTTTCGGCCACGCGCTGGTGCCCGACATGATAGCCGACGCCAGTATCCAGGAAATAAATGGCGTCTTTTATTGCTATGCCACAACAGATGGATACGACAGACATTTGGATACTTCAGGTCCGCCAGTCGTATGGAAATCGAAAGACTTTGTCAACTGGAGTTTTTCAGGCTATTATTTCCCGTCAGCAGTCGGGCATTTGTATTGGGCCCCCAGCAAAGTCGTTCCTGCCAATGGAAAATGGTACATCTATCCAACTATCGATGGGTTCATGTATCCTGCGGTTGCAGATTCTCCTGACGGTCCTTTCAAAATTGCTTTCGGGACAGATACGATTTACAAGCCATACACTCCCGCTACTTTGTTAAAAACAAATGACGGCAAACCTCCCCATGGAATAGATGCCGAGATTTTTATCGACGACGACGGGCAGGCTTATGTCTATTGGCAATGGCGTCACGCGGCTAAGTTGCAGGCCGATATGGTCACTGTCGATACCAATGTTGTAACTATAAAAACACCGCATACAGTCTATTCAGAAGGGCCTATATTCTTCAAACGCAAGGGTATCTACTACTACCTCTACACGGTTGGCGGTTGCGAAGAATATCAATATGCTTATGTAATGGGTAAGCAATCTCCACTTGGGCCGTTTGAGGCTCCCGCGGGCAGCAATATCATTTCAACCACTAACTATGACCGGCAGATCTATGGTCCGGGACATGGCTGCGTGTTCAATGTGCCTGGAACGGATGATTATTATTTTGCTTTCCTCGAGTTCGGCCGCGGTAGCACCAACAGGCAAACCTATGTTAACAAACTGGAGTTTAATAAAGATGGTTCTATCCGGCCTGTTGATATTACTATGAATGGGGTTGGGGCACTGAAAAAGGTCAAAACTGACCGGAAAGTAACCGTTGTAAACCCGTCCGCGTCAAGCATTCGTTCAGATTTGGAAATTAAGCCGGAGAATGACTCTTTGTTTCACCGTACCGAATCTTTTGCGCCGCATTTTGCTTTCGATGGATCAAACGGTTCCCGCTGGATGGCAGCCGACGATGATACTACCTGTTGGATTCAGGCTGATCTGGGAAAAATTACCCGGATAAAACGCAGCGAAGTCTATTTTGTACGACCTACCGCAGGACATGCCTACCGGCTCGAATTTTCAACAGATGGTAAACAATGGACAGCCTGCGGCGGTCACCCTGAAATCAAAATTCAATCGCCACATACTGATAACCTGAAAATTGAAGCCCGTTACCTGAGGATAGGTATTACCAAGGGAATAAAAGGCGTTTGGGAATGGAATATTTATTAAGAAATTAGACATGAATATATTAAGGACAATTACGGTACTACTTTGTTTTCAGTTTCTGTCTCCAAAACTGTTTGCACAGTTTGGCGACAAATGGGGCGATCAAGGGGATGGCACTTATGTAAATCCTGTTATTCCAGCGGATTTTAGCGATATTGATGCGATCCGTGTTGGCGATGACTTTTACGCAATTTCGTCAACCATGCAGTTTTCTCCGGGGATGGTGGTTCTTCACTCTGTAGATTTGGTCAATTGGGAAATCATTGGGCATGTTGTCGATGATCTGACGCAGATAAGTCCGGAGCTCAACTGGGACAGGATGAATTGTTACGGTCGTGGAATCTGGGCCGGTTCGATACGTTATTACAAAAATAAGTTCTGGGTCTATTTCGGTACACCCGAAGATGGATTCTTTATGAGTTCAGCAACAAATCCCGCAGGTCCCTGGAAACCTTTACGCCATCTCTGGAAAGTGTCAGGTTGGGACGATTGCTGCTCATTTTGTGACGATGACGGACAATTGTATTTTATAGCCACGAATTTTGCGTTTGATCCTGAAACCGGGAAAAAATACAACATCCATCTTTTCAAAATGACTTCCGACGGGGAAAACCTCATCATGGACTCAGACACCATTATCCATCAATCCAACGGAAGTGAAGCGAACAAACTCTACAAAATCAATGGAGTTTACTATCACTTTTTTAGTGAAGTGAATAGCAATGGGGGGCGTCAAATTATGATGGAGCGTTCGAATAATCTCTATGGAAAGTGGAGCATAAAGCAGTTGAATCGGGTTGATGGCGACAAAGACAGGGAGCCAAATCAAGGTGGGTTATTAAAATTAGACAGTGACAAATGGTATTTTTTAACACATCATGGTCGCGGAAATTGGGAAGGAAGACCTGTAAGTCTACTGCCTGTAACTTGGATTGATGGCTGGCCAATTATTGGGAAAGTTGGCACAGATACAATCGGAGAAATGACTTGGTCAGGGGAAAAACCCTTGATGGATAGCGGAAATTTGAAAATTCAGACAAGCGATGAGTTTGACGCGGAAAAACTTGGTGTGCAGTGGGAATGGAACTACCAGCCGAGGATTGATAAATGGTCGTTAAGTGCTCGCAAAGGCTACCTTCGGTTATATGCTTTCAAACCAATAAAACCTGATAACAACGAAAAAATCATTCTCCGGGCCGGAAATACGATAACGCAGCGCGTTATGCGTACAAAAAACAATGTTGCCACCATAAAAATGGATATCGGGAATATGGCTGATGGCCAACTCTCTGGTTTAACTCATTTATCGACAAATAGCTACAGTATTTTCGGAATTAAAATGCAAAATGGTGAAAAGTTCCTTTTTTGCAATTCAAACGGGATAGAAACAGTTGGATTGCCTATATGTCAGAAAGTTATTTGGTTGCAATCCAGATGGGATTTGCAGGGGTTAAACACCTTTTTCTACAGCCTTGATGGGGAGAATTACACTCCTGTCGGAAAAAACTCGAGCTTAACATGGGGTAGCTACCGAGGAGACCGTATTGGTATCTTTAATTTTAATCCTGTCACGGACAAAGGCTATGTAGATGTTGATTGGTTCAGATATGATTATTCGAAAGATTAATGAATTGAGT
>JBNKTK010000153.1:0-7634 GCA_050298035.1 Mangrovibacterium sp. | reverse complement strand
TTTTTGATAAAGAACTTCATTCTGGATTGCCCGTTCTGCCTGAAGTGCAACTTTCATTTGGTCGAACATATTCCCCGAGGTGGCAGTTACTACATCTACGCCAAGTCCGCAAATAATGCTATTCTTCATTGCTTTGCCGGTTACAGGTAATCCCAGTCCCATCTGAAGTTCAACTTCCGGAGTTATTGAAATTGTACAATTATGGTCGGCCACTGTTATAAGATCATTTTCGCTGATGGTATTTGCATGTGCAAAATTTAGGTCAGGTTTGAGTAACCCGGCCTCATATAGTTTCTGGATTCCATTGTATTTTGGACCGAAAATGCCTCCTCCAATATGCATCGAGATTTGGAGTCCCAATTCACGCCCCATTAAAATATCGTGTTTGGTAACTTCCATGGTTGAATATTCCGGTCCACGAATGGCCAAGGCCATTGTCACTAGTCCATCATCTGAAGGAAGTATTTTTTTGCGAATGGTTCTTGCTTCCTGTGGATGTTTCAGCTGACTTTCGTAAAACCATTCCCAAACCGATGTGCCCGGTGTACCATATCCGAATTTTGCACGAATTCCTGAATCGCGAAGTGCCTGAATCGCTGATTCGGTATGTTCCATCGAATTCATAATATGCGACCAGTCGAAAATAGTGGTGATACCTGAATTTATGGCTTCCAACGCTCCCAGTAGGTTTCCGACATAAACATCTTCAGGGCCAAAGTGTGGTGCAATTCCACCAAGCATTCCGTTCAGGTATTCCATTAGTGTCCAGTTTCCGGCCATTCCTTTAAAAGCTGTTTCCCATAAATGACGATGTGTATCGACAAATCCTGGCATCACAATCATTCCCGAAGCATCAATTGTCTCATCGGCGACTGGATGATGAATCTCATTCTCAATTTTTACGATTTTATCGTTTTTGACCATTACATCAGCTAAAACAGGCTTTAGAACTCCATTTCCCAATAAAAGAACTGTTCCTTGTTTAATCAACGTTGTTTTCATGTTTCTGCTATTTTAAAATTGTTAAGGTAAAGAAATATGGCTGTGCGATGTTTGGGATTGATTCAAATCAATAAAACGCGGGAGAACCAGCTTTTGCTGCATTTAGTTATAGAACGGTGTATTTACTTAACTCTAATATACTTCCTTCATGATGTGCCAAACAGAACTAATGAGCTGGTAAATGACATACTATGCGTGTCTTAAAGGGTAAGTCTACACTAGTTATTACCTGGCATGTCAATAGTATTCCTTTAGATGTTTTAGGAAAATAATTAATTTTAGCAGCCTAAGTGGTTTATGCATGATATGTACGTAAGATTTTTCTTTGCAACATTCTTCATTTTACATTTCAGTTTGTTTTTAAGCGGACAAACAAGAACATTAGATAGTTTGCTTGACCTGGAAGCTAAAACAAAGGTCAGGGATACTGTCAAGGTTGAGCTTTTGGGTAATATTGCCATGCTTTATTATGGGAATAACCTGGATTTAATGAAATCCTATTCCGATTCGGCCAGGTTATTATCTAAAGAAATTGGTTACACAAGAGGTATTGTTGATGCCAACCAGAAATTGGCGCTCTACTATAGATTGAACGGCAATTTGGATACTGCTTTGTACTTGAATGGAGAGGCTTTGCGATTATCAAATGAATCCGGCTATATCCTGGGCAAGGCAAAATGCAACCTGACTTTTGCCAATATTTACTGGCAGAATGGTGAATTTGAAAAAACCATCCCTTACTTTGACGAAGCACTAAAATGGTTCATAAAAATCGATCATAAAACCGGAGCTGCTGCAGTAGCAATGAATCGGGGAATTGTTCATAAGAAAAAATCTGAATATGCTGAAGCATTGAAAAGTTACCGGCTTGCCCTTCAGCTTTACCAGGAGGCTGGCGATGAAGCCAATCAGGCTTTAACATTAAGGAATATTGCCATCTTATACAAAAACCTTGGGGATCTTCCAACTTCCATCGATTATCATCTTAAAGCGTTGGAAATTATAAGAAAATCAGAAAACAAGCTCAATGAAATTAATACCTTAATAAGTCTGGGTATCATTTACCATCAGCAAAAAAATCTTGATGAAGCACAAGATTACTTCAACAAATCAATGAAGCTTGCTATTGAATCGGGTAACAAGAGTCAATTGTCAAACATTTATTCAAATATGGCAATGATTGATTTAGACCAGGATAAATTACAACAGGCTTTAGACAATCTCAGCAAAGCAGTTAAGCTTGGAGAAGAGGTTGCCAACAACTTGTCGCTTTCAAGAGCATTTAACGGCATGGGTGAAGTTTATTTAAAAATGGGACAGGACTCACTAGCTATTACCTATTATTTAAAAGCGTTGGACCTGCGAAAAAAAACTCATGAAAAAACTTATATTGCTGAAACGCTGATTGATATTGCTCAGTTTTATCAATCCCGTAAAGAGTGGGCTGGGGCAGAGGCTTATTTTCAGAAAGCCATTGAAGCAGCGAAAGAAGATAAAAACATACAGAATATTCACGATGCGGCCAAGGGCTTATCTGAGATTAGCGAGGTTAAAGGGAACTATAAATCCTCTTTGGAATATTACAAACTTTATGATGAAATGGCGGATAGCCTGAGTAATGAAACAAAAACCAAGAAAATAACGAGTCAGTTATTAAATTTCAACCACGAAAGGGAATTGGCCAGAATTGCTAGTGAACAGCGCGAAAAAGAACACCTTCAGGAACAGGAAAAAGCAAGGATTCAAAGTTTTAGGAACTATTTTGCATTGGCACTTGTTTTTACCATCATTGTTTTATTTGTTATTTTACTTGCCCTTAGAAGGAGACGGATTGCCAACGAAAACCTAAGAAAGTACAATGAAGATATCCTTCGGAAAAATGATGAAATCAAAAAGATATCAAACGAGTTGATAGAACTGGATACCTTTAAGCAATCGATGACTTCGATGTTGGTACATGATTTAAAGAGCCCCTTAAATACTATCCTGAATTTTCCAAAATCAAATTATTCAAATTATACCAGGGCCATTAACATGTCGGGCAAAGCTATGCTTAACCTGGTAGAAAACATCCTTGATGTACAAAAATTCGAAGAAGCAGCAATGGAACTGAAGAAGGAAAATTTTCATCTTCATTCTTTAATCTCCCAATGTTCAGCAGAAATCAGGATGTTATTGGCTGAAAAAAATATAAAATTTCATATTGATGTAAATTCTGATTTTATCTGTTATGGCGATGAAGAATTGATATACCGGGTAATTATTAATTTATTGACCAATGCAATAAAATTTTCTCCTGTAAATTCAACTATTTATCTTGATTGTGATGAATTACAAGAAGGAGAATCGATTAAAATTTTAATTAAAGATGAAGGCCCGGGAGTCAGGGACGAAGTAAAAACTAAGATATTTGATAAATTCGCTCAATCAGAAATACGAAAATCCGGAGCAGCACGTTCAACAGGACTAGGGTTAACATTTTGCAAGTTAGCTATTGAAGCACATGGAGGAGAAATAGGGGTAATGGATAATATTGAAGGAGGAGCAGTGTTTTGGTTTACTTTGTCGGCAGGGAAAAAAAACTTAGATTCTTTGATATTGACAGAGCACATTACAGAAGAGAAAAAAGTGCTTACGCTTAATGAACAGGAAAAGGAATTGTTGAAAGATTATATTATACAACTTAATCAGTTGCCTATTTATAAAAGTTCGGCTATTCGTGAAATAGTTGACAAAGTTCCCGGCAGTTCAAAAACTATTACGGAATGGAAGCATTTGGTTTTGGAAAGTGTGTTTAACGGAAATGAAAAAGAATTCCGAACTTTAACACAATTCGTTTAAGTAATAATTGGGATCTTAAAATGAAGACGAACCTTGAAATAGAAACAGTAAAGCTCCTTTTGGTAGATGATGAGCCTGTTTTTATCAGGACGATGACAGATATTATTGAAAAGTCGAATATTAATAGTGAGATACTTCAGGCTTTTGATGGAAAATCGGCACTGATGATTGCCAGGGAAGAAATTCCCCATATTATACTTACCGATTGGGAAATGCCGGAAATGAATGGCATCGAGTTTATTAAAGCACTTCATCATAATGAAATTACTTCGGAGATTCCGGTAATTATGGTGACAGGTTCAATGATTACCCCCAAGGATTTAGAGCTTGCCCTTGATAGCGGAGCGGTTGATTATGTACGCAAACCAATTGACGGGGTTGAATTAATGGCAAGAATCAACTCTATGCTTTTGCTGACTCAATATTATAAGGACAAGGTTCGGGCAGAACAAAAGGAACAACAATTACTGGTAGAAAACCTTGAAAGGGCAAAAAGAGAGTTGGTGTCATCTTCCATGCAATTGGTAAATAAAAACAACCTGCTTTTGAGTTTGAAGGAACAGATTGAAGAAACAAGATGTAATGAAAACAGATCGCAGGTGAACAGTCTGTGTAGATTCATCGATCAAAGCATGAAGGCCGATAATGATTGGGAACAATTTAAGCAACATTTCGAGCTTGTTCATCAGGATTTCTTTTTAAAACTTGCCGAAATATGCCCTGAAGTTACGGCTCATGAAAAAAAGCTATGTGCTTATTACCGCATCAACCTTTCCACCAACGAAATCGCGAGCATCTTGAATATTACTTCAGCTTCAGCAAAAAAAAGTAGGCACCGGTTACGACAAAAGTTAAACCTCGCAACAGATCAGGATATCGTACAGTTTCTTGAAGGAATTTAATTCTGCTTTGACATATTCGAAAAATCTGGGTGTTTTACCCTTCCCGATCGTTCGGGACTTTAGGTGCGGGGTAAAGGAGAAAAATCGAACTCCAATATTAATCTGTCAACGTAGAATTGGGTTCCCCCCATAAAACACTCCAGTCCTAAAAATATCCTGGCCAATTTATATCGTGTCACCTTTTTGTCACCCCCCTATTTTCTGCATTTAACAGCAACCGCTAATACCTTTGCGTTTAAGCTTACGCTTACCCGGATCTTATTAAAACATAGTTGTTAAGTTCAATATAAAATAGAACAGATATGGCCAGAAAATTTACTTTTTTAATTATGGCGTTGTTGGTGTCGGTCCTATCAATGGCACAACCCGGCAATGCACTGAATTTTGATGGTGGTAACGATATGGTGATTGTTCCAAACAATTCAGCACTTGAATTTACAACCGGAACCATTGAAGTTTGGTTAAAACCGGATTGGGTGTCCGGTACCGGAAGTTATAATCCATGCTTTGTTAGCATGAGGGATAAAGATGGCTCAAGGTTTAGCTTTCATATCAAAAAGGATTATTCGGCAATAGATATTTATAGTGGAGGTGTGAGTACGGTTGCATATACTTTTACACAAGGCATATGGTACCACATAGCTCTTGTTATGAAAAGTTCTTCAACCGATGTATATATCAATGGAATATACCAGGGGGCAATGAATAAGGCTGTTAACTCTACTTATACAGGAAAAAATCTAAACATTGGCGATGGTGATGGTGAGTTTTTTAAAGGTGAAATCGACGAAGTGCGCATCTGGTCAAGCCAAAGAACAGCTTGCGAAATTGCATCGTACAGAAATACGGAGCTTACAGGTAATGAAACCGGCTTGTTGGCCTATTACAATTTCAACCAGGGTTTTGCAGGAGAAACCAACACTTTTGAAACATCACTTACCGACTTAACCAGCAATCAATTGAATGGAACACTTAATAATTTCACACTGCAAACTACAGCATCCAACTGGGTTGCTTCAGGGGCAGACATCAGCAATACGGGTGGTGTTGCTGTTGATAATATACCTCCAACTTTAATTGTTCCTGCCGATATTACCGTTGAGTGTGGTTCGGGTGTTGCGATAGTTCCCAGTAAAACGGGAATTCCCACAGCTTCTGATATTTGTGATGCAACCCCTTTATTTAGCTATATTGATACCAACAACGGATCAACAATAAAAAGAACATGGATTGCTTTTGATGCCTCCGGTAATGAAACAAAAGGTGAGCAGATTATAACCATAGATGTTACACCACCCGTAACGCCTGTGCTTGATACACTGACAGGAACAGATTCTGTAATTGTTACAGCACCAACCACTACCGACAATTGTGCCGGGACCGTAACAGGTACAACATCTGATCCTGTAAATTATAGCTCACAGGGTAGTTATACCATTACCTGGACATTCGACGACGGACACGGAAACACAACAACTGCCGACCAAACGGTTATTGTTGATAATGGCCAGAGTATGATACTTAATTTCAATACAAACTTAAGTGCAGGAACTACAATTAGCCTTCCGCTTAATGGAACAGTAGATGTTACCGTTGATTGGGGAGATGGTAATACTGAAAGCACAACTACCGCTGCTAATTTGGATCATACTTATTCCAGCGAGGGAACTTACAATGTATTAATTAGTGGTACGTTGACCCATTTTGGCAACACCGTACCTAATAATACTGAGAAATTAACGAAAGTCATTAGTTTCGGCAACATCGGAATTACTGATTTATCCTATGCTTTTTTCCTTGCAGAAAATTTAATTGAGGTTCCATCAGTGCTTCCTACCGGGGTTACCAATACTTCTTATATGTTTGCTTATGCAGATAAATTCAACCAGGATCTTAATAATTGGGATGTCAGTAGTGTAACAGATATGCGTTATATGTTTTATAAGGCATCTGCTTTTAATGGAAATATATCAGGTTGGAATGTAGGGAATGCAACCACGATGGAAAGAATGTTTTCTAATGCCAGTGTTTTTAATCAGGACTTAAACAACTGGGATGTTCGCAATGTCGTTAATATGGGTGCAATGTTTGAAAGTGCTACGGTGTTTAACGGAAACATAAGCAACTGGAACGTCAGTAAAGTTCAAAACATGAATTCAATGTTCTCTTATACCGATGAGTTTAACCAAAATATTGGAAACTGGGATTTGAGTAATGCAACAGATATTTCATGGATGTTTTATATTTCGAAACAATTTGACCAGGACTTAAATAATTGGAATACAGGCGCAGTCAATTCTATGGACGGACTATTTTGCGTCGCCATGGCATTTAACGGAAATATTAGCGGTTGGGATGTGAGTAATGTTAGCAGTATGTCTGGTATGTTTTATCTTGCTGCTATGTTCAATAGCGACATATCCGGATGGGACGTAAGCAATGTTACTAATATGTCAGCTATGTTTGCTTCTACCGGTAGTTTTAACCAGGATATCAGCAACTGGGATGTGAGTAAAGTAACTGATATGAGCAGATTGTTTTATAATGCAGCATCCTTTGAGCAGGATATAAGTAGCTGGGACGTGAGTAGTGTAACAGATATGAGTTTTATGTTTTCCGGCGTTACTTTGTTAACTATAAATTATGATGCATTATTAAACAAATGGTCAACCCTCGCACTGCAAAATAATGTCAGTTTTGATGGGGGAAATAGCCAATATACTTGCCTCAGTGAAACTGCAAAAACAGCAATCATCAATAACTTTAACTGGGTTATCTCCGATGGAGGTACCGCCCCCGATGTAACTATTAATAAACAGCCGGCAGCTACTACCGATGCTTGTGAAAACACATCCGACATAGATCTTTCGGTTGAAGCGACAGGTCCAG
>JBNKTK010000152.1:0-7653 GCA_050298035.1 Mangrovibacterium sp. | reverse complement strand
AGTGAATGTAAAAACACAAAAAGCAGGTAGCACAAAAAAATTGAATTTTGATTTGAAAGCCAGTGGTGGTGTGGCTATTCAGATTAAAGAAGAATGACCTGATAAATCGTTAGTTTTTAATCCTGACAGGTTTCCAAAAACCTGTCAGGAATAAAATAAGGAATAATGATTGGTCAGGATTAAAGATTCGAAAAGGGCAACAATCCGGTAATTTCGTTATTTTCGGTCTTTCAATAAGAACGAAATATGGCAAAAAGCAAAAAAGGGAAAGTGATCCCGATGTTAAGTCCTGAAAATTATATCAGGCAGCGGTCGCGTAATTTACCGGTACACGAGTGTTTGATTACCCCAGACTGGGAAGAGGATAAAAAAGCCAGTATTGTCATTACCCGTAAGCATACCAATGGAAATTTTACAGTAGGTTTTTACCTGGTTGACTTGTTATGCCTCGGTGTAAAAGATGCCCACTTTAAGTTCAACATCTCCGAGTACGAGTACAATGAACTACTCGAATATATGAATGAGGACATGGACCTTGAGCGAATTGATTATCCCTTGGCTCACAACATCATTTTTGCGGCAACCGAATTTGCCGAAGAGTATGGTTTCAAACCTCATAAAGACTTTACTTCGACCATGCAGTACTTTCTTGAAGAAGACAACGAGGAGGTTGAACTGATGGAGATTGAATGTGGTCACGAAGATCAGCCGATGTATGTCAGGGGGCCTTATGATTCGGATGCCGAAGTAAACAGGATACTTGCCCAGCTTGAAAAAACGGCCGGGGAAGGCAATTTCACGTTTATTGATGAGATGGACGATTCTCTTTTCGATGAGGATGATTTTTTGGATGACGAAGATTGGGAAGATGGTGAACTTAAAGAAATTCTACAAAAACAGAGCCCTGGCTATCAGTTTAAAATTCAAATTAAAAATATTTCCAAGCCTCCTGTTTGGCGCCGGGTGATCGTGCCGTCACATTACACGTTCATGTTTTTTCACATGATTATACAGGATGTTTTTGGCTGGTGGGAAGATCACCTTTTTAGCTTTTCGCCCAGCGGTTATGGTTCGTATCCTGTTATCAGTGACGGCGATGAATACGGGTTAGATACGGAAGACAAGATGGAAGCATCAGAGATCCGTTTGTCGGACATCTTCAAAAAGGAAGGCCAGAAATTTACATATATCTATGATTTTGGTGACGATTGGGTACATGAGATTATCCTTGAGAAGATTATTCCTGAAGAAATAAACCAGCCCGCGTGTATTGACGGGAAAGGTAAGTGTCCACCGGAAGATTGTGGAGGCCCGTGGGGGTATGCAAACCTGAAGGAGGTACTGTCCGACCCGGCTCATCCCGAACATACGGAGATGAAAGAATGGCTCGAACTGGATGAAGACGAAACCTGGGATCCAAACGAATTTGACCCGCAGGAGGTGCAGGAGTTGTTAAAAGGGTTTTTCTCGTTAAAAGGTTTCACTGAAAATTAGAGCTGTCCGAACTTTGCGGACAATAGCAATACCATTTGGCAATAACAACATTCTTCAATACCATGGGCACACCACATTTAAAAAATTTTTTAAGCTCACTCTCTAAAGAGGAACTGATAAAGCACATTCTTGAACTGGATAAAAAGTTCAAACCAGTCCAGGAATATTACCAATTGTATGTGAACAATGATGTTTCGGGGATAACCGATAAGTTCAAAAAGATAATTGAAACCGAATTTTTTCCATTACGTGGGTTGCCCAAAATGCGGTTATCTGTGGCCCGTAAAGCTGTTGCAGAGGCCCAAAAATTGGGATTGCCCCCTGAGGTGATGGCTGATTTAATGCTGTTTTATGTTGAAACCGGCGTGCAGTTTACCCATGCTTATGGCGATATTGACGAGCCTTTTTATAACAGTATGGAGAGCATGTACCTGAAAGCGCTGAAGTACATGGAAAAGGAAGGTTTGCTGTTCGGTTTTGAGGATCGGACCACAAAAATACTCGACAAAACGGTTGATACTGGTTGGGGCTTTCACGATGTCCTTAGTGATTATTTTTACCAGTTCTACAATTAATAATCTGTTTATGAAGCCACCGGAATTAATGGATCAGATACTGCCAGTTCTTCACTCGGTGAAAGATGATGCGGTGAAACTTCAGAAAATCCTCGATTTTCTTTTGGGCGAAATATATGAAGAGCCTGACGATATTCTTCAGGTACCCGAAAAATACCGGAAAGTGGTACATGATATTGCCGAAAACATTGACTGCGGGTTGGTATGTTACTATACTGCCGTCGTAAATCAATCGTGGTTGAAAGACTCCCAATCGCACCATGCTGGAATTGAAATGCAAAGGAACCGGCGACCTGTATTTACCTTACATTCTCCCAATCGCACCATGCAGGAATTGAAATCACACAGCGGGCTTTAGCTTTGAAAATAAAAATGCCTCCCAATCGCACCATACTGGAATTGAAATGGCAATGGCAACGCTCGAACTGATTTACAAAAAATCTCCCAATCGCACCATACTGGAATTGAAATTCAAAAGGCTGGGGCGGCTAAGCGGGAAATAACTCTCCCAATCGCACCATACTGGAATTGAAAAGGCCTACTACTTCGAAGTCAGTAGGCCACAGGTGTAATTCTACTATTCTGGGATTAACGGGGATTTACTCCTCGCTCATATCCGGTATTTTCATCGAACCAAGATTGGTGATCTGGTAATTGTCCAGTTCGAAACGTTTATTTGCCTGAGGGTCAATATCGGTTACTTTCATTAGGCTGCGCTCGTTGGTTTCTTTGTTTATTGCTTCCGATTCCATCACAAACCCCCAGGGCATTCCGTGTGAATACGCCGCTGTTTTAAAAATGGTGCCCATCATGTCGCGCGTAGCGATGTTCACTTCGTTGCTGACCCAAAAACTCCCGGTTGTCGCTTCTTCGGGGTTGTCGTATTTGTATTCTTCACACAAATAGCCTTCAATGTTTTTTGTACGTCCGGTTTTGGTCAGGTACGGGTTCATGTTCATTGTTTCAATGTTTGTTTCGTCCAAATCCGGATTGTTGGAGATATCACTTAGATTGTCAACATCAAAACCATAAACAATCCCTGTTTTATTACCGCCTTCTTCCGAAAGAATGATCATGGCTCTATTTGCAATATCCATAATGAATGTGCCTTTCCCTTTTTGACCGATATCACCTGATACAAATTCGTATGCAAAGTTTTTTACCGAAGGACTGGTCCAGGTAATAAAATCGCCGTCACTTTCCTTTTCGCCTGTGCCTTTGTAGGTTTCAATATGCATTTGTATTTTCGACTCGAAGCTGTACGCATCATCAATTGCAATCGGCTCTCCCGATATGCCCATGCCTTGCATGATCTTGTTCAGGCGTGCCTGTTGCCGGGCATCGTCATTTGCATCTTCGGTTGTCGATTCTTCTTGCGAAATATCATCAAGTTGCTTGTCAACTTCGTCGTCAATTTTCTCGTTGACCTGTTCTTCCGCTTTGGTTTCAATTTTATCTTTGAGTTTCTTGCCGAGCTTATTCAATAATGATTGTGAATTACCAGCCATTGAGATACCAAGGAGCAGACAAATCATTGCTGCAGAACGTAAAATCGTAGTCATTTTTTTTGGTTTTTATTAAGTTAAGTCCTGCAATTTACAACAAAGAGTAAATAGAACGCAATAGTTATCATTCACAAAATTGAAGGTGATGGGGAGTTTAAAAACAGCTTGTTGGGGTAGCGGAATTGAAAATAAAAGGGGCTGTCAACCCGATAGAAGATTGCAGACAGAAAACTAGTGCCAAGTCAAGGCTGAGATGTTTGATTGAGACTGCTTCATCCTCGTTCTTTGTCTTCGCAGTGACGTCACTCCGGGAAGACACGACGACGAAGCGATCTCTACATGAAAGTTCAGGCTTGACACTAGAACTTCATGGCCCTGTCCATGTCGCGGTGGGCATCTTTTTGTTTCAGGGTCTCGCGTTTGTCGTGTATCTTTTTACCTTTTGCCAGGCCAATTTCCAGTTTGGCGATGCCTCTTTCATTTAAAAACAGGCGTAACGGGACAATCGTCAGCCCGCTTTCTTTTATCTTTTTTTGAAGCTTGTCAAGTTCCTTTTTGGTGAGAAGAAGTTTGCGGTCGCGGCGGGCTTCGTGGTTATTGATATTGCCAAAGTCGTACTCCGAGATGTTCATGTTGACCACGTAAAGCTCATCTTTGGTGAAACGGCAATAGGCCTCGACAATAGTGGCCTTACTGTTCCGTATGGATTTTATTTCGGTGCCTACCAGTGAAATACCTGCCACAAATTTTTCAAGTATCTCATATTCAAAATAAGCCCGTTTGTTTTTTATATTGATATTTTGTGTTTTATGCGCCATAAGGGAATATTGCCAGTAAAAGTTTCCAGGTGATGACATTGATCATCCCAAAAATAAGGATAATGAGCAGAATGCCCAGGATAATAAAGCGGGCACGGTTTTCCGACGGTAATTCGAGGCAGGTTTGAACCCCCAGTGCAAACAGGTAGAACCCGTACAGTCCAGCCACGCTAATGATATATAAGCCGGGGAAAAGGCCGGTTATAAACGAGGTAATCAGAAAAGGGAGCAGCGAATAAGCAAACACGTGGTACAGGGCATTTTTATTGGCTGTACCCTTAAAATTTTTGAGCAACGCTGCCAGTACCGATACGGTTACAAAAAACTGCAACAAGTAACTCACCAGTTCACGCAAGGCTTTTAACAGGGCGTACGACCACAGAAACTCGGGGTTGCTGATTATTTCGCCCAGTAACACTCCAACGGCAACGATCAAAACCATCGGGAGGTAAAAAATGGCCACTACATTTTCCGGATAGGTACTGGTTTGCTTTTCGGCCCAAAAGGTTTTCGGGTCAAGCAACAGTTTCTTGCCATCGGCAAACAGGCCGGTATGTCGGTATTTAAATTCCATTATCCTTTCTTTTGCGTTACAAAAATACATTATTTTGTAAATCCTTATTACGAACCGCTATGCAAGACCGAAAATATCAGATGTTGACAATTCTGGGACCAACTGCTTCCGGAAAAACCACCGTAGCCGCACATGCTGCGCAAAGGCTTAATGGTGAGGTTATTTCGGCCGATTCGCGTCAGGTCTATCGCGGAATGGACTTAGGAACAGGGAAAGATTACGGTGACTATGAAATTGATGGAAAAAAAATTCCATACCACCTGATTGATATTGTTGATGCCGGTTACGAATACAACGTTTTTGAATATCAGCACGATTTCCTGAAGGTTTATGATGATGTGGTCGGCCGTGGTAAATTCCCGGTTCTTTGTGGTGGAAGCGGCTTGTACCTGGAAGCAGTGCTAAAAAATTACAAACTGATACAAGTGCCGCACAACGAAGAGTTGAGGAGCAGTTTGGAAGATAAAGATTTGGATGAGTTGACCGAAATGCTCAAATCGTATAAGTCTGACCTGCATAACAAAACGGACATTGAAAATAAGAAGAGAGTCCTGCGCGCCATTGAAATTGAAGATTACCTGGTGAAACATCCGGATATTGATATGAGCATGCCGGAAATAAACAGTTTGGTGGTTGGTGTGAAATACGACCGGTTGAGCCGCCGGAAAAGGATTAGCGAACGGCTCAGGCAACGGCTTGACGAGGGCATGCTTGATGAGGTGAAAGTATTGCTTGAAAGCGGACTGAGCCCTGAAAAGCTGACTTACTACGGTTTGGAATACAAATACCTGACACTGCACCTGACCGGGGAGTTAACTTACGAGGAAATGTTTTCGGGCCTGGAAACAGCAATCCATCAATTTGCCAAGCGCCAGATGACCTGGTTCCGGCGCATGGAACGGCAAGGGACAAAAATATACTGGCTTGATGGTTATATGCCGCTGGCCGACAAACTGGACCGAATAGCGAAACTGCTAAACGATTGATTCAGTGTGATTCCGTTTTCGCCAGGTAATTTCCATACTGCTGAGGTCTGCCTTGTCGCTTTCCCGCACAATCACCGATTGATATTTCAATTGTTCCAATTGGTTGGTAACAACAGCAAGCTGATCTCCGGCTAGCCCTTCCTTGATGTAGTTGATTTCAATGCCGGCTGGTTCATGTCGGTTCAGAAAATCAATCCCGAACTGATCCAGAGCCCTTTCAAGGGCTTTCACACTGTTGAAGTGCCTGTTGATGTCCAGATCGCTGAAAAGGACCGGCGAGAATTGCATGCTGTCGTGATGCTTTTTTACCCGTATACGTTTCGGATCTCGGCAAACGCTGTTGCCGTTGTATTTTGGGAAAGTCTCTTTGTGGTCTTTCAGCAAAACAATCTTCTTGCTGTCCAGATCAAGGATTAGCCACGCTGTATTGCCCCGCAGCAATACCTCTTTCTTTCCATTTTCGATGAGGAACTCGCGGTAGGCGTACATGCCGTCTGTTCCGGCCGACCAGGTGTTTAAGGTAATTTCATCCTGCCAGGATGGATATTTTTCAATTTCGAAAAAACAGCGGGAAAGTACCCAAAACATGTTCCGGGTTTGTAAATGATCATACCCCCAATCCATCACTTGTGCATGCGACCATGCTGCTTCGAGCATAAACTGAAAAAGGGAACAAACCGACACTTGCCCGTATAGATTCGTCTGATAAGAACTAATGTTTATTTTCTGAACAAATTTTTCCATTTACCGATGGTTTTTGTTTAAACCTTTCGACAAAATTATTGTTCAGCTTTGAAAATAAAGAAGCAATCACGACTTTTGCGAAAAAAAAATTTCATGAGCGATATTATCATCAAAACAAAAGAACAAATTGAAGGAATCAGGCAAAGTAGCCAATTGGCTGGAAAAGCGCTTGTTATGGTTCAGGAATATGTGAAGGAAGGTGTCAGTACCGGATACCTGGATAAAATCATCGACGAATTTATTCGTGACCATGGTGCAATTCCTGCAACTTTAGGCTACAATGGCTATCCCAAGTCTTGTTGTATTTCGCTCAATGAAGTTGTTTGCCACGGGATTCCAAGTGCCGAAACCATTCTGAAAGAAGGAGATATCCTGAATATTGATGTGACCACCATTTTGAATGGTTACTATGGCGATACCAGTAAAATGTATTCCATTGGAGAGATATCCCAACGGGCCGAAAAAATCATTCAGGTAGCCAAACATTCGCTCGATTTGGGGATTCAGCAGGTACGCCCGGGCAACCAGTTCGGAAACATTGGCTTCGTTATTGGCCGGTATGCCAAGGCTCAGCGCTTTAGCGTTGTTTACGAATTTTGCGGGCACGGTGTAGGTATTGATTTTCACGAATCGCCACAGGTTGACCATATTGCCCGGCGAAACTCTGGCCCTGTCATGGCTCCGGGGATGACTTTTACGATTGAACCAATGATCAACGAAGGCAAAGCCACCACGCGGGTTGATAAGGCCGATGGCTGGACTGCACGCACCAGCGATGGAAAACTTTCGGCCCAGTTTGAGCACACGGTACTGGTAACAGAGGATGGCGTGGAAGTTCTTACCGACGTGGCCGGGGAATATCGTTGATCACATAAAATATGACAGGGTACTTGCCGTTTTGGGCAAAAGGTTTATTTTAGTATATCATTAAAGTGCACTGTGAAAAGACTTCGGGAG
>JBNKTK010000151.1:0-7752 GCA_050298035.1 Mangrovibacterium sp. | reverse complement strand
ATTTATCTGTAAATCAATAACAATGATTTTTAAGTTTTTTACATCCCAAGTCGGTATAGTTTTATAGGACACTAATGATATAACTTAAAAACTAAAAAAACCAAGTCGAATTTTGAATTCGTTCTAAATTGAGGTAATCCTGATTTCTTAACATTTATTAACGTTGCTTGTAGGTTCTTAACTATTATATGGGGTACTTTTGTTATTAAGAAGAAAGCACAGTAAAAAGCATAATTTTTTCATAGAGATAGGTTTGGTTAAGTTAGAAAATAGGATGGCGCCCACCATCCTTTTTCTATTTTATATACTTGGCAGATCCAATTATCGTATCCGGGGCTACATTTAACACAGCTTAACGTTACTTGTAAGTTGTTAACGGGATTTGGTTATATTTTTGAACCAGATATAAGAAGAACAAGAAGCATAATTTTTTTCATAGATTTAGGTTTAGTTACGTTAGAAAATAGGATGGTGCCCACCATCCTATTTTTTTTTGTTCTGTCAAAAATTCCTCAGGTAATCATCTCTCCCGGACTAATTTTCATAAACGCCAGATTTTAAGGGACAAATTGTCTTTTTGTAGAGGCAATATCCGTTCTGGCTAATTATTTGAAAACAAGTTTCTGTCGTTTATAATTATTATAAATCGTGAAAGGAGAAGATTATGAACTTTAATAATTTCACAATTAAGTCGCAGGAAGCATTGCAGCATGCTTTTGAGGTTGCACAGGGGAAACAGCAACAGGCAATTGAGAATGCACATATTCTGAAGGGGTTGTTGCACGCAGCTGAAAATGTCACCGGGTTTTTACTGAAGAAACTGGGTGTAAATACAGCTACTTTTCAGCAGGCGCTTGATCGGATTGTTGACTCGTACCCTAAAGTATCAGGAGGAGAGCAATATCTTTCCGGAAATGCCAATAAAAGTCTTCAGAAGTCCATGGATATTTCTAGGAAAATGGGGGATCAGTTTGTTTCGGTTGAGCATATCTTGCTTGCTTTGCTCGAAGTTAGTGATCAGGTTTCCAGTTTGATGAAAGATAGCGGGATCAACCGGAAAGATATGGAGGCTGCAATTGCTGAATTACGAAAAGGGGCAAAAGTTGAAAGCCAGACTGCTGAAGATCAGTTTAATTCATTAAGCCGTTTTGCCGTTAACCTGAATGAAAGGGCACGGAGCGGCAAGCTTGACCCGGTTATCGGGCGTGATGACGAAATACGTCGTTTGCTGCAAATCTTATCTCGAAGGACGAAAAACAATCCGGTACTGATCGGTGAACCTGGAACCGGAAAAACGGCTATTGCAGAAGGGTTGGCCCATCGGATTGTGCGCGGTGACGTTCCTGAGAACCTAAAAAGCAAACAACTTTTTTCGTTGGATATGGGAGCTCTGATTGCCGGGGCAAAATATAAAGGTGAATTTGAGGAAAGGCTGAAAGCGGTTATAAATGAAGTTATCAATTCGGATGGGGAGGTGATCCTTTTTATTGATGAGATACATACCTTGGTAGGTGCAGGTAAGAGTGATGGGGCGATGGATGCAGCAAATATACTGAAACCGGCTTTAGCGCGCGGCGAGTTGAGGGCAATTGGCGCCACAACTTTGAACGAGTATCAGAAATATTTCGAAAAGGACAAAGCGCTTGAAAGACGTTTTCAAATTGTGATGGTGGATGAACCGGATACCTTAAGCGCAATATCTATTTTGCGCGGGTTGAAAGAACGGTATGAGAATCACCACCGGGTGCGTATTAAAGATAACGCGATTATTGCTGCGGTTGAGCTTTCGCAGCGCTACATCTCCGACCGGTTTTTGCCTGACAAGGCCATTGACCTGATGGATGAAGCTGCTGCTAAATTGCGTTTGGAGATGGATTCGGTACCGGAAGAGCTGGATGAAATTGAACGCAAAATCAAGCAGTTGGAGATTGAGCGTGAAGCAATAAAACGGGAAAAGGATGAATCGAAGCTGGCCTTGCTGCATGAAGAAATTGCCAACCTGAAAGAAGAACAATCCCGTTACCGGGCTCAATGGGAAATGGAAAAATCGCTGATTGACGGTATTCAGCAAAATAAAACGGATATCGAAAATCTGAAATTTGAGGCAGAACAAGCCGAACGTTCGGGTGATTACGGACGTGTTGCAGAAATTCGTTATGGAAAAATCAAAGAAGCCGAGGAGGAGATTGTTCGCTTACAAAAAGAATTACAGGAAGTGCAGGGTGAGTCGCTTATTAAGGAAGAAGTAGACTCGGAAGATATTGCCGAGGTCGTTGCCCGCTGGACAGGTATTCCGGTTGCAAAAATGATGCAAAGCGAGCGGGAGAAGCTGCTCCATCTGGAAGAGGAACTGCACAACCGTGTAATTGGTCAGGATGAAGCGATCCGGGCTGTTTCCGATGCTGTCAGACGTAGCAGGGCCGGGTTGCAGGATGAAAAGCGACCGATTGGTTCTTTCATCTTCCTGGGAACAACAGGCGTGGGGAAAACCGAATTGGCCAAAGCGCTTGCCGAGTATTTGTTCGACGATGAAAATATGATGACACGGATTGATATGTCCGAGTACCAGGAAAAGTTCTCAGTGACCCGGATGATCGGTTCTCCCCCGGGATACGTTGGATATGATGAAGGTGGCCAGTTAACCGAATCAGTACGTCGCAAACCTTATTCTGTTGTTTTGTTTGATGAGATTGAGAAAGCACATCCCGATGTGTTTAATGTCCTTCTGCAAGTGTTGGATGACGGCCGGTTGACGGACAACAAAGGCCGTGTGGTCAATTTCAGGAACACAATCATCATCATGACCTCGAACCTGGGATCTCATTTGATCCAGGAAGGTTTTGACCGAATGACCGAGGCGAATAAAACAGAAGTTTTTGAGCAGACAAAGTCTGCAATTTTTGATTTGTTGCGCAAGACAATACGTCCGGAGTTTCTGAACCGTATTGATGAAACGATCATGTTTACACCACTGTCACGGGAAGACATGAAAGCGATTGTAAAAATGCAATTTGGACGGATCGTGAAACGATTGGGCAATCAGAATCTTCATGTTGAAATATCGCCAGAGGCAGTAAACTGGCTGGCTACGGTTGGCTACGACCCGCATTATGGCGCCCGCCCGGTAAACAGGCTTCTGCAAAAATATGTATTGAATGAGTTGTCGAAGAAAATCCTGTCCGGAAGTATTTCTGCTGATCAGAAAATCAGGATCGACATGGGAGACGACGAACTAAAGTTTGTGTCAGTATAATAATCGAAGGTTCAATATCGTAAGGCCATAAAAGATACGAATAAAATGAATTAGCTACGACTTAATCTGACAGTAAGGACTTAAATACCGGCTAAAAATACAATTCGGGTATGAATCCAATACCAGAATTATTTAAGTTATCATAGGCCCTAGTTCCTGTCCCAATTCCCCACTTTTTGTCAGCAGTTTGTGCATGTGCCGAATAGAGAAGTAAGTTTGTCATGTACTTAGATCTTTTCTATAAATTGCCACTGACCATCGGTCAAATCACTGGGGTAATTTCTTATACTTTTGAATTTTTGTGGTTAAAAACTCAATATGAGATAATTACCCGGTGGTTTTACGCACTGGCTAATTTTGTTTTAAACATATTTTCTAACAGTTACTAAGAGAGATTGCTTAAAGTTAATTCTGAGAAAGAATGAAAACGATTGGAAAATCTGTGAGTCATACGATTCACGGATTTTCTTTTTTTAGCCCTATTTGGTTCTTTGGGGAAAGCTTGATCATAATGTATTTATGTTGCCGGGTGTGTTGTCCTTACGGTGTGGCATAAATAGAAAAATCAGTCCCTGAAATTATTTGTAATGATGGGAATATCATTAAGTTTGCAGTCAGCAGCAGGATGAAAATCAAATTTTTTCGGACAGAATTGCTTACTGTATTACCAACGAAAAATGAACTTTTGATGTATCCTGTGTATGGAATGCATGTGCACAATTGGTTAAAATTAGATACTTGGCTATTGATGATCATAAGATGTGGGATGAATTCAGGAGGGGGAGTGAAGATGCTTTTTCTCAGATTTATCACCGGTATTCGGTTTTGTTGTATCAGTATGGATTTCGGTTTACATTGAAGCAAAGCCTGATTGAAGATGCGATTCAGGATCTTTTTATTGATTTGATGAAAAACCGAAATACAATAGGTAGCACTGATAATGTGAAATTGTATTTGCTCAAGTCATTCCGGAGAAAGCTATTGCGCCTGCTGAAAAAAGAGTCACGTTATGCCGGTGATTTTATTCCCGAAGTGAGTTTTGGTATTCACCTCTCAAGGGAGGACGAACTGATCAATGATGAATCGCACGGGAAGAAGGTTTTCCGGCTCAATCAAGCCATCGAAAAATTGAGCCCGAGACAAAAAGAAGCCATTTACCTCCGGTTTAAAAAAGAGCTGGACTATGATGAAATCTCTCAAATTCTGGAGATGAGTATCGAGGCTTGCCGAAATCTGATTTACAGGTCGGTTAAAGCAATCAGGGAGGCGATTGATTCTGAAAACAGTTCTGCTTCTTTCCTATTCATTTTAAGAAAATTCAAAAAAATCTGAAAAAAAAAGTTAATTCCTTGATGATGTTTTCAGGTTACTTGCCTTATCTAAGTGAACAAGTAAACTGAGAACATGGAAAAATACCTTAAATATAAAGCTGAAGATTTCGTCCTGGATGATGATTTCAGGGCTTTTGTCCTTGGGAAAGCATCCAGCGAATCATCAAATAGGTGGATTACTTTTCGGGAAAAGTATCCCGCGAAACAGCATGAACTAGATCGGGCAGTGCTGATTCTGAAACAACTTGACCAAATTGAGGATACTAAGGTTCCGGCAGATCGGATAAATTATCTCTGGAATAGGATCTCTACACGTAAAAAAGCTACCTCCCGTGTGCTCGTCACCCAATTTATGAAATATGCAGCGGTATTTCTTGTTGCTTTGGTTATCGGATCGGTTGGCTATGGTTATCTCCAATCATTCAGGGCTGATTCTACAATCGCGTACAATGAGATAAATGTTCCCTATGGCGAACGATCAGAGATTACCTTGTATGATGGCACCAGAGTTTGGCTAAACTCGGGCACCAAATTGAAATTTCCAACTGTCTTTAAATCGGAAGAACGGAGAATCTACCTGGAAGGTGAGGCCTTTTTTGATGTGGCAAAAAATAAGCATCAGCCTTTTGTTGTCGGTACAAGCTCAATGGATATTGAAGTGTTGGGCACAAGGTTCAATGTTAATGCCTACCCGGATGAACAACTAATCTCTGCCACTTTGGAGGAAGGAAAGATTGTTGCCAAAAATTTACATGACAATAAGGTAATAACCCTGTCGCCAGGATACCAGGCCGTACTGGACTTAAAATCGAATCTTTTCGCGGATAAAAAAGTAGATACCGAGCTGTACACCTCGTGGAAAGAAAACCTGCTGCGTTTTCAGGATGCTTCGTTTGATGATGTCATAACAAAAATGGAGCGTTGGTATGATGTTGATATCACCATAAATGAAAACCTGGAAATTACCAAACTATATACCTTGACGATAAAAACGGAGAGTTTAAGGGAAATGCTCGGATTATTGTCGTACACAACACCAATAAAATATGAAATAATCGAAAACAAAGTATTTATCAGCAAACCATGATGTAAAAAAAGGAAAGTGCTGGTACCACTTTCCTTTAGAATATCATGCAGCGCATGAGATAAATTAACAAACCCCTTGATTAGGGATAAGTGTAACTTTAGTAATTACAAACTTATGAAAAAAAAATGGTTTAGTAATGAGGGGAGTCTATGCCCTCTGTTAAAATGGTTACGTATTATGAAACTAACCTTTATGCTCTTATTAGTAACATTTGTGCACCTAAGTGCCAGTGTCTACTCTCAGCAAACAAAGCTGAATGTCTCTTTCCAAAACACAAAGGTCCGGGATGTTTTAAAATCCATTGAAGACCGCAGTGAGTTCTTTTTCCTTTACACGAACGAAGACATCGATGTAAACAAAGACGTCAGTGTGGAAATGGAGAATGCCTCCATTGAAAGTATCCTTCAAAAAGTATTTGAAGGAACAGGAGTGAGCTATAAAATATCAGGCCGTCAGATCATTCTGATGAAAGACGGCAGTAGTGATTTTAAGTCCATCCAGCAAGAGGGAAAAAAAGTCTCAGGTCAGGTAAAAGATTCCGACGGACAACCCCTGCCCGGTGTTACGATAGTCATTAAAGGAACATCAAAAGGGATCATTACCGATTTTGATGGAAACTTTAATTTAGTTGACGTTTCTTCAGAAGACGTTCTTGTTTTTTCGTTTGTCGGCTTGAAAACACAAGAAATAGCGGTTGGCTCCCAAACGGTATTCAATGTTACCATGGAGGAAAGCTCAATCGGGCTTGACGAAGTCGTTGCAGTAGGTTATGGTACGCAGAAAAGAGCAACCCTGACCGGTTCTATTGAAACTATTTCGAATGAAAAACTAGAAAGCAGGGCAGTTACCAATCCTGTTCTTGCTTTGCAAGGGGCAACGCCTGGTTTAGTAATTAGCAGGACGTCTTCGCGACCGGGTAACGAGAATATCGATATGCAGATTCGTGGTGCCTCTTCAATATCCGGTAATGTTCAGCCGCTGATCGTCATCGATGGTGTGCCGATGATTGATGCCTCACAATCAACAACTAGTGACAAAGGCAACGGTAATGCCTTTTTTGGTATGAACCCGGATGATATCGAATCAATTTCTGTTTTGAAAGACGGGATGGCTGCTATTTACGGATCGAGAGCTGCCGGCGGGGTTATCCTCGTCACAACAAAAAGGGGAAAAGGCAAGATGAAAGTCGATATCGGTTCTACGATCCGCTTAAATACCATGGGCATCAGGACCCCTAGTGCGAACATGCAGGAATATGCCAAGATGTTCTTGGCGGCCAATGCTGAAGAACCTACGCCGACCTGGTGGTTTGCGGATAAGGACGTCATGGAAAAATTGGCGCAGGGCGAATCAGGTTTCTATCCTACTGCCCACTGGAATACAATGTACGTTGGTCAGGGTGACCGTTACACGGAAATGTTTCAGCCCCGCATTTCGAACCAGAACAATATCAGTGTTTCGGGGGCAACAGATAAGACCAATTTCCGTATTTCCGGAGCCTATGCAAACAATCAAGGAAACCTGGCTACGGCCTATGATGGCCAAAAACAATATAATTTGCGCTTGAATTACGACTATCAGATTACAAAAGGCATCAAGTTAACGACAGATGTCAATTATCAAAAGGATAAAACTTCGTCGCCATCCGGTGGTCTTGGTTTTTCCCTGGTATCACAGGATCCGCCTTTGTTCCCTGCAAAAAACCCTTATGGGCAATGGCACTCAAACTTTCACAATGCCGGGAACAGAAACGCCGCTGCATTAACGACTGACGGAGGTAGGGACAATAAGACAAATGATATGATACGGGTCGATATGAAAACGACGATTGAACTGGTAAAAGATCTGCAATTTGAGGGAAGTGCTTCCTGGCAATCGAACCAGTACCGGAGAGACTTGTACAAGCTTAAAGTGCCACTTTATGAGTGGGATGGAACGCCAGCCGCTGGTGCCTTAAACAACACTCCAAGTATTTCGGCCGAGTCGGATAACACGTTTTATCAGAACTACACTGCTTTATTGCGCTACAACAAAGTGGTTGGCAATCATCGCTTTGGAATTATGACAGGTCTTACCGCGGA
>JBNKTK010000150.1:0-7755 GCA_050298035.1 Mangrovibacterium sp. | reverse complement strand
TACGCAAAGACGAACTGGTACTTGCATGGCAATCGAATGCTGAAGCCAGCTTCTCAAATCCAACAGTTTGCACTTTACATAATGCACGGATCATTAAAACAAAGAACTTAACTCGTGCCAGGTTCCAACCTGACTGTTCATGGAAAATGGAAACTAATTCACTATATTTCGCCTCAGCCTTGGATGTCATATTTCTCATAAAACGACTTGGTAATCCTTTATAAGATACTGACATTCAAGGTTTTAATCAAATATTTTAGTGCTTATTTTACTGATAATCACCAATTTATATTTTTGTCATGTACTAAGACAACCGGAATAAAAACTGATTGGTCAAATGGACTTCAGAAATTATGGCAAATCGATTTTCTTTGCCAAGGTAAGTCAAATGCTTCGTGGTCATCTGTTGTTGTACAAGGAAACCGTCTGGTCACCACCGGACGTGATGATGAAAATGATTTGGTGTTCTGTTTGAATCCCGAAACCGGAGAACTGATCTGGAAGGGAACATATAAAACGGAAGCAGGTACAAGCCACGGACCAGGTCCACGTGCAACTCCTTTTATCGATGACAGTTGTGTTTACACCTTCGGACGAAGTGGTGATTTGGTTTGCTGGTCTCTCGAAGACGGGAAGATGATCTGGCACAAAAATGTAAAGGATGTTGGAGGAGAGGAACCAGACTGGGGCTTTTCAACATCACCGTTCGTTTTTAATGATAAAGTTTTTGTGCAGGGAGGTGGTAGCGCACTGGTTATTGCCTATAATAAATTTACCGGGGAAATGGTTTGGAAATCCTTGTCGGGAGGAGCCGGTTATTCAGCCACGAACCTGATTGAAACAGACGGTGTCACCAAGTTACTGGTCTACCATGCTGCTGGCTTGTCTTGCCTTAATCCCGATAATGGGCATGAGCTCTGGCAGGTGCCCTGGGCGACTGATTACGGGGTAAACGCAACCACTCCGGCTGTATCCGGCAATCTGATCTTCCACACTTCGGCATACGGTATGGGAGGACAGGTTTTAAAAGTCTCTAAAGATAAATATGAGGTACTTTGGAAAAGCGAAGTAATCGCTGCTCAACATTCGGACCCAATTATAATAGACGGGTATATTTATGGGTATTCAGGTGAAAGTGGCCGAAATAAAGGATTGTTTAAATGCGTGGAATTAATCACCGGAAAAGAATGCTGGAGTACAGACCAGTTAGGCATGGGTACAATCATTTATGCAGATGGATCGATTATTTGCCTGGATCTGAAAGGGAATTTATTCCGGATCAAACCCAATCCTGAAAAGCTGGAATTGACCGGAGAAATTGCGGGAGCAATAGAGGATGTAAAGAATCCGGCATGGACAGCGCCTGCCATTGCTAACGGCAAATTATACCTGAGATACCTTCAGCGATTGGTCTGCTACAAATTGACTGATTAAATAGCTAAGGTTTTGCCCCCTCTGGAACATGCCAGATAATAATCAAAACAACTTCTTTCGTTTCAACAAGAAGTTCATTAAAACCTGTGAGAAGTTTTCGTTGATGTCGGCCTCAACCAAATCGATATGGTACTGGCCGCATTTTACGTTCAGGTCTTCAAAACGCTGTTCAATTGCCTTCCGGTAGTTTTCACGCAGCTCCTGCGGCGAGAACCGGAGCTGTTGCCCGGTTTCCAGGTCGACAAACCGGTACGGGCGGTTCTGAAAATCAAACTCTCGCTCCTGCTTGTGGTCAGACACATGAAACAGGATGACTTCGTGTTTGTTGTAGCGCAGGTGCTGCAGGGCAGAGAACAATTCTTCATCCTTTCCCTCATCCATCATATCGCTGAAAATAATGATCAGCGAGCGTTTGTGCACCTGCTCGGCTATTTGGTGAAGCGCATCAATGGTGTTGGTCGTTTTACGCAAATCGTCCTTTTCAACCGTCAGCAAACCGGCCAGCTTGCCATACAAAAGTTCGGCATGTACCATCGACAGGCGGTTCTCCGAATGAAACTCGATATGGTCGGAAAACAAAGTCAGCCCTACCGAATCGCGTTGGCGGCGCATCAAATAGATCAGTCCCGCAGCTGAATAGACCGAAAAAGCCAGCTTGTTGAACAAGTTGTTTTTCCCCTTCTCGTAAGGGAAAAGCATCGATGAAGAGGTGTCGATCACCAACTGGCAGCGCAGGTTTGTTTCTTCTTCGTATTGCTTGATGTACAACCTGTCGGAGCGGGCAAACAATTTCCAGTCGATGTGTTTAGTCGATTCGCCCTGGTTATACTGACGATGCTCTGCAAACTCGACCGAAAAGCCATGAAACGGACTCCGGTGCAGTCCGGTAATAAAGCCCTCGACCACTTCGCGGGCAATCAGTTCCAGGTTATCGAACTGTTGAAACTGTTGTATGTCGAACAGGTTTTGCATGCGCTACAAAAATAGGGAAAGAACCAACAGGTACAAGGTTTTTCCCATTTCCGGCAAAGAAAATGACAATGAGCCTACTCCGTCAGCAAACGGTATTTCTTCAAAATTACCCCGGTTGAGAAACTACTCACCTCTGCCAAAACCAGTTTCCGTTCCAGAAGCTGATCGGTAAACAGCGGAATTCCTTCACCTAAAGTTACCGGCATGGTGAACAGCAGTATCTCATCGATCAACCCCTCATTAAATAAAATGGTATTGATTTCGCTTCCCCCGACCAGCCAGATATTTTTGCCCTCTTCCTTTTTCAATTCCTGTACAAAGGCAACGATGTTATCGCCTACAAACCGGACAAACCGAGTATCCTGCTTTCCCTTTTGTTGGGTGAAAACATAGTTTTCCTTGTCGGCATACGGGAAATCTATCCCAAACGAAAGGATTTTCTCATAGGTCCTGCTCCCCATCAACGTGACATCAACTGAGTTGTAGAACGAAGTGTATCCATAATCCTCATTATCAGGATTCGGGATGGTATCGAGCCAATCCACATCTCCGTTCAACCGGGCAATTTTGCCGTCGAGACTTTGTGCAATATAGAGAATTACTTTTCGCATCGATTTAACTTTAAGCAAAAAAAAGGGCACGACCGAAATCTGCCCTAATATCTCATTGATAATTATCTATAAAATAGAATCGACTTTTGCGGCCAACGCTGATTTTGGAGCAGCTCCAACGTGTTTATCCACTATTTCACCACCCTTGAAGAACAGGATTGTCGGAATGTTGCGGATGCCAAACTTCATAGCTGTTTCAGGGTTGCTGTCAACATCCAGTTTGGTAACCAGCAATTTGCCTTCGTAATCATGTGATAATTCTTCAACAACCGGGGCCACCATGCGGCAAGGGCCACACCACTCGGCCCAAAAATCAACTAAAACCGGTTTATCAGACTGAAGAACAAGCTCTTCAAAATTTGCGTCATTTACTTCTATTGCCATAATTTCAATATTTTTTGGGTTGATAATCAATTAATATTTTTCAAAACTAGTTTATTTTAAACGTCAGATTTTCATGGTTCCTCAAAAAACGTTCAATCTCGTGGTTCATTTCAATCCGCGTATTTCTTGAAAACAGATTGACAACTGTTTTTGTTTCCGAGTCCCAAATATTAAACTTCAACAAGACAGTTCCCCGGTTTCGCCGGCTAATGTCCTCAATTTCCTGCACCAGCTCCGGTGTGATAGACTGCACTGCCACCTGAACGGTCACACTTTTCACCTGGTTTTTTCGCACCTCTTCCAGCATTTCGATGTAGCGCACCTTAAATTCGAGCTGGCCGGGACGGAAACTTTCCTGCACAACTCCCTTCACCAGCAAAAACAGGTTTGGTTTGCAGAACTTTGCAAACTCCACATAGTCTTTCCCAAAGAACGGGATTTGGTACGAGTCGCTGTAATCGGACAGGGTCATTTTACAATACGGTTTGCCCGTTTTGGTCATGGCTTCGAAAGCCTCGGTCACCATACCTGCAAAAGTAATCTCTCTGCCTTTTAGTGCATCAATACTGCTATTCAGGTCCCTCAATGAATATTCCTTGCTGACAAAATTCTCGATCTCAAGTTTATATTCATCCAATGGATGCGACGAAAGATAAATCCCAATCAACGATTTTTCCTTTTCAAGCAAAACAATTTTGGCCCATTCAGGGACATTGGGCAAATCAGGTGTTTTTACGGCCTGTGCCGACATAATTTCGCCAAACAATGATTGCTGATTGCTATTATTATCGTGCTGAATTTGGTGTCCGTATTTGATCAGTTTTTCAATAAAGCTGACATCGTTTGGGTCGGTACCCGCAAAGAACTGGCTGCGTTTGTAGCCAAAACTGTCGAAAGCACCAGCCATTGCCAGGGCTTCAATATTCTTTTTATTGACCGACTGCAGATTAACCCGTTCCACAAAATTGAAAGCATCGGAGAACAAGCCTTTCTTTCGGGCCTCGATAATATCACCAACAGCTCCGGCCCCAACCCCTTTGATGGCAGCCATACCGAAACGGACATCGCCTTTCTTGTTTACCGTGAATTTCAGGAAACTTTCATTCACATCCGGCCCCAGAACATTGATCCCCATCCGCTGCGATTCTTCCATCAGCTTGGTGATCTCCGTGATGTTGGTCATGTTACGGCTCATGTTGGCAGCCATAAACTCGGCCGGAAAGTGCGCTTTCAAATAGCCGGTTTGATACGCGATGTACGCATAACACACCGAGTGCGACTTGTTGAATGCATAACTGGCAAATGCTTCCCAGTCCTTCCATATTTTATCGATCAGCTTGTCGGCTTCTTTTTCCCTACCAATTTCTTTGCAGCCTTCCATGAATTTTGGATTGGCCTTACAACCTTCCACAAATTTCACTTTCAGCTTGTCCATTACGGCAATCATCTTTTTACCCATCGCTTTACGCAACGAGTCGGAATCGCCCCGGGTAAAACCGCCCAGGTGACGAGACAAAAGCATCACCTGTTCCTGGAATACGGTGATCCCGTAGGTGTCGCTCAGGTACTTTTCCATCATGGGATGGTCGTACTCCACTTTCTTGCGCCCATGTTTCCGGTCAATGTAGTCGGGGATGTATTCCATTGGTCCCGGACGGTACAGCGCGTTCATGGCGACCAGGTCCTCAAATCGGTTGGGCTTCAGGCTGCGCAGGTGCTTTTTCATTCCGGGCGATTCAAACTGGAAAATCGCAGTCGTATCGCCCCGGCTGAACAGTTCAAATGTTTTCTCATCATCCATCGGAATTTTATCAATGTCTATCTCAATTCCTTTGGACAGGCGGACATTTTCAAGTGTCTCTTTTATAATCGAAAGGGTTTTCAACCCCAGGAAGTCCATTTTAAGCAACCCAATCGCCTCAACAAAACGACCGTCGTACTGCGTTGTGTACAGATTTTCGTCCTTCGTGGGCATAATGGGGATGTGGTCTGAAAGCGTGTCGCGGCTGATCAAAATCCCGCAGGCATGCACCCCGGTCTGGCGCACAGAACCTTCCAGCGTTTGGGCGAACTTCAGCGTGCTGGCCACCAGCGGGTCATCGGATGTTTTTTCGCGCAACAGTTCCGGGCTTTCCTTATAGGCTTTTTCGAAACTCATTTTGGGCGCTTCGGGCACCAGCTTTGCCAAGCGGTCTGCTTCGGGCAACGGAAGTTTCAGTACACGGGCCACATCGCGAATGGCCAGTTTGGTAGCCATGGTACCAAACGTACAAATATGGGCTACCTTATCCTGTCCGTATTTCTCGGTTACCCAGTCGAGCACCATCTGGCGACCGTCATCATCGAAGTCGATATCAACATCGGGCATGGAAATACGGTCGGGGTTCAGGAAGCGCTCGAACAGCAAATCGTACTTGATGGGGTCGATATTGGTAATCCCAACGCAATAGGAAACAGCAGCACCGGCTGCGGAACCACGTCCGGGGCCAACCAACACCCCCATCTCACGTGCAGCATTGATGAAATCCTGCACAATAAGGAAGTATCCCGGGAAACCCATCGTTTTGATGGTATCCAGCTCAAAGTCGATCCGTTCCAGCACATCAGCCGGCAGCGGATCGCCGTAACGCTCTTTCGCACCAATGTAAGTCAGGTGCTGCAAATAATCAGCTTCAAGCTTTACGCGCAAAACTTTATCGAAACCGCCCAATCGTTTGAACGAATTCTCGCCAAACTCGTTGAACAGATCTTCTTCAGAATATTTTTGAAGATAGTCGGCTTCTGTTCCAAACTCGTCCGGTATGGGAAACGGAGGCATAATCGGGTCGGAATTAAGCTCAAACTCCTCCACTTTATCCACAATTTCCTGCGTGTTGGCCAATGCCTCGGGGACATCGCCAAACAACTTATTCATCTCAGCCGTGGTTTTAAACCACTCCTGCTTGGTATACCGCATCCGGTTCGGATCGTCGACATCTTTTCCGGTGTTCAGACAGATCAACAGGTCGTGTGCATCAGCATCTTCTGCATTGGTAAAGTGCACATCGTTGGTCGCGATTACTTTTACATCGTGCTTTTTTGCCAGGTCGAGGATCACCTCATTCACCATCACCTGGTTGTTATAAACCTGTTCGTTCAGCTCCGGCATTTCTGACTTATGCCGCTGAAGTTCCAGGTAATAATCGGCACCAAAAACACTTTTGAACCACTGAATCGCTTCTTCAGCTTTATCAATGGAATTATTCATAATGTGCTGAGCAATCTCTCCCCCCAGGCATGACGATGAAATAATCAGTCCTTCGCTGTGTTGCTTTAGCAAGTTTTTGTCAATCCGGGGCTTGTAGTAAAACCCCTCGGTTGTGGCAGCCGATATTAGCTTAATCAGGTTGACATACCCGGTGCGGTTTTTTGCCAGCAAAATCAGGTGGTCGCCCGACCGGTCGATCTTGTCGTTTTTATCGTGAATAGTACGTGTGGCCACATAAGTTTCACAGCCCAAAATTGGTTTGATCCCTTCCCGTTTGCAGGTATCCCAGAATTCTTTCACCCCGAACATCATCCCGTGATCGGTCAATGCCAGCGCGGTCATCCCGTCTCCCTTAGCTTTGCCAACCAGCCCTTTTATACTGGCAGCGCCATCCAAAATTGAATATTGCGAGTGAACATGTAAGTGTGTAAACGGGATCATTTTCAGGTAATTTAAATCAATCAACGACAAATCCATCAGCCTTTTTTTCGGCTAGCATAAAATTACAGTTTTCATTCAGCCTGTGAAACCAATGTTGATAAAACATGAAAAAAGATGATTCAACTTTATATAGAACACCCCAATCGAAATTTCAGCGTGAATTTTTCAGTTTGTTTGTTTCTTTTTAAATTCCTCAACCTTCAACAAGCTCATCCAAAACAGAATAAATTATTCCGGGTTCAAAACCACGGCTTTGTCCAAAACGAAAAAGCTTCGCTTTCCGGTCGTATTGATTAACCACTTTGATTGACTTATCCTTGTCCTTCAACAACTGAGCGAGGGTCTCACGGTACGGCTCGTCACCGATCTCACCTAAAGCTTCTTCAATCACACCAGTTGCAATTCGTTCAACTTTCAGATTGTAGGCAATTTTTATTTTCCCCCATTTATTGAAACGAAACTTATCCCGCACATAACTTCGGGCATATCGCTCGTCATCAATAAATTTCTCCGCAAGCAACCGTTCAATTACCGGTTCGACTTCATCTTCATCCAGGCCCCACTCTGTCAACTTTTGCCAAATTTGCCAGGTACTTTTTTCAAAACGGCTGCACAAATTTGCAGCCCGGCCATAACACTCCGATTGCTTCTCGCTTAGCTCCATTG
>JBNKTK010000149.1:0-7772 GCA_050298035.1 Mangrovibacterium sp. | reverse complement strand
TTTAATAATTAAATAGCATCAATTCTTTACTAAAGAAAAAAGGACAGTAAATATGTAATTATTCTTTTTGATTTCTACATATAATCGTTTTCAGCTGCCCCCGAAACAGTTAAAGTTAGATTCGATATTGTTTTATTGATTTATCTTCCAATTTAAAATTGAAAGAATGTGTGGTTCTGTAGAAAACTTTATTTACACAAAATTATAAATTTGATCTGTATATAAAAGAGATACAGTCAATAAATACAGTCTGTAGAATATGATTTTTGTCAGATTGTAGTGTGCTGTTTGTGCTATGGTAAATAAGTTAGACTATTGTAGCCCTTTTTTATAACGATTTGAATCGCATGAATGGAATGTAATTTAAATCAGAGTTGATCTGTTTTGTGAAAAACAGCAATAAAATAGATTTTTTGAGTGAGGATTCATGTATTTTTATGATCGGAGTATTGTGGTGTAAAGAATGGAGGCTTTCATTTTTTAATCTGGATTCTCTTTCTTCTCGATCTTAGCTTTCTGTGGTTTCTGGTATTGCTCTCAGCAATATTGAGTGCTCCTGTTTAAATGTTGGATTATCGGATTATTTGCATACTTTCTGTTTTTTATGGACATTTCTCTGTGTCTTGACATAGTCTTCTGTATGTCGTCCTTCCGCACCATAGCCAAGGATCTTCTTGAAATAAGGATTAACCTGAGTTCGATTCTTAATATACTGATTTGCATGCCAGATCACTCCAGCTCGATAGCTATCGAGTCCCCTGAAGGGAACTTTTACCCCAAATAATGGACCGCTTTTGCTCCCCCTAGGGGATAGAGGTAATTTTGTCGAATATATTCCACACATTATCAGGAGTTTGAAAATCGAACTCAGTGCCAGCTACTGGTAATGATGAGCTTTCTTGTACTGTCAGATGAACCAAGCGGTAGAGTATATTTGTTTTATCAGCTGGATTGATCACTTTCTACACTAAAAAAGCTTTTCTCTTTCCAGTAACCGAACCTTTTGTTCTATCTCAATACCTTTTGCTGAGGAGTTTTTGACAGATGTCACAGGGGCGAAACCTTTTCAAAGGCACTATATTTTCTACGCCATCCAGTTGTGGCTTCGTACCCTTGAACCCAGACTCTTCCGAAGTTACCTTCATCACAGTGGCACCACTCTCAACGACCCTGACCACTGCAAGTTTAAAGCTCATCGAATAATCTTTTCGGGGATAATTGATATAGAGATCCTTAGCTTTTTCTTCCATCACATGCTTTTTTTGTAGCGTTATTTCAGGATGTGACACTTATTGGAATGTTGAACTCTTTCTCTGCAAGATCTATCATTATGTCAAAGAGAACGGCCTTCCGGTCTGATCTGTCGACTTGTTGCTCTAAAAAAGCCTTCTGCTTTTCTATCAATTTTACCTTGGCTTCAAGGATTTTTTGTTCCTGGTTTTTAGGCATATTCGGAGGTGATTGATTCTCCCAATCAAAGGTACCATATTTCCGGAGCCAATTGCGAACACTGCTTCTCGCTTGTATCCCATATTTGCGCGTAGCCGTTGTCATGCTAAGTTCTCCGCTTTCAATTTCCCGGACAACTTGTAATTTAAAGGACATGGAGTAGTCCTTTTGCGTTCGCTTAATGTACTGTGAGTGATTTCTTTCTGTCATAACATTACTTTTTTTGTAACGCTATTTCAGGACGAGACAGACATTCAAAATAAAAAACCATCCAAAATCGGATGGTTTTTTAAAGTTTTGAACCTAGTTAAATTTTTAAGGTTGATCACCCACTATGCCTGTATAACGATACCCAACAATTTGGTAAACAGAACCTGGATCATCTGAAAATTCAACTTCAAAATCAATTTTATCAGTTGTTTGACCACTAGGTGAAGTAATTCCATCCTTGGTTATCTTTCCATTAGTAATAGTAACATCCACTTCATAACCATCAATATTACTATAAAGTCCGGAACCAGAAAAAGTCTGATCTGACGAGTTTATTGGACATTTAACTTTAAATTCCCATAAGTTTGCATTATCATCTATCCACATAAAAGCTCCATCATTGGTAGATGTATTATAGGTATTTATTTTTTTAAATCCGGCATGATAAATATCTTCGCCATCATACAAAAACTCTACATACCAGCTACCCATCATGTCTTCAGCAACTATACCACTTTCATCTGCAATTGATTCTACTTTTTCGCAGGAAACAAATGATATTGATAAAGCTAATGTAAAAAACAAAAAGCTTAAATATTTTAATTTATTATATCTCATTTTTTTATTTTTAAAATAATTTATAAAGCCTAAAACTCATTTGACTGCTACATCGGGGTCAAAGTAATTTTCCATACGTAAGGATGATCTACCCATTCGGTAGTCATCGAAATAGTACCTGCTCCGCTATCAACCGAGAAATTTGTTAAGTAAACGGCTCCACCCCAAGGTAGTGTCGATTTAGTGTTGTTCAATGTAAAGTCATTAGCTGCAATATCATTGGCTACTATTGTCAAACCTGTAGCAGCATAATCGGGACCGTAACCATATTCCTTATCGTACCAGCCACCAATTGCGTCAGATATTCCGTATACACCATCTCCCAAATCTCTAATTAAAATAGGACCAATACCGGAGGTAGCATAACCGGGAGTTCTAGTCATAGAACAACTATAAACTCCTGCGATACTAGTTACTAAATCACCTTGACAAGGAGGCCAAAATACACTACGAAATCCGGTAGCCGGAATACTATCAGCATTGAAGGCAGAGTAAGAAACACTGTAAATATCAGGTCCATCTACGGTATTACTTCCAAAATATGTACCAGATACGTTAGTAATTAATTCTATCTCATTTCCACCGGCTGATGCTACTGCTCCGGGATCAGTATAAGATGTGGCATCACACTCAAGCTCTACATCACCACCTTCGAGCGTAATCAAAGGTAAGTAGGTTACTTCTGATTTATAATCAAAACCAGGAGCTTCAACACTGGGGTCACAGCTCGTCATAACCAATCCAAAGATTGGAATTATATATATCAATAATTTTAAATTCTTCATAATTATATGTTTTTAGTTGTCCCAAAATATATTATCAGTAATGGTACGTTGTGCCGGAGCATTTGGGTTAAAACTTCTTTCAGTAGCCGGATATAACCATGCTGAAGGAAATTCTCCACTTGGTAATACTGATAAGGGAGGAGTTTGCCAAATACCATCTTCAGCATCAGTAAACAGCCTGCTCGAAGGTCTGTCAAAACGGCGAGCTTCAATCCAACCTTCATCCTCTTGCGTTCCGTTCAATGATATCCATTTTTGAACACCTATCATATCCAATTTATCATCTAGTGGGTCAGAACTATTATATCCCAATGAGCTAATGTAAGATGTACCATCTAATCCCATATATGAGAAGTTAGAACTAACTGCAGTTTCGAAAGCGGTTGTTTCATCGTCATTAGTGCCATATCTTGCGGCTGCCTCTGCTCTTAAAAACCAAACTTCCCAGGGACTCATTAAGATTACAGGATTTGTGTCTCCGTATGCGTATGTGGAAGACATACTATAATCAGTGGCAGGAGCTGTAAAAGGTTCATCGTCTATAGTACCTTGGTCAATACCCCTTAAATTACCGCTAGAAGTTCCGGATGTAGCTAAAGTATAAAGAGTAAATCTTCTTGGGTCATTTTTATCTTGAAGTACATTTAATGAGGCATTACTTGCAAAGTAAAAATTACCTACTCCCCATTCAGCTCTTGCATACATTGGGTTTTGGTCGCCTGAAGCACCTGAATAAGGTATGAATGGCATATCGTCAACTGTTTCAATAAAACTGCCGTTGGTCACAAGAGTTTTTATCAAAGAAGCTTGAGGTGCAACTTCTGATGTTCTCAAAAGTATTCTCAATTTAAGTGAATTTGCAAATTTGATCCATTTTGTAGTGTTACCTTGATAAATGAAATCATCATCTCCAACATCGCCTTCTGATAAATCCAATTCTTCCAATGCCTCATCCAGCATGGTGACCAAAGCAGGATATACAGTAGTTTCAGCTGAATCATAATGAGGAGTCAAATTTGATCCATTCTCAATTGCACCATTTAGGGCTTCAGTAAACGGAATGTCTCCGAAGTGATCTACTAAACCTTGAAAAATATATGCTTTCAGAACTTTTGAAATTCCCCGGTAGGCTGCAGAACTACTATTTTTATCAATGTAATCTAAATCTGCAAGTGAGTTCGCATAAGCACGTTGCCAATAATTGTCATTATCAGTAGCTGCTTGCACATAACGTTCCGGATTTCCTATGGCAACACCAATACCCCATGTGTAGTATTGACTCCATAAGAACGATTCACTGTAATTCAGGTCAGTATCAATAATATACCCCAGGAACCCTATGGATGAACTCAATACTTGAGCATCACCCGCGGTCGGGAATGTGTTAGGGTCAACATTAACGTCTTCTAAGCTACACGAATAGCTGAGTGTTAATAGTAGAATTATAATTATTTTGAATTTATTTTTCATAATATCTTTAATTTAGAATGATAATTGTAGATTAACTCCCAGAGATCTGGCTGAAGGTGTTTGAGTAGTTTCAATACCTTGAGCATTACCAGTTAAAGAAGGGCCATTGACTTCAGGATCGGCATACTTATTTTTGCCAGGTAGCCAATACCAAAGGTTCTTGCCATAAAGAGCCAATTTAGCATTAGTGATAAATGTTTTGTTTAAGAACTTCTTTGGTAGAGTATAACTTAATTCAACTTCTCTTAATTTCAGATAACTTGCATCAATTAATTGAGTTGAAACAGGTGCATCATAATTAGTGTAATAATCTTGTTCTGTAATCGCAATTGTATTTTCAGAATAAGATCCATCTTCATTTTCTACTACCGAATTTGGTATAATGTAAGGTTGTCTACCATAAATTGTAGTGTTGACGGTAGTACCGTTGAATTCAGCCGAATATTTTGTTTCAGATGCAAACTTACCTCCTTTTTTCATGTCAAATAATACTCTGAGCCCAAATCCTTTATAATTGGCATTGATACCAAAGCTCATTAAATAATCAGGTTGGTAATTACCTAAATATTCATCCTCATCAGCATAAACAGGGAAACCTGTATTAGCATCAACAATGACTTGACCTAGATTATTATACTTGAAATTATTACCTTTAAAGGTACCAAATGGCAAGCCTTCTTTTGCAACCAAATCAACTGTGGTACCTGCAGCAAACCCAAAGCTGCCAATAGTTAATTCATCAAGATCATCAGTGATTTTGGTAACTTCATTGTCATTTTTAGAATAAGTGGCAAACATTTCAAAATCCAATCCTTTAACAACTCTATTTAAAGGCTTGAGACTTAACGTGAGTTCGTGCCCTTTATTAACCATTTCTCCAATGTTTGCTGCTGTTTGAGTATAGCCGGTAGATCTGGGCAAACTAATAACAACTATTTGGTCAGTATGAATTGATTTGTAATATGTATATGACAGGTTAACGATGTCTTTAAAGAGACCAAGATCAGTACCTACTTCGAAAGTTGTCGTTAATTCAGGTTTTAGGTTTGGATTTCCGATGGTGTTTCCAAGTGTAAAACCGGGAATGCCATTTTTAGGGAAGAATAATGCGTAATCTCCTAAGCCAACAATAGTTGGATTTCCTACAAAATATGAATCCAGCAAATAAAGATCTGCATCTTTTCCGGTAGTTCCCCAACTTGCTCTTAGTTTACCCATATTCAGAATATCACTTTCAATATTAAACAGATCAGTAAATATCAGTGAGGTACCAACGGCTCCATACAGGAAGCTGTTACTTTCAGCCGGAAGTGTAGAAGACCAGTCATTTCTTATTGACAATTCTAAAAATGCAGCATTTTTGTACCCAATAGTAGCATTGGCTAATGCTCCATATATCATATACTTACTTTTGTATTGGGTAGAAGTAGGACTTTCAACACTATTTGCTAAATTATATACACCCGGTACAGTCAAGCCACCTACAGTGCTTCCTGTTAAAGATTCAATTTTTCTTTGAAAAAAACTGTACCCAGCAGAAGCCTCAAGTGTAAAATCTTCTCCAAAAGTCTTAGAATAATTGGCCATAGCCAAGGCATCAATATTTTCGGTTCTTTTTGTGTATCTGGTATAATCTCCTAATGATTCATGTTTGGTATTACGGGGTGCTATTTCTAAATTATTAGTCCAAACCAATTGCTCGATTGGAGAAAATGGAGGTGTCCATACCTCAGTGTTTGTATTCACAATATTACCACCGAAACGTCCGGTTAATGATAAGCCATCTAAAATTTCATAAGTTAAAGATGCATTTCCTAAGAAGTTGTCGATATTGGCCTCATTACCGTATTCATTTAATATATAATAAGGGTTTACAGATGAATACGACCCCCAATACCCATCAATATCATGAAATGGGCTATTGTAATCTTTCAGCTCGGTAAATGGAATGTTAACCGGAGATTGAACTGCCATGGCGTAAGCATTGTTTCCTTCAAAGGCTCGAGATCCTTCTTGTGCTGTGTTTTGACGAATGTTAGCATAAGAGACTTTGAAATCTGACCGAAGTTTTTTACTTAATTGTGCCGAAGCATTAAAGGTTATGTTGTTTCTTTTATAATAGGTATTGTCCAAAATACCGGTTTGATCGGTATTTCCATATGATGCAAAATAAGTAAAACCCTCTTTAGAACCGGATATGTCAAAGCTGTGGTTTTGGGTGTATCCGGTATTAAAGAAATCTTTTAATTGATTTTCGACAGCACTGTAAGGTCTGGTCAGTGCTTCTAATGAACCATCTCCGTCTGAATCAATTGGGGTTGTCCAAGGTCTCACAACACCATCAAGCGCAGGGCCCCACGACCAGTTTTCACCTGAATCTACACTTGCATTATCGAACCCTTGTCCAAATTTGTTTTGACGTTGTAAAAGAATAATGGCAGTTTCCATTGAAGATGAACCATTGTAATTAATTCTCATTTTTGTGCCTTTACTTCCTTTTTTTGTTGTAATCAAAACAACACCGGCGGAACCACGAGATCCATACAGTGATGTGGCTGAAGGGCCTTTAAGTACGGTGACAGATTCAATATCATTCGGATTCAAATCGTTAAACCTGTTCCCAAAATCAGCATAACCGGTAGTAGAAACTTCGGCTCCACCGGAAGTGGTTGAATTATCAATAGCAATACCATCAACCACTATTAGTGCATTGTTATTTCCTGTAAGAGAGCTTTCACCTCTCAATACAATTCTTGTGGAAGCTCCAACAGAGCCTGAGCCGGTGGATAATTTAACACCTGCTGTTTTTCCCCTCAATGCTTCTAAAGCATTTTTAGTTGGAGTGGATAATAGATCCTCTGAATTTACTGTTTGGGTCGCATAAACAACTTCACGAGCATTTCTGTTGCCAACCCCAAGTGCAGTTACCACAACCTCATTAATGCCAACGACATCTGATTCCATAACTACATTCACAGTATTTCCAGTGATGGTTGCCTCCTGAGTCTGCATTCCAACAAATGAAAACAGCAACGTAGTTGCACTTTGAGGTACTTTAAGCACGTATTTCCCATCAAGATCGGTGATGGTGCCGAGAGTAGTACCCTTTACAGATACCGAAACACCAGGAATAGAACTTCCGTCGTCGGCAGAAGTCACTGTACCTGTAATTTCCTTGGTTTGAGCCAAAACCGACTGCAAACCAATTGCAAAAATTGCAAGCAATAATGCGATTTTTTT
>JBNKTK010000148.1:0-7850 GCA_050298035.1 Mangrovibacterium sp. | reverse complement strand
GCGACTGTTGTACCGGGATGTCCCCATTATCGCAAATGGCCCACAAATACCGGTAATTCCCCAGTTCATCAATCAGCGAGCTACGAACAATATACTGACGATAAAGCCCCCAGGCGCCGTTTAATTTCAGGTTGTCAGACAGGCTGTATGACACGGAAAACCGTGGCTGGATGTACCACCGATCCAGGTTTAACGGGTAGTCGGCACGTACGCCCGCGGTAATTTTCAATGCCGGTGAAGCCGAAAAGTGATCTTCCAGATAAACGTTTAAACGGCTCGCATCCATTCCCTGGTCAACCAGGTTTACATCGAACGAATCTTCGACAAAATGAACCTGATTGTAGTACATGCCCCCGCCAAAGCCCAGGTTATGCGATGCCGAAACCGCAAAATGATTTTGCAGGCTCAGCTTAAACTCTTCAATCTTATTCTGGTTGAGATCATTCACCTGGGTTTGCCAACTATCGGAGCCACCCTGGCCTTGTCCCCCGTTGCCGTAGCCACCGCTACCCGACGGTTGTTGCCTGCCCGATTGCCTGATATTGACCACTTCGGTTTCCAGTGCCGAATAGGCAGCAGTCAGTTCCGAGCGTCCGTTTCTCCCCCACCCTTTGTTATAAAGGGCTGATAAACCTGTTTGCAGGTTATTTTCCCGGTCTTCGTAAATCCGGTTTGCCCGTTGTGTTTCATACTCGAGTGAATACGAAAATTTATCCCGCCCCTGAAGAAAACTAATGCTGTATGAATCGCCGTTATCAGCTTTTCCCGAAAACTTCAGGTTGAGGTCACGAAAGTTGTAATCGGGGTAAATGTTCTGGTCAACCAGGCTTCCGTATCCCGCCCGTCCTCTCGATCCCAAAGATATTTGGCCGGTTTCGTACAGCTCGTAATACGTTTGCCGCATAGCCATAATAAAGGCGGCCTTCCGGGCAACAGGAATGCTCAAAAAACCGTTCATCGTCATATTATTGACACTCATTGTCAGGTGCAGGTCATCCACATCCCCGTCCATACCGGTAATGTTGACAATCCCTCCGACACGTTCGCCGTGCTCGGCGCCAAACCCGCCTTTCATCACCTGGATATCTTTTGCCAGCAAGGGGTTAACCGCGCTGATGTTGTCGTTGAAGTTCTTCATCCCGAAAAGGGTGAACCCGTCAAACAGAACCTGGCTCTGCCCTTCGTAGCTGCCCCAAATAATCAGGTCGTTTGATTGTTCGCCGGCTGCCAGGATTCCCGGCTGCAACCGCAACAGGTTAAACACCGAGTTGTCGCCATTGCCGGGCAAATAGCCGGCTACCTGGTGGTTCAGCCTGATCATTCCCGGCAAATTGCCAACCTGCAATGATTTGGCGACTTTCAACCCTTCAATCTTTACTTCTTTCAGTTTAAAAACGGAAGGGGTCAAATAAAACGGGTAGTTGGACGTAGCCGGAACAATGCTGTCGAATAAATAATAGCCCAGGTAAGATGCCTGGATATGGAACAAACTGTCGGCTGTTGATAGAAATGAGAAATTACCGCGTTGATCGGTAATCAGCCCATGCCCGTTGATCAGCAAATGCGTGTAGGGCAAGCTCTCCTTTGTTTCCCGGTCGGCAAAACTTCCGGAAAGGTGAAAGTTTTTTTCACGCACCGGAATTGCCACAGGGAAGATCAAAAAAACATCGCCAGCTTTTTCGAATGTCAACGGCAAATTTTTCAGCAGGAATTTTACAGCCTCTTCGGCATTGGGGAATTTTTGGTTGACGGAAACCCGGTAGGTTGCCAGTTTTTTATTATCGAATGAAAACTGCAGGTTGTAAGTGTCGCGAAGCTCAAGAAAAACCTGGTTCAGCGGTTTGTCCTGAAATACAATTTCAAGCTCTTGCCCGGAAACAAAAAAGCTTGAAATCAACAAATAACCAAAAAGGATAATTTTTTTCAAGGGTGTTTATTCCTGTTTAAAGACCTGGTATTTCCCGGCTCCTTCTTTTACAAATTTAAGGTTAAAAGGCTTGCAGACATAATTCATAACCTCTTCTGCCGGCAAATTACTAATCGTAAAGTTCCCTGTGTATTCCAAATCGGCTGGCAAATCGCGCTGGATTTCAATGCCATACTGCCGCTCAATTTCATCAAGCACTTCGTCAAACGGGACTCCGTCGTATAAAAAGCGGTTTTCGATCCAGGCTGTTGCATCTGCCCCATTTACTTCCCGCTTCACAAAACCGCCGGGTTCCCATTCTGCAGCCTGATCGGGAGTAAGCACCACCTCATCCCGGCCGGTACTGTCGGTTACCCTGACTTTGCCGGTAACGCATGAGACCCGGTAATTATCATCGCGGGCATAAATATTGAAACTGGTCCCCAACACCGAAGTTGTCCCCTCAGTTGAGACCACCGAAAATTTGCGCCCTTTTTCCACCTCAAAATAACCTTCCCCATCGAAAGCCAGTTCGCGAGAGAAGCGCCACCAGTAGGGATGAAAAGCAACAGACGATTCCGCATTCAGTTGTACCGTCGATCCATCGGGCAAGGTAACCAGCAAATGCTCCCCGGCGCCGGTCACGTAATCAGCCCGGTAAAACCGCATGACCGAGCCAATACCCAGCATCAGCACCACAATGGCAGCAATTGCATACCGGAATACCGGCCGGTGCAATAGAATTACTTTTGGTTGTTCCACCGGCTTTTCCATTTTTGCAGCCAGTTGTTGCCAGATCAGCTCCTTGGGCTCGTCCCAGCCAACATCCAGGTTGCCGCTCAGCTTCTCAAAAAGCTCGCGGTCAACGTTTTTATTGTCGCTATATTTTTTTTCCTTCTTCATGACATTTTTAAATTCGCTTTTAAAAATCCAAGTGCTTTTTTCATCCGCTTCTCAACGGCTTTGACACTGATCCCAAGCCTTTCGGCAATTTCATAGTACTTTAAACCTTCTGACCGGCTCATCAAAAAAACAACGCGTTGTTTTTCAGGAAGCTCTCCCAAAGCTTGTTCATATTTTTCCTTTAACTCTTCGTACTGAAGCTGATCTTCCGGCGAACCATCCCGAAAATGCAACTCCAGTTTTTTCAGGTATCTCTGTTCAACCACTTTCCGCCGGTAACGGCTGATAAATTCATCGGCAGCCATCTTGTAAAGCAACCCAACATTTTCTTTGGCCCGGTACTCAACCTGTTTCTCCCACAACTTCATAAACACATCCTGGGCAATGTCGGTCGCCAATTCCTTGTCGCCCGAACGGAAATAGATGTAATTTCGCACCGGGTCGAAATACTGGTCAAACAGCTGTCTGAATTCCTGAGTTGTCAATTTTCAAAACGTTTTTGTAATGCAACCTCTTCTAAACTTCCCAACTAAAATCCGAAAAAGTTAAGGAATTATCCGTTCAAATTCATTCAATTACCGTCGTAAAAAGAAATTACCCTACCCGCCTCATAAAATTATTTGTATTTTCAGTGAAAATTTTTTCCGCATGCTCAAGAAAATTCCGGTTTTAATTATCCTGTTCATCGTTGCGCTGGCCTGTCAGAGCCGTGTAAAACAAGGTAAAAGCGAACCATCAACTATCATTTACACCGCGCAGGACAGTCTGATCCTGACAGACCTGCTCAATCAATTTTCCGAAGAAAAAGAAAAACCAACTGCCCTGCTGGTTGAAGAAATCGGAAAAACATTCCTGGGGATACCCTATGTTTCGGGTACCCTCGAAAACGGGAAGGCCGAAAACCTGGTTGTTAACCTGAGGGAGCTGGACTGCACCACTTTTGCCGAAAACTGCCTGGCCATTGCCCGGACAATCAAATCGGGCAACAGCAGTTTTGCCGGTTTTGCCAACGAACTGGAACAGATCAGGTACCGCAACGGAAAGCGGGACGGTTATCCTTCGCGATTGCATTATTTCAGCGACTGGATCCGCAATAACCGGGACAAAAACCTGGTAACAGAACCGGCCGAAGCGTTTAGCTCGCCTGTTGAATTCACCGTCAATTTTATGTCGACCCACCCCGACAGCTACGAGGTTTTAAAGGAAGACAGCAAGCTGATTCCGGTAATTGCCGGGCAGGAACAGGAAATTTCATCGCGGGATTATTTCTACCTGAAAAAGGAAGATGTGGCAGCCAATGAAGACAAGCTCCGGGAAGGCGATATCGTGGGAATTACCACCACGATAAAAGGGCTGGATGTGGCACACGTCGGCATTTTGGTAAAAGTTGACGGACGGATACACCTGATGCACGCCTCGTCGGCCCTTGAGAAGGTAATTATTTCGGAAGAACCACTTGCCGATCAGCTGATGAATAAAAAATCGTATACCGGCATTATGATTGCCCGACCGGAATAAATACTAAAGGACTCAGAAAAAATCTGCATGAGGAGTTGATTTCTCCAATGAACTTCACCGGGAAATGCTTTTAAAATTATAATCATTACTGTTGTTTTCAGCCTGAATGGCTGGTACAATTCAGCCCGGGGCTATGAGATGTCAGCCTTTCAGGCTGGTTTTCTCCTGAACTTGCAAATTATCCTGAAAATTTAAAAACGATTTTCCGGTGGACTTCAAAAAATGCCCGGCTTGCTGAAAAAATCTTAAATTTGCGATTGACAAAATATTCCCATGAAGAAATTTTTGAATGTCTCTGTAGTCGCTTTTCTAAAAGCATTTGCCCGCTTACCCTTTCCGGTAATTTACCTGATTTCCGATTTTTTCTATTTCATGCTGTTTCATGTGATCAAATACCGGAAAAATGTCGTGTACACCAATCTGCGGAACTCCTTCCCCGAAAAAAGCGAAAAGGAAATAGACCGGATTGCCCGCCAGTATTTCCGTCATTTTTGCGATATGGGACTGGAGGCGATCAAACTTTACCGCATGACGGACAAACAGCTGGATGAACGTATTTCGGTAAAAGGGCTTGAAAAAGCAAATGAATATTTCAATAAGGGCATAAGCATCATTTTACTGGGGATGCATTACAACAACTGGGAGTGGAGCGCCAGTCTGCAACGCATTGCCAAACACCAGCTTTTAATGATTTACAACCCGGTGAGGAACAACCCGGAAATGGAACGTTTTGTGCTGGATATGCGCGAACGTTTTGGCGGTAAATCGGTTCCGGTAAACCTGTCGGCCCGAACGGCCATCCAGTTTGGACAAGGCGGACGCCCGGGCTGTTTATGGCTGGCAGCCGATCAGACTCCCTTTCAGACGTCCCAATTCTGGACCATGTTTTTAAACCAGGAAACCCCCTTCTTTTCGGGGCCCGAAAAAATAGCGATCAAAACCAACCAGCCGGTTTTCTTTCATCACACAAAAAAATTAGGCCGCGGAAAGTATGAAGTCAATTTTATTGAGCTTTTCCCGGAACCGGCCAAAGAAACGGGTGAAACCATTTTGCTGAGCTACATCGATAAAATTGAAAGCATCATCAGGGAAACGCCGCAATACTGGCTGTGGTCGCACCGGCGCTGGAAACACAAACGACCGGAAAACATTCAGCTCATTCCCCGAAATTAAATCCCGGGATTCAAGAGAAAGCAAATGAAAAAACTTGTCACCCATATCGGAATAGCCATCCTGGTCCTGTTATCGTGGATGCCCATGTGGTTGGCATACCGGCTGTCGGACCTGCTTTTTTACCTGATCTATTACCTGGTTGGCTATCGCCGGAAAGTGGTTACCGGAAACCTACGACATGCTTTCCCTGAGAAACCGGCCAACGAAATAAACGAGATTCGCCGGGCATTTTACCGTCATCTTTGCGACCTGACAATCGAGGGGATCATGCTGAAATCGCTTTCGGCGGAACAGCTTAAAAAGCGGATGAAGGTGACAAACCCGGAGCTTGTCGACCGGTTTTATGACGAAGGGAAAAGCGTTTTGGTGCTCACCATGCACTACAACAACTGGGAGTGGAACTCCATCCTTCAGCATTACCTGCAACACCGGGTATTGCTGGTTTACAACCCTGCCCGCAACCTCACTTTCGACAAGTACATGAACCAATCGCGCGAACAGTTCGGGAGCGAACTGGTGTCGACAAAAAAGATCATGCGGAAGTTATTGCAGTATAAAAGGCTGAACAAACCGACTTTCACCTGGCTGAGCGCCGATCAACGCCCGAAATGGAACACGAAATTCTGGACCGTTTTCCTGAACCGGGAAGCCGGCTTCTTCCCCGGGCCGGAGTCGCTGGCCCGCCACACCAACCATGCGGTGCTCTACCAGCACACCCGGAAGGTAAAACGTGGTTTTTATGAAACGACCTTTTCCGTTTTGGCCGAAAATCCCGCGGAGCTGCCTGAAAATGAAGTCCTGAAACGCTACGTTGCCCAAATTGAAAAAGATATTTGCCGGCAGCCTGAATATTATTTGTGGTCGCACAAACGTTGGAAACATAAACGACCTGCACATGTGCCGTTGCAACAACCAATTTATTCACCAAATAATGCCCGATGAAACAACTAGCCCTCCTCCTGTTTTTTGCCCTGGCCGGAACAATGGCGCACTGCCAGGAAATTGCCCCGAAATTTAAAATGGCACTGGAACTGACACAAAAGGCCTGGGAATTCTCGCAAGATGTGACCGATGTCTTTCAGTTTTATGAAGGTGCGCACGACGTGGAGGAAATCAGATATCATTCGTATGAGGCACTATCGGCGTTAGACAGCTTGTACCTTTATGCCAAAAAAGCCGAATTTGAAGCGACTGATGCCAACTATGCGGCCGAAGACCGGAAACAGCCCATGTTACAGCAACAGGCACTACGCATTCAATCCATGCTAAAAGCGGCTGAACAATCGGCTACCGATACCAAAGACAAGCTCAGTTTAGTTTTAGACGAGCTGGTACCGGCCAACATCGACATCCAGATCAACCAGGCACTGAACCATTTTAACGCCACCCGCAAACAACTGAAACAAGCAGAGAAGGAACTAAAGCTGGCACTAAAGGCCACCCGGAAAAACGACAAGTAATAGCGGAACGACAATCACTCCCCCACCCAGACCAATCGTATCTGTCATTTGATAAAAATATTTTGTAAAGTTTTTGTATTTTGGGATTCGGAAAAATTGCATTTCCACCATCGGAAATGACAATAGTATTTGAACCAAATGTTAATAGAGAAATATATGTGTTTGGTACATATACACAAACATTATGGGCAAGTTAGAATGAAAACTTAACGAACGTAAACATACCAGAACATCGACAATTAGGTTAGACTGTTCTAAACCTAAACGATAGGCGGAACAAATAATAATGCCCAGATAGGATTTATAAAAATGAGAAATTACTGAAAAACAAAACAAGTAAAAATTTCAAATAATACGTATCACAATGAAAAAACCAAAATCATTCTTAATTAATCTATTAATGACTATAGCCATTTCATCAATACTTTCATCATGTATGACAACCAAAACAAGCGTAGGTACCTTTAAAGAGACACAAGGTAGCGAATACACCTACGCAAAAGGAAAACAGTTTTGGCTTTTTTGGGGCCTATTACCAATCGGCAGAACAAATGTAAACACTCCTGAAGATGGAAACTGTCAGATTATTACAAGGTTCAATTTTGGTGATTTTTTAATAGGCGGTTTGACTGGCGGCATAATAACATCATACTCGATTAAAGTAAAAGACAAGAAAAATCAATAAAACCAGCCCATAACAATTAAGTGTTCGGGCTGGCGGAACGCCAACTGCCTGAACCGGGTGTTGACAATGGCTTATCAAAACAAAATTTTATCACTATTTTAAACCGGCAACTTAAAAAGCCTTAGATGACAGGTTAAAGCAAGAATTGAGGTTTTGAGAAGGACTGACTTTGTGACACATATAACAGAGATAAAATGAAATCCAT
>JBNKTK010000147.1:0-7935 GCA_050298035.1 Mangrovibacterium sp. | reverse complement strand
TATCAATTTTTTCCTCTTTCGGGTAGCTAAAATCTATGCTTGAATTCTCAAATCCACCCCAATTCTGAATTGACCCTATTTTGTCTACATACTATTTTCCAAATCGAGAGACCGATTTTACATTGGCAGTTGCGCCAACCTTGAAAAGAGATTGATCCGTCACAATGCGGGAGCCACCCCTTCTACAAAATCCGGAAGACCTTGGACAATTGCCTATTCCGAAGTTTTCGAGAATAAAACTGAGGCCCTAAAAAGAGAGAATTATTTGAAGCGGATGAAAAGTCGGTCATTCATTGAAAGCCTGATCAACAAAGCACCCGGTAGATCTGTAGATTAGAGCGTCCCGATCAAATCGGGAAGGTCGGCGGATCATGCCCGCCTCTCGCTACGAAACGAAGGGATAGATTTTTGAAATCTGTCCCTTTTTTTGTTTTTGCGAATGGGATATTTTGTCTACATACTATTTTCGAAATCGAAACAAATAAGCCCCCCCTTTAATGCAACGAATCCCGTATCTCTTCTTCCTCTGTGATTTTACTATTCGAGATGGTGATAGCTGTTTCGATAAGCGCCAGGTGAGAATAGGCCTGCGGGAAGTTCCCCAGCATGCGTTTTGTGTCAAAATCCAGGTCTTCACTGAACAGGTTTAAATGATTTGAATAACTAATCAGCTTCTCAAATTTCTCAACGGCTTCTTTCTTTCGCCCGATTTTATAAAGGCTGTTCGCCAACCAGAATGAACAAATTGTAAAGGCCGAATTTGGTGTCCCAAAATCATCCTGGTTACGGTAGCGATACATCAAGCCATTATGTTCCAACTCACTTTGAACAGCCAAAACCGTATCGACATACCGCTGATCTTTGGCCGAGATAAACCCATACGACTCCATCAAAAGCACCGAAGCGTCCAAATCTTCCGAGCCATAAGCCTGTGTGAACGATTTTTTGGTTTCCGACCAGGCATTTTTGTGAATGTCTTCCTTTATTCGATCCCGCAATTTACCCCAGCCTTTAGTATACAGGTTCCGTTTTAGCATCTCTGCAATTTTAACGGCCCGGTCGACCGCAACCCAGCACAGCACCTTGCTAAAGGTAAAATGCTTGTTCTCGCTCCTGATCTCCCAGATGCCCCTATCCGGTTTTTTCCAGTTTGCCTCAACTACTTTTATGATGTTCCGAACAATCGTCCAAAGCTCCTCGCTGTGCTCCAGACTAACCGAGTAAATCTCGAAATGCTGCAAAATAACATCAAGCAGAATTCCGTATATATCGTTCTGTTTTTGCTTATATGCGGCATTTCCAATCCGGACGGGGAACGAATCTTCATACCCGGAAAGGTGATCCAGTTCAAATTCCTTCAACTTTTTCTCTCCCCGGATACCGTACATGATCTGTATCTTCTCGTTCTTATCCGGCAAAATATCAATAATGAAACTCAGGTAGCGCTTTGCCATTCTCATGTGCCCAAGCGAAGTCATGATTTTCACGACCATCGACGCATCGCGGATCCAGCAAAAACGATAGTCCCAGTTCCGTTCCTCACCAATGGTCTCGGGCAGCGAGGTGGTCAAGGCAGCCAGAATAGCGCCACTTTTGTCAAAACTGAGCATCTTCAGGGTCAAGGCGCTACGGATTATTTCTTCTTCATACTTTCTGAAAGAAGTTGTCCGTTCTGCCCAATTCAACCAATAAACCTTTGTTCGTTCAAGCTTCAGTTTGCACCGGCGGACATCCTGATTCAATAATTTCTGATTATAACTGATCAGACAATATTCGTCCTTCGTAAGATTAACAGGCTTTTCATCCAGGATATCCTGCAAGCCAAAACTGGTATACAGATAGAGTGAGTCATAAGTCCCCTTTTCTGTAAATGATTTGATGTAATTGTCCTCAATAACACTTTTGGTAGGATAACGCGAATATTCTAATTGAGGTGCATATTTCAGGGTAATCTCCGGATCGCCCACAATATGTTTGAAATACCTGATTACATCCGGCGGAACATAATAGCCCCCGTTCTCAATATTGGGGTAACGCGGCATAAAATCATGCACCGAGAAAATACCATCCATGCAATTGAAGCGAGTGACCAGAATCTTTGTCCGGGGTATGTAATATTGCGCAACCTCGTACAAATATTTGGGTACAATTTCAAAACTACCACCTTTCTTTTCATCCAGTATTTTTGCAAAAACCGATGGAGAATCGAACTGTGGCAGGCACATCCACTCAATTGCCCCCTCTTTTGAAATTAAAGCTGCACTTTTACAATTACCAACAACTCCATAATTCAAATTCTTCATAAGTCAATGTTAAGTTTTGGAAAAAACCAGGAAAGTCATGGTCTCAATTTTGACGTCGCCCGATTTTAACGTATATTAATCCTGACAGCAAAAATTGTCACCCATAGCAGGAAATATGGTTATCAATTTTAATTTGACTGACCATCAATATTTTCCAAATGACGGAAAATAAAAAAAGGGTGTACAAATTTCGGAATCTTCCGAAAAGCCATTTCCCCTTTCAACGATTCTAATCCTTTAGTTGTTGACATTTTGGGAAATATTTCTGCAATTTTTCACAAATGATTAAAATCTGTAAGATGAATAAAATACACATTGTATCCAACCGATTACCTGTAAGCATTCAAAAAAATGAAGATCAGTTAACATTGAAACCCAGTGTTGGCGGACTGGCCACGGGCATGAAATCAATCTACAAAGAGTATGATGGTAAATGGATCGGATGGTCGGGCTTGGCCTGCGATGAATTAAGCGAATCGGAAATTGAAGAGATCGACACAAAGCTGGTTGACGAAAAATGTCTTGCAGTTCAACTGACAAAAGAAGAAATAAACCTGTATTACGAAGGGTTCAGTAATAACATTGTTTGGCCACTGTTCCACTATTTCACCCAATTTATCGAGTTTAACCCGGAATATTGGGAAGCCTACAAAAAAGTAAACCGGAAATTTGCAGATAAAACACTGGAAACGATCGAAGACGGGGACACAATCTGGATACACGACTACCAGTTGTTGCTGGTGCCTGAAATGATAAAAACGGCGAAACCGAATGTAACAATTGGTTTTTTCCTGCATATTCCGTTCCCCTCATTTGAGGTATTCCGAATTTTACCATGGCGGAAAGAACTCATTAAAGGAATGCTGGGCGCCGACCTGATTGGCTTTCACACCTACGATTACGAGCGTCACTTTTTCAGCTCGGTAAGGCGGTTGCTGGGACTTGAAGTTTCCTTCAACCAAATACATACCGAAGACCGCATCATTTTGGGCGATGCCTTCCCAATGGGGATTGACTATGAAAAGTTCAGCGCCAAAGCCAGGGAACTGTTTCAGAAACCGCTTCAGGAAAAATCGGAACTTCACCGCGAGCTGGAAAAGTATTTCCTGATAGGCCCCGACAGAAAGCTGATACTTTCCATCGACCGGCTTGACTACACCAAAGGAATCCCCAACCGGATACGTGCTTTTGAGATTTTTTTGGAACGTTACCCGGAGTTCCGAAACCGTGTCACCCTGATCATGTTGGTAGTTCCTTCGCGCGGAGAGGTGGAACAGTACAAGCTTTTGAAGAGCGAGGTTGACGAACTGGTTGGCCGGATCAACGGACGTTTCGGAGGGGTCAACTACACCCCGATCTGGTACTTCTACCGCTCACTCCCATTCGACAGCCTCATCGAACTTTACGGCTCTTCCGATGTTGCCCTGATCACCCCCGTTCGCGACGGGATGAACCTTGTCGCCAAAGAATACATCGCGTCACGTGTCAATCAAACAGGGGTCATGATCATCAGCGAAATGGCCGGTGTTGTCAAAGAAATGGGAGAAGCCATCATAATCAACCCATACGACGAGGAGGAAATCGCCGAAGCCATTCACCATGCACTGAACATGCCGATAGCCGAGCAACGGGAACGCATCAAAACCCTGCAGCAACGTATCAGCCGCTACGATGTATTTAAATGGTCAGGTGAATTTGTCAAGGCGCTTCGCAAAGTTGAAAATGTACAAAACAAGTTCCTGGCAAAACGGATCACCAGCTCAGTGAAAAAAGAAATTGTCTCCCAGTTTAAAAAAGCGAAACAACGGGCAATTTTTCTTGACTATGACGGCACCCTGGTTGGATTTCAGAATGACCCGCAGGCAGCAGGGCCCGACCCGGAACTGCACAAGCTGCTGACCCAACTGGAAGAAGATCCCCGGAACACCATCACCATTATCAGTGGCCGCGACCCGGAAACACTGGAGCGCTGGCTGGGCGACCACAAAGTCAACCTGATTGTCGAGCATGGCGTGTGGCTGAAAAAGCTGGGAGAAGAATGGCAAATGACCGACAACATCAATGGCAACTGGAAACCACTCATCCGCCCATTGCTGGAAACATTTGTCGACCGCACACCCGGCACCTTTATCGAAGAAAAGAACTACTCACTGGTTTGGCATTACAGAAAAGCAGAACTGGAGCAAGGTGAACTTCGGGCCAACGACCTGAAAGATGAACTTCGAAACATGATTGCCAACCATAACCTCGAAATTATGGAGGGCAACAAGGTCATTGAAGTAAAAGCAGGCGGGATCAACAAGGGCATGGCTGCGATGCGTTTTCTGAAAGACAGGCAGTTTGACTGTATTGTGGCCATTGGCGACGACTGGACCGATGAGTACATGTTCCGCGAATTGCCTGAAAGCGCCATTACCATTAAAGTAGGCTTAAAAAATACAGCAGCCATTTATAAAGTAGAAACAGTTGACTCGGTCCGTTCGCTGCTCAAATCGCTGGGTGAATGATGAAATTGCCACAACGACCGGCTTTCCGTTCATTTTTAAGACAGGGAACAAAATATTTCCCTAGTTTTGACGGTTTATGGTCACAAACCTATTATATCAGGAAATAGGACAACAATTATTTCAAAGCACTTATGTTGAAAATGATGAGCAGATTTCTGATTTTACTCTTTCTCCTTGCCGGCTTGGCAGTGTCGGCGCAAACAGGCATAAACCAAACTGATGCGTCAGGCAAAAAACAAGGACTTTGGCAAAAAAAGCAGGAAAACGGCAAATTGCTGTACGAAGGTACTTTCAAAGACGACCAGCCGGTTGGCGAATTTAAACGTTACCATCCAAACGGCGCGATAAAAGCGATCATCAATTATACAGAGAACTCCGATTCATCATACGCAAAAATGTATGACCAGAAAGGCAAACAAATAGCAGAAGGAGCTTACCTGAATCAACAAAAAAACGGCAAATGGTCCTATTACGAAAGCGGCAGGCTGATTTCTGAAGAAACCTACAAACTCGGTCTGAAAGATGGCAAATCGAAAAGCTATTACCCAACCGGTGAACTATTTGAAGAGTCGGACTGGGTGAACAACCAGCAAACCGGCGTTTATCGTGCCTACTTTAAAAGCGGAAAACCATATTTCGAGTGCCGGATGAACCAGGGACAGCGCAATGGATTTTGCCACATTTACCAACAAAACGGCATCCTCGAAGTAGAAGCGTCCTATCAAAACGGGCTACGCCAAAACGAATGGAAATATTACGACGAGCATGGAAATCTGTCATACACACTTGTTTATGACCTGGGAATCGTGATGAACCCGGAAGTATTGGATAGTATCCAGCAAATTCAATTTAAAGAAATGGATGAAAACCGAAAAAAACTGGCCGACCCTGAAAAATTTATGGACAACCCAATGGAGTACATGCGTCAGTCCATGTCTCCCCGTTAAAGAACAATAAAGATGAAAGTCCGGTATTTTCTGATTGCTTGTTTTATTTTGCTTTCGGGTTTGCTGAGGGCACAGGTACCCGACATGTATTGGATTGCCTTCAGAGATAAAGCGGGCACTTCGTTTACAATCGACAAACCGGAAGAGTTTCTATCAACCCGCTCCATTTACAGGCGCATTAAGCAGCAAATACCAATCGATGAAACTGATCTGCCTGTTTCTCCAGCTTACCTGTCAGCTTTAAAAGACAGGGGGGCCATTGTCATCCATCACTCAAAATGGCTCAACGGAGCAACCGTACAAGCAACCCCCGACCAGGCAACTGCCATTTCAAACTTATCATTTGTCAGCAAAGTTCAACTCACCAAGCCCGGAACCGCACTAAAAAAAGCAAAAAATAAATTCGCTGACGAGCAGATCCGGGAAAGCATCGACTCGGCCTACTATGGAGCTTCGGTATGGCAGGTAGGACAACTAAACGGCCAGTTTTTGCACAACGGGGGATACATCGGACAAGACATGTTAATCGCCGTGCTCGACGCCGGTTTTTACCACACAAACGAGCTTCCCGCTTTTTCCAATTTATTACAAGAAGGCCGATTGATTGGCACCCGTGATTTTGTCTCTCCCGGAGGAAATGTTTTTGAGGAAGACAAGCACGGCATGAATGTCCTATCAACGATGGCAGGCGAAATCCACGGTCAGCTGATTGGTACTGCCCCAAAAGCATCTTATTTGCTACTCCGTTCCGAAGAAACGTCATCGGAATACCTGGTTGAAGAAGACAACTGGGTGGCCGCCGCAGAATACGCCGATTCGGTCGGAGCCGATGTTATCAACTCCTCGCTGGGCTACACACAGTTTGATGATACCCAAATGAACCATACCTATGCCGACATGGACGGGAAAACAACCCGTGTTACCCGGGGAGCAAACATGGCTGCCCGAAAAGGAATCCTGGTGGTGACCAGCGCCGGCAACGAAGCCAACGATCCATGGCGTTACCTGGTTGCACCGTCCGATGGTGATCAGGTTTTGGCCGTCGGTGCAGTAAATAGCGACGGGATATGGGCTCCGTTCAGCTCATTGGGGCCATCATCCGATGGCGATGTCAAACCCAATGTGGCCGCCTTAGGCTGGGGAACTGCATTGCAACGCCCCGATGGGACAATCGGCCTGGGAAGCGGCACATCATTTTCATCGCCGGTACTGGCCGGGATGGCCGCCTGTTTGTGGCAGGCCAACCCGACCGCAACAGCCGCCGACATAAAACTGGCCATTGAACAGAGCGCCAGTCAGTACAACCACCCCGACAGCTTGCTGGGCTTTGGCATCCCAGATTTTGAACTGGCCGACAAAATCTTAAAAAAACAGTTCGGAACCGAGACAGTCTCCTGGCTGGCCATGCCCAACCCGTTTCAGTCCTATGTGCGGCTCTTAAAATTCAACGGGCAACCTAAAAATGACGTCGAGCTAACGATTTATCAGGCAAACGGTTCACCGGTGTACCGGAAAATTTTCGGAACCGGCAGCCCTGTTTTTATACCGAATCTTAGTAACTTGGCTGATGGCTTATACGTGGTCAGCCTGCGCGACGGCAAACAAACAGTCAGACTGAAATTGCTGAAAGCGGGGCAGTAACACCCAAAATTGCATGACAAACACACAATTATCGCTTTCTGAACTGAACCTGCTTATCAAGGATACGCTGGATGACGCTTTTCCAAACCTTATCTGGATTAAAGCCGAAATCAGCGAAATCACTATAAACAGGACCGGTCATTGTTACCTTGAACTGGTCGAGATGGACCAATCAGGCAAGGAAGTCCTGGCACGCAGCCGTGCAACCATCTGGTCGTACACGTTCCGGATGTTGAAACCTTACTTTGAAACCACCACCGGACAAGCATTTTCCGAAGGTATCAAAGTACTTATCAATGCCAAAATTGAATACCATCCGGTTTACGGGCTCAGCCTCAACATACGCGACATTGACCCGAGCTACACCATGGGCGACATGGCCCGCAAGCGGCGCGAGATTATCCTCGTAGACAACGCGTCCACCGATAGGTCGGTTGAGATCATCGAACGAGACCATCCGAGCGTCACGATTGTCAGGCTGAAGGAGAACCGGGGATACTCGGCTGCCATAAACGCCGGAATCAAGGCCGGCAGCGG
>JBNKTK010000146.1:0-8325 GCA_050298035.1 Mangrovibacterium sp. | reverse complement strand
TGTGTTTTTACATTCACTTTCGTTCTGCTATCTACCTTATCATCGTCGTAATAAATCGTTGCTATATACTTTTTACCTGACTCTAAAAAGGAAAGTGGTATTTCTACCTGACGAGATTCCGTATTCGTAATTGCACCAACAAACCACTCATCTCCGGTGCGACGAGCCACGGTAATGTACTTTCCAATTTCGCCGTTAAGCACCTTGGTATCGTCCCAAACAGTTTTTACATGATCGAAAAAAGCCACTTCTTTCTCACCATGATACAAGCCAGGATCATCATACCAGTACATAAACTGGATGGGGCTGTAATACACCACCGAAAGTGCTAATTGATGGGCATGGGTCGTTTTGATACGATTGTTGTAATAGCAAATGGTGTAATCGCCGGCACCAGCCAGAAAGCGTGTAAACGGTAAGATGGTGTTGTGCGTTGCATCCGGCATTTCTTCGTTTCCGCAGATACCTTCCTGTGTCATCAGGTTTGGGTAAGTACGGCTGAATCCGGTAGGACGGTATTCATCGTGAATATCGACCATCAGGTGATATTCGGCAGCCTTTTTAACGGCATGGTGCAACCAGGCCGACCAGCGATTGGAGCCAATTTGGACAAAACCAAACTTTACCCCTTTGATGCCCCACCTGCGGCATTGCGCGAACACCTCATCCAACCTGTCGGTCAACGCTCGCTGGTTGATGTACACGAAAATTCCGATTCCTTTGTCAGCGGCATAATTCACCAGTTCCTGCATGGCCAGGTCTTTTTGAGGGGAAACCGTGGTTGCATCGCTGGCAACTTTCATTTCCGGGCCATACCAGCCGGCATCCAGGTGCACATATTGCAGGTTGCGCTCGGCGGCAAAGTCAACACATTCTTTGGCATCTTTCATTGTCAGATTGGAACGGATAACCTTGCCCGGCTTGATCCAGGAGGTATTCTGAATTTGTCTCGGGTCGTTCAGGTTCAGTACAATATCGTTGTTTTCAAGCAATTCGCCCGATGTTTCAGCCACCATAATCACCCGCCACGGCGTTGAATACGGACTAATCACATCCACTTTATCGTACATGGTCAGGTCGATGGTATTGGCTTTTTCATTATCCAGTTTGAATTTGCCACGACAGTAATCAATCATTTGTGCTTCGAGCAGCGCAACGCTCAAGCCACTTTTCAGTTCCAATGTCAGCGGGCGCTCGCACTCATCGGGCCAATCCGTTAACGGCAAGTAGCTGAATGGCCCTTGTGCCCATCGCTCGTAATAAGCCATCGTTCCTTCGGGCAAAGTGTAGCTGGTTTGCTCGCCGGTAATGTGCAAAAACAAGCCGTTTGATGTTTCCGGGAAATGATAGCGGAAGGCTACTCCTTCGTCATACACCCGCACCACCAAGTCCATATTGTAGCTGCGACGCTTATCGTAAGTGGTGCCGGAGTGTCCTTCTTCCAAAGCGCCATGTTCACCGAACTTATTAAAGTGAAGGATCATTTCATTGTAATGGTTTTTCACAACACTTCGCTCGCCGTAAACCGGGCTCCAGGTTTCATCAACCGTATTCCGGTCAACCGATTTCAGCTCCAGATTCTCACACCAATGATCACTGGGATCATTCTCAATGGCCAGAGCCGATTCAAACAGGTTATTTTCAATCAGGATTCCCAATTCCGATTCCAGCACAACCGGCTGGCCTTTAAAACTGAGTCGGTAGTACATTTGAGTCTTTCCTTCCTCTATTTGCTTTTGGTAGAACTCAAAGTTGAGTTTGCCATTGGGCGATTGCAATTTCTGCAAGGTACCTTCAACTACAGGTTGTTTTTTTGCCTGCGCTGAAAAAAGAATGATATAAAACAATAAAAATAATATGCTTCTCATTTTCAAGTAGGATTTTTTTGATCGCTTCTGCTTACTTATCCTCATCTGTCATCCGGTACGCCAATCCCAACACCTGGCAGTCGGCAGCCCCCAAATGATCACGTTCCAAAAGCTTGTTTGCTGTTTGCAGCTGATTATCCCAGGCATCCCGAACATCCTCATTTTTTTCTATCAGGCTTTTCAGACGATTGATGTTAGCATCAGTATGAAGCAAATAAGCCCTCTTCTGTGAAAAAGCAGTAAAGCTCATCACCAGAACCAATGGCAACACGATTAATTTTCTCATAACGAATATTTTTCAAGTTTACTTTTCCAAAATCAAGAAACTTTGTTCCACAGGTTCAGCCGATTGAATTTTAGGCTCAGTCATTCTTCCGTACTGCCAGGCCACAACTGTAACTTTTACGGGGAATTTGCTTCGCGGTGGTATTTTTGTAAAAACCAGTTTCCCATCTTCAATCTCTGCCGGACCTTCTTTTATATAGAAATAAACCGGTAAGCCGGAAGATGATTCGACATGTAAGGCAAGCGATTTTGTACCCTGTTTCTGATCAGGAATCGCCTCAAATTTGATCGTTTGCCCCTCTCCCTCATCCAGCCGAATTGGAATGTGCATATTGAACTGCTGAACGGTGCTTTTATAGTTTTCATCACCCGGATGATGCGCCAGAAGCCAGATATCACCTGTCCGTTTCGGGTTGTTCAATCCCATTCGGTAAAATCGAACTGCAAACGTCGTATCGTTCACTTTTTCCACAGGGCCGCAAATACGGCTGATAACCGGGTTCCCATTGGCATGTTTATCCGTCAACATCGTTCGAAGGGTGTCGGTAAATACCGCTTTCATACGAAAGGTTACCCCATCAGCTTCAGGTTCGAATTTCCCGATGAACCGTGCATGTGATTTCTGATTGAATGGCAATAGCGTTCCATTCTGCACAATCCCTAAATATTGTTCATTTTTACCACGTTCCCGTGCATAATACTGCTCCGTGGCTACCGCAATTTCCTGATCGAAATACCAAAACGCATCATGCACATCGCCGTGATATTGAGGGAAAGGTGCGGCTTCTGCCCGCTTCCCCTGATTCGGATGCCACCTTTCAGCAAGCCAACCACCCCTGGGATTTAGTTTCGTTAGTTGCACCGGTTTATCCAAGTTCTGATTCTCCGGCAAACGGTATTGCGCCGCCTTTTTCAAAAAAAGAGAAAGGTATTCCACCACTTCATCCGACACATCGAAATGCCCGTGTCCCGCATCACACAAAAAGGAAATGCAGCTTTCGGGATACATCATTCGAAAGGCCAGCGCCGGATTTACCCGAGCCTCCCACCATTCGTATTCGCCTTCCACCATCAGCCCCGGAATGCCATCGATATTTCGGTTTCGTCCCCACTCCAGGTTTTCGCGCCCGTAACCGGTCAGATTGGTACGAGGTGCATCGCCGTGATAGGAAATGATAGCCAAAGTCCGGTCAGGGTTCCAGGCTGCAAAATTCCACGGGAAGGTAGCCATAGCCGAATGACCAAGGGGAACGACCGGGGCATATTTCAACTCAGAATATCCGCTAACATTTGCCAGGTCGTTCATCACACTATCGAACGACTGCTGACAGCCATTTCTCACATCCCATTGCTGATCAATACCCGGCGATATCCAAACGATCGCGAAACCCAACTCCGCCATTGTTTTTCGGAAAACAGGATGTTCAAAGATGGTTTCCTCGCACATGTTGTGCTGACCTACAACCACCGCCCGAACCTGCAAGCAATTCTCCGGAACCCACAAAAAAGCCGTTGGATGGTCATTTATTTCCGACGAAACAATACTTGGAACAGGCACCGACCACTGGTAAACGGTGGCCTGGGTTTGTGAAAAACCCATAAACACCACTATCAGTAAGGAGCATGTTTTCAGCATGTTCTGTAACGTTCGATTTTTCATCCCAGATATTTTAGAACTGAAAGGTTTCTATTTCTTGTGGTTGTGATTACGATCATACCATTCTGATACTTAGGTTATTTTACTTAGCAGGTGATTTGAAGTCACCCCTTGAGTAGAATCTACTATTTTTCAATCCGGAACCAGTCGAAATCGGCATAGCTTCCTTTGCGAATGCCCAGCTCTGCGGTACAAAACAAGCCCACTTTGGCGCCAATCCACAACTCTGGCTGGGCAATCTGTTTTTCTCCTATTGGCAGAAAGTTGTCCCCATCTTCGCTGTAATAAAACCGGTATGCAGCATCCGGAGAGACCATCACCCGCATGAAAATTTCATTGCTTTTCAGGCGAACTGATTCCAGTATTTTCTCTTCACCTCCCAGGTTGGCTTCCAGACAAACAACCTGGCTAAGCTTATAGCCATCTTCATCTTTCGAAATTGCCAGGTAGCTGTAATCATTGCCGGAGACAATCATACCCGCCTGTTTACCCTGCCAGGCATCCCACTCGATGGTCAGTTTTACTTTTGTTGTTGCCGTAAATGATAGCGCCGGGAATTTTTGCATCAGCAGGTTGGGCACATCCCACAACCGCTGGTTGACTTCTGTTTTCGGGTAAGCCAGCAAACGCAGGTACCCCTGGTTCCGGAGCAACACGCTCCACTTGATACTCTCGTTGGCAGCCCATTGCCATTGCAGCCCCAACGTATCAGAGTTGAATTCGTCATTCTCCTGTGGTGAACAAACCGGCCATTCCTTGCCAACATTGGGTTTTTTGTATGTCGTCACAGGTTCGCCGCAACCGTCCCCATCGCTGTCAATCCCCATTACCGGCCAGCCATCTGTCCAGTTAACAGGTTGCAGGTGAAGAATCCGCCCGTAAGCCACTTTGTCCTGAAAATGAACAAACCACGACTCTCCGGTTTGCGTTTCAACCCAGGCTCCCTGGTGCGGACCGTTAATAGCGGTAGAACCTTGCGCTAACACAACTTTCTCTTTGTAAGGGCCATAAATATTTTTCGACCGCAAAATGAGTTGCCATCCAGTTGACACCCCACCCGCCGGGGCAAAAATGTAGTAATAGCCATCTTTCTTATAGAGTTTGGGCCCCTCTGTCGTATGATTGCGATCGTGACCATCATACACATGTCTGCCGTCACCAATTACCTGCGTGCCGTCGGCGTTCATAGGCCAAACAGTCAGGATACTGTTGATGCCCGACCGGCTGGCTGACCAGGCAGTAACCAGATAAACCTTGCCATCATCGTCCCAAAGCGGACTGGGATCGATTACCCCTTTCGCAGGCATCACCAAAACAGGCTCGCTCCATTGTGCCAACGGATCGGTTGCCTTAACCATGTAGACCCCGAAGTCAGGATCGCCCCAGTAGATGAAAAATTCATTGTTATGGTAACGTAGGCAGGGCGCCCAAACTCCTTTGCCATGTTGAGGGATGCTGAAAACTTCTTCCGGAACATTTTTCGCCAGTGCATAATTTACAATTGTCCAGTTGACCAAATCTTTTGAATGCAAAACGGGCAAGCCGGGAGAGCAGTTGAAACTGGAAGCAGTCATGTAAAAATCATCGCCCACCCGGATCACATCAGGGTCGGAATAATCGGCATGCAGAATAGGATTGGTATAGGTTCCGTCGCCGTTATCGGACACCCAAACCGAAGAAACCTGTTTGGGTTGAAAATGGGTTGACTGACCTTCTGGTTTTGCCTGATTATGTGGTTGACAGGCTAACAGCGCTGCCGAAAATGCAAGGAGTATCGTTCGTTTAGTTTTCATAATTTATCATAATCAGTTGTCCCCTGTCACATTTGAGGTTTTGATTGGCAGGTAGCCAAAATCAAAAGTACGGCGGCAAAATTGATCAGGTTTTTCATGTTTGGTTTGATTTTCAATAAACGGCTTACCGGGTTTCAATTTTTTTCAATCGGAGCAATGCCTCCAGGTAGTAATAATCAGCATAAATAATCGAGGCATCAATTTCGGAACCGTTCGGATGATGACCTGTGGAGTGCAACAAGAAAGCCGGGTTGCTTTCCCCGCTAAGGTATTCGGATGATGAAAGTTTCGACAGCAAAGCAACCGCCGCATTTTTGTATTTGGCTTTTAGCCCCTCATCTTTCATGTAGGTTGAAAGTTCAAGCATTCCCGAAGCCGCAACCGCTGCTGCCGACGCATCTTTTGAGGTGTTTGGAATGGCAGGATCATCAAAATCCCAGTACGGGATGCCATCCTCCGGCAATCGCTCAAGAAATTTATCAGCCAGTTTTTCGGCCATTTCCAAAAACTTTTCATCGCCGGTTTCGCGATAGGTCATCGTGTAACCATAAATTCCCCACCCCTGGCCACGGGCCCACATCGAACTATCGCTGTAGCCCTGGTGTGTCACACCTTTGATAAAATGCCCGTCAACGGTATCAAAAACAGCAACATGATAGATGGAATAATCCGGACGGACAAGCGTGTTCATACAGGTTTCGGCATGACGAACTGCCATATCGTACAAATCGTGACTGCCACCGTTTTTCGAAGCCCAGAATAGCAATTCCAGGTTGATCATGTTATCGATAATGGTATTGTGCGGCCAGCCCATTTTTTCGCGCATGGCCGGCCACGAAAGGATTGTACCCACTTTGGGGTTAAACAGCGTTGCCAGCGAGTCGGCAGCTGTTAGCAGAAACTGATGATAGGCTGAATCGTTGGTCAAACGATAACCGTTGCCAAAACTGCAATAAAGCATAAAGCCTAAATCATGGTTGTCGACCGGAAAAGAAAGCACACCACGCAAAGGTTCGGTAAACTTTTTCGCATTTCCCAAAATAGCCGTATCGCCCGAAGCCTCGTAGGCATACCACAAAATGCCCGGCCAAAATCCACTGGTCCAATCGTGAATGCCGACTTTGTTCCACTCTGTTTGTCCCTGCAAGATATTGCGCGGAAGACTATCGGCAGCAGTTAGATTGCACATTGTTGCCCTAGTCTTCTCAACGCAATAATCCAACGTTTCTCCCAAATCAAATGACTCTGTTTTTTTCGTCACCGAAACACATGATGTTATTAACCCTACGACAACTATCGTTGTTAAAAATTGAACTGTTCTCTTCATCTTTTTACTTTTTACAAATTATCCCCGGATTGCCAAACGAATAAATCATTTAAGCTTACGACAGGCAATCAGGCTAATCTTCTTTCGACTTAATAAACTGAACCCCTTCAACATGTTCCCCGATGAATATCCGGGCCATATCGGCAGTTCTGTACCATTTTGGTTTTCCGGGCATATCGTCCGAAATTGTCACACCGTTGATCTTCAGGTTTTCGAAAACCACATTCTTCACCTTTCGTTCATCGTCGTATCCCGCAATAATGGAAATCTCTGAGTTTTTGCCATTATAGGTGATATTCTTAAAAAGAATATTCTCGATTCCCAAACCAGGCGAAGTGCAGTATTTGCTGTTGTAAAAAACACGGATGTTTACCAACTGTCCCTGCCTGAAATCTTCGACCCGGATGTTTTCGAACTTCACATCACGGATCAGATTGCTGTCGCCGGCATTCAGGCTCATGCACCCCTGGTAGTCAACCTGAGCCTCTTGGTGGTCGAGAATGTCGATGTTGATGTAATTCAGGTTTTCCAGCACTTCAGGATGTGGTGTGTTTCCGTGCGTTCCGATCAGGATCGGGTGAGCAACATCGGCCCAAAGCGTTGAATTTTGCATGGTGATGTTTTTGCAGCCACCCACGAACCCAAGCCGGGTTCCATAAACGGTAGTACAATCGTCGGAGTTGCGGCAGAAAACACCATCTAACAATACGTTGTTGCTCGCAAAAACATTCATTCCATCGCCCCAGCCATAATAGCTGATGCTTTTTACATTCCGGATGGTAACATTGTTGGACCCACCAGTGGCGCATTGGGTGCAGAAAATGCCTTCCACTTCCACATTTTTCGAATTGGCAATCCTGACGCCCATTTTCACCGAATCGTCGATCATGCCGCGCCCAACAACCTTCACGTCATGAACTTCTTCAATAAGAACCTGCCCCATCAGGATGGCTCCACCTGCCAGGTAAACCGTTTTTCCTGAAGGAACTTTCAGCTTTCCGCCTTCAACCGGATGAATTCCGGGGCCAAAATAGATCAGGTTTTTGTCGTTTTTATCAGGAATATAAGTTTCAATCGGATTGGCAAACAAGTGGAGGTTGTGAAAAATATCGCCGTTCACTTCCACCGAAAGGTTTCGGGGCCGGTCGAGTTTAAAGGTTAAGGTGTTTACGTTCACCGAAGGTTCAATTTCGTAAGAGAGCGGCCGGACACGTGCTTTTTCAATTGCTCCGGCATTAAAAGTCACCGAAACTTCCACTTCTCCTGAAAAATCGAAATAGCTCATCGAGGCGTTTTGTTCATGGTGGTTGATTCCTTTTACTTCATCCACTTTTATGAGGTAAGTTGGAATTTGCTGCCAGTCTTTCCCGTTCTGACTGACCTTCACGGTAAAGT
>JBNKTK010000145.1:0-8381 GCA_050298035.1 Mangrovibacterium sp. | reverse complement strand
AAAGGTAGTGTGCTCATTCACCAAAAGATGTTCGAAAGCCGACTGTTCTTTGTGGATAAGTTAATCGACATGGGAGCACAAATCATTCTGTGCGATCCGCACCGGGCAACAGTCATTGGCCTCAATAAAAAGTACCAGCTACGCGGGACAACAATGACCTCTCCCGATATCCGCGCCGGAGTAGCTTTGCTGATTGCAGCATTGTCGGCCCAGGGAAAAAGCAAGATTTTCAATATTGAACAAATCGATCGCGGATACGAACAGATCGACGTCCGGCTAAATGCTATTGGTGCTGCTATCACCCGGATTGACTGATCTTTACCAAACTGAATTTGTTAATGTTTCTAAAACTAAAAGGCAACATAAAAACATGTACTCTGTTTTTTGTTATACTTGTCAGACAGTTTAGCTATTTAAATAATTCAATATGAAACAGAAAATATTCATCGTTCTGCTGGCTGTGACCGCATTTATTGCCCAGGCAAAAGCCGGAGACGATGTAAAAACAGGAACCAATATCGGAGAAAAAGCGCCGGAGATCGCAGAAAAATCAATGACAGGAGAGGTACTCAAACTTTCTGACCTGAAAGGGAAGCTGGTACTGATCGATTTTTGGGCTTCGTGGTGTGGTCCCTGCCGTAGGGAAAACCCAACTGTGGTTGCAGCATACAACAAATACAAAGATCAAAAATTTAAAAACGGAAAAGGGTTCACGGTATTTAGTGTCTCGCTTGACCGGAATCAGGATGCCTGGCAGAAAGCCATCCTGGATGACAAGCTTATTTGGGAAAACCATGTCAGTGATTTGCGATATTGGAGCTCGAAATATGCTTTGATCTACGGTGTGCGAAGTATCCCGTCAAACTTTCTGATAGATGGCAATGGCGTTATTATCGCCCGAAATCTTCGGGGGCCAAATCTGGAACGTGCACTTGAACAATTGCTTAAATAATTGGTTTAAACTGAATATTTTCAAGGCAGTACCCGCAGTGCTGCCTTTCTTTTTTATATTTTTGGCAGCTCTCCGGAGAAATAAATGTCAAAATGTCCCTTATTTCCCGGTGGCAACATTTTTGTAAACAGACAGTGCGTTAATGTAAAATTTATTAAAAAATGGCAGAGGAAAAAACAATAAACGAACAAGATCAGAGTGCTGAAGCAGTAAAAGAAACAACACAATCAGCTCAGGAAGAACCTGCTAAACAAGAACATAAAAAAGACGAAAAGAAGTCGAAAAAAGATAAGTCTCACGAAAAAATTGAGAAACTGGAAGGAGAACTTGCGGAGATAAAAGACAAGCATATTCGTCTGCAGGCCGAATTTGACAACTTCCGCAAACGTACCCTGAAAGAAAAAATGGAACTGATGAAGTCCGGAGGCGAAACTGTTTTATTGAACATCCTCCCGGTAATTGATGATTTTGAGCGTGCCCTGACTGCTTTTGGTGACATTGAAGACGAATACACACTAAAGCAAGGCATCACATTGATTTATAATAAATTTCAGGATTTCCTAAAACAAAATGGTGTCAAAGAAATTGAAGCAAAAGAAAAAGACTTTGATACCGACCTGCATGAAGCAATTACGAAAATCCCTGCTCCTACAGAAGAGTTAAAAGGGAAAGTAGTTGATGTCATTCAAAAGGGATACCTGCTTAATGAAAAGGTTATTCGCTTTGCCAAAGTCGTAATTGGTGAATAATCTTAAAACCTTGTAAAAGCATGACTAAAAGAGATTTTTACGAAATTTTGGGCGTAAGCAAAGATGCGTCGGCAGAAGAGATAAAGAAAGCTTACCGGAAAAAAGCCATCCAGTTTCATCCGGATAAAAACCCGGGAGATAAAGAAGCGGAGGAAAAATTCAAGGAAGCAGCTGAAGCGTATGAAGTGCTGAGCAATCCGCAAAAAAAACAACGCTACGACCAGTTTGGCCATGCCGGTATGGGGAATGGAGCAGGAGGTTTCAGCCAGCATGATATGTCGATGGATGATATTTTCTCCATGTTCGGCGATATCTTTGGTGGTGGTTTTGGCGGTGGATTTAGTGGTTTTGGCGGATTCGGAAGCTCCCGCAGCCAGGGACGACGTGTACACCGCGGTTCCGATTTGCGCGTAAAAGTATCGCTAAGCCTCTCTGATATTGCCAACGGTGTTGAGAAAAAACTGAAACTCAAAAAGTACGTTATCTGCGACACTTGTCATGGTAGCGGTGCCGCCGGGGGATCTGATTTCACAACCTGTTCTACCTGCCACGGAAGCGGACATGTAACACGGATCACCAACACGCTTCTGGGACAAATGCAAACAACATCAACCTGTCCCTCTTGTAACGGAGAAGGCCAGATCATCAAAAATAAATGTACAAGCTGTCATGGTGAAGGCCTGGTTCGGGGAGAAGAGGTTGTCAGCATTAAAATTCCCGCCGGTGTTGGCGAAGGCATGCAACTGAATGTTTCGGGAAAAGGAAATGCCGGACGACGTGGCGGAATTAACGGGGACTTGCTTGTTGTCATCCAGGAAGAATCGCACCCTGACTTAATCAGGGACGGGAACAACCTGATCTACAATTTATTTTTGAGCATGCCTGATTTCATACTGGGGACAACTTCTGAAATCCCGACGGTTGACAGCAAGGTAAAAGTTAAGATTGAACCAGGCACACAGCCCGAAAAAATCCTTCGTTTGAGAGGGAAAGGGCTACCTGATATTAATGGTTATGGAAAGGGCGATTTACTTGTCCGCATCCATGCCTGGGCGCCTAAAAAGATCACAGCAGAAGAACGGAAAATACTGGAAAAATTACAGCAATCCCCCAATTTCCAACAAACTCCGGGAGCCGGAGATAAAAACTTCTTCGAGAAGATGAGGGATATGTTTGAATAAAACAGTCACAAAATAGCTACAAAGGAAGAGACTGCGTGAAGAATATCGGGCAGTCTCTTTTATTTTGACATAAATCAAAGCACCCGGTTCATTCTTTAGCAATGATTACAAAATGTATAATTATCCATCAATTAATTATAAATTAACAGAAAATCGTTTGGTTCACTTTTATTTTATCACTATACTTGCAGCACAAAACTGAATGACATGATCAACAAACTCGGACATTGCGGCCATCATTGGAATAACCTATTTATCGGTAGGCCGTGATTCTTTTGTTTTGTATCAAGAAAATATTAACCCAAAGAAGGCTTACCGAAAGGTAGGCCTTTTTTATTTTATCAAAAGTAACATGACACAATTGAAGATTGCAATTCAAAACAAAGGGCGTCTGTACGAAGACACCATGGAGCTGATCAAAGAAGCCGGGATCAAATTTTCGCTGGGAAGCAGCCGGGTACTTTTAGCTTCGGCAAAAAATTTCCCAATGGATGCCCTGTTCCTGCGCGACGATGACATCCCGCAGACTGTAGCCGATGGTGTTGCCGACATTGGTATTGTTGGCGAAAACGAGATGCTCGAAAAGAAAGAAAATGTTGTTGTTGCCAAGCGCCTGGGGTTCAGCAAATGCCGCCTGTCACTGGCAATTCCAAAATCTGAAGAATATCCCGGAGTAGAATGGTTCAACGGCAAAAAAATTGCCACCTCCTACCCTGTTATCCTGCAGGATTTCCTGGATAAGCACAACATCAAATCAGAAATTCATGTTATCAATGGCTCTGTGGAAATTGCTCCCGGTATTGGCTTGGCCGATGCAATCTTCGATATTGTCAGCTCGGGCTCAACACTGGTAAGCAACCGCCTGAAAGAAGTGGAGGTTGTTACCCCATCGGAAGCCCTGCTGATTGCCAATCCAAACTTAAGCGAAGCGAAAAAGGCTGTTTTAGATGAGCTGATTTTCCGCATGGAATCCGTACAACGTGCTGAAGGCAAAAAGTACATTTTACTGAATGCGCCAAACAATAAAATAGACGAGATATCAGCGATTCTACCCGGTATGAAAAGCCCGACAGTGACACCGCTCGCTGAAGAAGGCTGGAGTTCGCTGCACTCGGTAATTGCAGAAAACCAGTTTTGGGAAATAATTGGCAAACTAAAAGCTGCCGGTGCCCAGGGAATTTTGGTCATCCCGATTGAAAAAATGATCTTCTAATAATTAAAACAAATGAAAGCACGAAGCGCTATCTTGTTCCTGTTGCCAACCCTCATTTGGGGGTCGACCTGGTATGCCATTAAATTCCAGGTAGGAACAATCGATCCGCTAGTATCAGTAGCCTACCGGTTTATCTTAGCCGGCATTATGCTGTTACTTTATTGCAAAATTGCAGGATTAAAGCTTCAGTTTAACGCCAAGCAACATGGATTAATGGTGCTGCTTGGCCTGTTTCTGTTCGGCATTAATTACTGGATGGTATACGAAGCAGAAACAATACTGACCAGCGGCTTGGTAGCCATCATGTTTTCACTTATAATTTTGGCCAACATTTTCCTGAATGCCCTTTTGCTGAAAGGTCCGATCCGGAAAGAAGTCCTGCTGGGCGCATTCCTCGGTATTTTGGGAACCGTTTTAATGTTTAAAGACGACCTGGGAACTTTGAGCATGGAAAACAACACCCTAAAAGCATTGCTGATTTGTATTGCCGGTGTCTTGTTTGCCTCGTTAGGGAATATTACTTCAGCATTTAACCAGAAACAGAAGTTGCCGGTTATACAAACCAACGCATTTGCAATGACTTACGGCGGAATAATGATGTTCTTCACCGTGTTGTTTTTGAAGAAACCAATCGCGTTTGAATACACGCCCGGCTACATCATTTCGCTATTCTACCTGGCAATTTTTGGGTCAATCGTGGCTTTTTCGGCCTACCTGAAATTATTGGGAGAAATCGGCCCCGACCGCTCGGCTTATATTGCACTAATAACACCGGTCATTGCCCTGCTGATTTCAACATTCATGGAAGGCTATGAATGGAAGATTGCCGGAGTTATCGGAGTTTTGTTGCTGATTGGAGGCAATGTAATCGCATTGAAAAATAAACTAATAAAAAAACAAGTTCGTGCATGAAACAATATATCAATCCATCACCGTCAGAATGGCCTCAAATTTTGGAAAGGCCACTGTTTAATGCGTCCGATCTGGCTGAAAAAGTCAATGCAATTCTGAATGACATTAAATCAAGCGGAGGCCACGCTGTCCGAAAGTACACTGAAAAATTCGATGGTGTATTTATTGGAAAGTTTTCGGCTACTGATGACGAAATAAATGAAGCAGAAAACCTGCTGGATGATGAATTAAAGTTTGCCATACAAAAGGCTGCCGAAAACATCCGTTTGTTTCATGCCAGCCAAAAACCCGAATTAAAAAAGATTGAAACAACTCCCGGTGTGACCTGCTGGCAAAAAGCCGTTGCAATCGACAAGGTTGGTTTATATATTCCGGGAGGTTCTGCCCCGCTGTTCTCCACTGTTTTGATGCTGGCTATTCCGGCTAAAATTGCTGGGTGTAAAGAAATTGTACTGTGCACGCCTCCAAACAAGGAAGGCAAAATTCACCCAGCCATTTTATTTGCAGCAAAACTGGTGGGGGTAACCAAAGTGTTCAAACTTGGCGGTGTTCAAGCTATTGGCGCCATGGCCTACGGAGCCGACGAAGTTCCGAAAGTTGATAAAATTTTCGGCCCCGGCAACCAATATGTGATGGCAGCCAAGCAACTAATCAGCATTAGGGACGTGGCCATTGACATGCCTGCCGGCCCCTCCGAAGTTGCTGTAATGGCCGATGAAACAGCCAATCCGGAGTTTATTGCTTCAGACCTGTTATCGCAGGCAGAACACGGCCCTGACTCCCAGGTTGTTTTAGTGACCAACTCCGAGAAACTGGTAAAGGAAGTTGAACTGGCCGTGGAAAAACAACTGGCGCAGCTTAGCCGTAAAGAGATTGCAGCAAAAGCACTGGGCAACAGTGTCGCAATCGTACTGGATAATCAGGATGATATGATCCGGATGATCAATGAATATGCCCCGGAGCACCTGATCATTTCTATGGATAACTACATGGAAGTGGCAGAGAAAATTGTCAATTCCGGATCTGTATTTTTGGGCAATTACACCCCGGAAAGTGCCGGTGACTATGCGTCAGGGACTAATCACACCCTGCCCACAAACGGTTGGGCACGGTCGTTTAGCGGAGTCAACCTGGATAGTTTCATGAAGAAAATTACTTTCCAGGAGATCACACAGGAAGGGATCAAAAACCTGGGGCCGGTTATTGAAGTTATGGCCGCCGCCGAAGAGCTGGACGCCCATAAAAATGCGGTTACGTTAAGATTGAAGGCAATGGAAAATAATGGGAAACAGTAGTAAACAATGGACTTTAGTTAACCCAATAAATAAATCACATGAAACTTGAAGAACTTGAAATTTACCAGCTTGCCATGCAACTAGGCGATGACATTTGGGATTTGGTTATTAAGTGGGATTATTTTGAAAAAAGTGGATTAGGAAAACAACTAACAGATGCTGCTGATTCAATTGGCGCCAACATTTCTGAAGGCTACGGAAGATTGACACCGAAAGACAACAGGCGTTTTTGCTTAATTGCCAGAGGATCACTTTATGAAACATCAACATGGCTGATCAAGGCTACAAAAAGAGATCTGATTAATAAGGAATTATCGGAAACCTATTATAAACGATTGAATAACTTAAAAGTGAAACTTTGGAATTACATTCAGGCTTTAGAAAAAAGAATCTGAAGCAAAACGATTGTCTTCCACGTCTCCAATTACATCCAATTGTCTTCAATAATTAAAAAACATGAACTTAGACAAACTTTTACGCGACAATATAAAGAACCTGAAACCTTATTCATCTGCAAGGGATGAATTTTCGGGTGAAGCAATGGTTTTTCTCGATGCCAACGAGAATCCTTTCAACCAGCCGTATAACCGGTATCCCGATCCGTTACAGCGGGAGTTGAAAGAAAAAATTGCAAAAATCAAGGTGTGCCAACCGGAGCAAATCTTTCTGGGTAACGGTAGCGATGAACCCATCGACTTGCTTTTCCGCGCCTTCTGCGAACCAGGACAAGACAACATTGTCTCAATCGATCCGACTTACGGCATGTACCAGGTTGCTGCCGATATCAACAACATCGAGGTACGAAAAGTAAAGTTGAAAGATGATTACAGCTTTTCTGCCGAAGAATTACTGGCAAAAGTTGACAGCCACACCAAACTCATTTTCCTTTGCTCGCCCAATAACCCGACTGCCAATCTGCTCGACAAAGCTGAAATGCTGAAACTGATCGACGGCTTTGACGGAATCGTGGTTGTTGACGAAGCTTACATTGATTTTGCGCCGGGAGCAAGTTTGCTAGCCGAATTAGATCAATATGAAAACCTGGTTATCCTGCAAACGTTCTCAAAAGCCTGGGGAATGGCTGGCATCCGGCTTGGGATGGCCTTTGCCTCACCGGCAATCATCAGCATCCTCAACAAAATAAAATACCCGTACAACATCAATATCCTCACGCAACAAAAAGCGCTGGAGCTAATTGAGCAGGAAGCAGATAAAAACGCGTGGGTCGACCTCCTGATCAGCGAGCGCGGGAAACTGGCAGAAAAGCTGAAATCATTCCCGTTCGTTGTAAAGGTTTTCCCATCGGATGCCAACTTCTTGCTGGTAAAAATGCACGATGCACGCGGCATTTACGATTACCTGGTTGAAAACGGCATCATTGTACGCGACCGCTCCAAAGTGGTCTTATGTGCCGACAGCCTGCGAATCACCGTTGGATCATCAGAAGAAAATGAAATACTAATTGAGAAATTGAATGATCTGATATAAAAATAAGAAACACAGAACACTGAATATAAAATATAAAACACGAAAGTTGTTGGGTAACTTTCATATTCCTTGTTTTTTATTTTTTATTCGATATTTAAAATACTATGAAAAAGGCATTATTTATAGACCGTGACGGAACTCTTATTGTGGAACCTGCTGATGAGCAGATTGACTCGCTTGAGAAACTGGAGTATCTTCCAAAGATTTTCCGGAACATGCATTTCATCGCCAAAAACCTGGATTATGAACTGGTCATGGTCACCAACCAGGATGGACTGGGCACTGATTCGTTTCCTGAAGATACCTTTTGGCCGGCACAAAACAAAATGCTGAAAGCCCTGGAAAACGAAGGTGTTATTTTCGATGACATCCTGATTGACAAAAGTTTTCCGCAGGACAATGCCCCGACACGTAAACCCCGCACAGGCTTGCTTGGCAAATACATGGACGGCAGCTACGACCTGGCCAACAGCTTTGTTATTGGCGACAGGCTCACTGATGTGGAGCTGGCCAAAAACCTGGGAACGAAAGCCATTTTGTACAATGACGGCTCGCTCGTTGATGAAATGAAAACCAAAGGGCTGGAGCCGT
>JBNKTK010000144.1:0-8527 GCA_050298035.1 Mangrovibacterium sp. | reverse complement strand
GAGGCACAAAAGCCTGGATAGTTCCGCCAAAGCCTCCTCCGTGAACGCGCCATGCTCCTTTTCCTTTCAGCACCATCTCGCTCAAAGCCAGTGCTAACGAAACAACCTGATCGTCTTTGTGTACCACATCAAAAATATTCTGGTTGTACATGTATGAACTATAACCTGATTCAACAACCATTTTCAGGAATGAATCAAAATCGTTGTTTTCCAAAGCAGCCACCTGATCAACCACACGTTGGTTATCGCCCTGGAAGTGTTATGCACGAAGGATAGCACGGTCACCGGTCTTTTGGAGGATTTCCGTGATTTTTTCAACGATTTGTTCCAGCGTTACTTCGCGCAGGACTTTTGCTCCCAACTGCGCAGCAACTGATTTCATTTCGGTAGGCAACGAAGCATATTCAGCTTGCGAAGCAGGATCATCATGTCCGCCACCAACATCTGTAATAACCAATGAGAAACCGGTTGAAACAAAATCAAAATCAACTTCTTTTACAATCGGGTTGGCCGGATCTTTAAAATCAATGGTAATCAAACCACCAACCGAGCAAGCTGTTTGGTCCATCAAACCGCAAGGTTTTCCGAAGTAATTATTTTCAGACCATTGACCGATGATGGCATTCTCAACAGCGCTCATTTTACAATCATTGAAAAGATTGTTCACAATTGCACCAATCAGCACTTCGAACGAGGCTGACGAACTTAAACCTGAACCTTTCGGCACACGCCCTTCAATGCAGGCATCAAAGCCGCCAATCTGATAACCCTTTTCTTTCATCCTGGCACAAATACCTTTTACCAGGGCAGATGAAGTATAGAATTGTGATTCATCAATTTTCATATCATCCAGATCAACCTGAAATTCAGGGTACCCGGCTGATGTAATGCGGATTGTGTTGGTCCCGTTTTTGGCCGCAACAGCAATATTATCGAGGTTTACAGCGCCGGCCAATACCCGTCCGTAGTTGTGGTCGGTGTGGTTACCGCCAATCTCAGTACGTCCGGGAGAGCTGAACAAGTCAACATCATCGATCCCGTAAATTTTTTGAAACTCATTCATCAACGCGGCATAGCGGTCAGCCTGTTCTTTCAACACGGTTGCTTCAACACCATACAATTCATGGAATAACGGGTTATTACCGCCGTTTATCTTTTCAATTAATGCACTAATTTTTGCCATACTATTTCAATAAGTTGTGTTTGTTATTTATTTGATTTGTTTTTTGTAGTGTACATCAGAAAGGTCACGCAAACGTTTTGCGGCCTGCTCAGCGGTGATATCCCGTTGAGGGGTTGCCAGCATTTCGTAACCAACCATAAATTTTTTCACAGACGCTGAGCGCAGCAATGGCGGGTAGAAATGCATGTGCAGATGCCATTCCGGATAATCTTTCCCGTCAGTTGGCGCCTGGTGCAAACCAGCCGAATAAGCAAAAGAGGTTTCAAAAAGATTATCGTATTTCACGGTCAGTTGCTTATAAATATCAGCCAAAGCCGTTTTCTCTTCCTCAGTAAGTTGAAGGATGTTTTGTACAGCCCTCTTGCTGATAATCATTGCTTCGAACGGCCACACGGCCCAATAAGGCACAAGCGCCACGAAATGCTCATTTTCAGCAACCAAACGTTCTTTCTTCTCAAGTTCTGTTTTCAGGTAATCGCCCAGCAAGGTTCTTCCGTTCTTTTCGAAGTAAGCCTTCTGCGATACCGACTCCTTGCCCGGCTCAACTGGAATAGAAGATGATGACCAGATTTGACCATGAGGGTGCGGATTTGAACAGCCCATAATGGCTCCTTTGTTTTCGAAAATCTGGACATAATTGATGAAGTCGGTGCCACCAAGTTCGGCAAACTGCTCACACCAAACATCAACAACTTTGCGAATATCTGCCACTTCCATTTCAGGGATCGTCAAACTATGGTCTTCGCTAAAGCAAATAACCTTACAGATACCACTTTCACTTTGAGCCTGAAACAGGCTTCCTTCATCTACATCGCCCTGCGGCGTATTATTCAATAACGCACTAAAATCATTTGTAAACACAAACGTTCCTTTGTAGTCAGGATTAATCTTTCCTCCTGCCCTCTCATTTCCTGCACACAAATAACAAGTCGGATCGTATTTCGGACGCTCATCCAACACGGTCTTTTCTACTTGTCCCTGCCACGGCCGTTTGGCACGATGCGGCGAAACCAAAATCCAATCATTTGTCAACGGGTTCAGCCGTCTGTGCGGGTGATCTTCAATATTAAAATTGCTCATAAATATTATTCTACAACTGGTAGGTACTGGTGGGTAAAAGTACAAATATTAACCCGCAGGGATTAACGACCATCTGTGTTATAAAACACATCACAATGAATTACGCCTGATCAAAGCCGCCTGGTTTGCCAATTTCTCACGGCGCTTTTCAGTGATCATCCCGGCGAGGGTCTCTCCCATCAATTTAAAGTCTGTTGATATGGTGGTAATACCTCCTGCCACAACTTCTTTTAAAACGGTATCATTAAATGAAACGATCCCGAGATCATTGCCCAGTATAAGTTGCTGCTCAGAAGCCATTTTAACCAATCGTACCAAGTTCCGGTCTGACGGCACAAAATAGGCTTCTCCCTTTTGGATATTCCGGTTCAGCAAACTGCGCAAAATTTCAAACTCAATATTCCGCTCCTCGCAAAACTTCCGGAAACCAATCATCCTTCCTTCAGGCTCTTTGCCACCAGGAAAAACCATCACCAACTTACGGTACTTTTTCAGCAAATCTTCGCCATCCTGGAGCGCCCGGTAGACATCACCTTCAAAATCCTGGTAAACGACCGGATAATCTTTCAGGTCATCTTTCAGACGGTCGAGAATATACACCTTATCTTCAGGTAAAGCAGAGATAATATCGGCAGTATGATCAAATGTGGCCGGCATAATAACATAGGAAGTATACTTGCCAACACTCTGACCAATCAAATCCTTAAACAATTGAAAATTAAAGTGATGAAAATAAATATCGACATTCGACTTGATATCCAGACTATTCAGGAATGAAGTATACAGGTCTTCTTTAAACGCATTCAACTCATCGAAAAGCAGGAAAATCCGTTCATCCAGATTGATGTCGGTGCTGTTGATGTAATAACCTTTCCCGGGTATCGAATTGATAACGCCTTTTGCTTTTAGCTCATTGAACGCCACCATAACGGTATCCCTTGAAAGCTCAAATTCAATACAAATTTGGTTTAACGAGGGGATTTTATCACCAACTTTCAAATCGCCGGATGATATGGCATTATAAATCGAATTGATAATCTGCCGGTACTTTGGCACGCCTAGCGTGTCGTCAATTTGTATATTTTCCACAGGGCTGATATTTCCAGGTTATTTGAATCAAAAATACAAAAAAACAACGAGCATAACAACCAGTACCCACCAGTATGAAAGAATATGAATATATTTGTAACTTCACGGGCAAAGAAAGTCACTCTCGCTAAGGCTAAAAATAAATGAATACAAGTTCAAAAACTAAATAATAAACTATGAAGATAACCAGTACAACTTTTGGAAAGACCAGCGAAGGTCAGACGGTAGAACTATTCACCCTTTCAAACGACAACAAGGTAACCATAAATATTACCAACTACGGAGCAATCATTACCTCAATTCTTACTCCCGATAAAAACGGCAACACTGAAAACATTGTGTGTGGCTTCGAAAAACTGGAAGATTACCTGAGTGATGCCTACCTGGGCAGCTACCCTTATTTTGGGTGCATTATCGGGCGTTTCGGAAACCGTATTGCCGTTGGCAAATACAGTATTGACGGAGTTGAATACACCGGTGCAATCAACAATGGCCCCAACCACCTTCATGGCGGATTGATCGGCTATGACCGCAAAGTTTGGGAAGCTGTTAAAATTGAAGAAGCAGGCAAGGTGGGCTTAAAATTAAGCTACCTCAGCCCTGACATGGAAGAAGGCTATCCCGGCAACCTGAAAGTAAGCTGTACTTACACCCTCGACAATGACAATAAGCTTTCGATTGTTTACGAAGCTGAAACCGACAAAGCAACCATTGTTAACCTGACAAACCATAGCTACTTTAACCTGACCGGCGGCGCAGAAAAAATCCTGAACCACGAACTGGAACTGACAGCAAAAAAATATACCGAAGCCGTTGACATGATCCCAACAGGCAACATTGTCCCGGTTGAAGGAGGCGTATTCGATTTTACAACTAAAAAACCTTTGGGAAAGGACATTGCCGGACTTGCTGACGGCTATGACTTAAACTTCGTTTTAGATAATGACGAAGGCAACCTGATCTATGCAGGCTGTCTGTCGGAAAGCAACTCTGGCCGCGAGGTAAAAGTATTCACCACACAGCCTGGAATTCAGCTTTACACCGGTTACTGGATCCCGGAACTTGAAATAGATGGCAAGAAAAAGTTTGGCAGTTATTCGGGCGTGGCACTGGAAACCCAACACTACCCGGATTCGCCCAACCACGACAATTTCCCTTCGACCATACTGCGTCCCGGCGAAAAATACGCGGAAACAACAATCTATCAATTCGGCACCAAATAAAAGGAAGAGGCTCAAAAGGCCTCTTTTTTTATAGCTAAACGACAGGTCTGCATTTAGGTGATTTTTGCTACTTTTGAATGCGTCAAAAGAAATACCGAACACTTATGAAGACCATCGTAGAGCTTTTTGAAACCAGTGTCAGCAAATACCCCGACAATATTTACCTGTGGGAAAAATCGAATGGTGAGTTTAAGGGCACGACCTACAAACAAACCCGCGAAAAAGTTATTCAACTCGCGGCAGGCTTACTGGCACTTGGCATAAAAAAAGGCGATCGCATCGGGTTGATTTCAGAAGGCAGAAACCAGTGGATCATCAGCGAGCTTGGCATTTTGCATGCCGGTGCCATCAATGTTCCGCTTTCTGTAAAGCTTGATGCAAAAACAGAACTAAAATTCCGTCTCGCCCACTCCGGCTGCCGCATGGTCATCGTTTCGAAAGGACAAGCCCCGAAAATCGAGGAAATACGCAACGAGCTCCCGGAACTTGAAAAAGTGCTCTACCTGGATGAGAAAGAAGAACCCGGCGAAAACGATTTGTATTATTGCGATGTTATCCAAACCGGAAAAACATTTCTCCGGGAAAATAAAGACGTAGTTGAAAAAGCATGGAAATCGGTTGAACCGGATGATGTGGCAAACATCTCCTACACATCAGGCACAACAGCCGACCCCAAAGGAATTATGCTTTCTCACCGCAATTATGCGGCCAACGTCATCCAGGCCAATACCCTGATGGAGATCACCCCGGAATGGAAAACCCTGGCCTTTCTCCCGTGGGACCATGCCTTTGCCCACACGGCCTGTCTGTACTGCTTCATGTACAATGGCGCCAGCGTTGCATCGCTCGAAAACGGTAGCACTCCTCTGGAAACATTAAAAAATATTCCTAAAAACATCAAGGAAATCCAACCAAACGTTTTGATGAGCGTTCCGGCAGTAGCCAAGAACTTCAGAAAAGGGATTGAAACCAGCATCCGGCAAAAAGGCGACAAAGCCGAGAAGTTGTTTAACCATGCCCTGAAAATTGCTTACCGATACAACGGCAACGGTCACAATCGTGGCAAGGGAATCCGTTTTATCTATAAACCGCTGCTGGCTTTGTATGACAAAATCCTCTTCTCCAAAATCAGGGAAGGGTTTGGCGGTAAACTTGAATTTTTTATTGGTGGCGGCGCTTTACTCGACATCGAGCTCCAGCGCTTCTTTTATGCTATTGGCATGCCCATATGCCAGGGCTACGGCCTGTCAGAAGCTGCACCTGTTATTTCATCAAATGCTTTGCATGCCATAAAATTTGGTTCGTCGGGCAAGCTGGTGAAATACATGGACCTGAAAATTGTGGACGACAAAGGCAATGAAATGCCCACCGGAGAGAAAGGCGAGATCATTGTAAAAGGCGACAATGTCATGCTGGGCTACTGGAACAATCCAACAGCAACAGCCGACACAATTAAAAACGGCTGGCTGCATACCGGCGACATGGGTTACATGGACAAGGACGGCTTTCTTTATGTGCTGGGGCGTTTTAAAAGCCTGCTAATTGGCAACGACGGTGAAAAATACAGCCCCGAAGGAATCGAGGAAGCATTGGTTGACCAATCGAAACTGATTGACCAGTGCATGCTTTACAATAACCAGAATGCCTATACATGCGGAATGATTGTGCCCAACATTCAGGCCATCAACCGCGAACTGACGGCAAAAGGCTTAAAACCGGGCACCGACGAAGGAAACATAGAAAGCCTGAAACTGATCCAGGCTGAAATTGACAAATACAAATCGGGAGGCGAGTTCGAGAACATGTTCCCCGAACGCTGGCTACCGGCAACAATTGCAATACTTCCCGAAGCATTCACCGAAGAAAACCACCTGTTAAATTCGACCATGAAAATGGTGCGGGGAAAAATTGCCGAACGTTTTGCCGAAGAACTGGACTTCCTGTATACTTCGGAGGCAAAAAACATCGTTAATGAACGCAACAAACAATCCATTGCAAAATGGAATGAGTAACAGTTAAACATGATCATTGAGAAGAAATCATACCCGAGGGCTGCCCTGATTGGCAATCCTTCTGATGGTTATTTTGGCAAAACCATCGCTTTTGTATTCAAAAACTGCCATGCCAAAGTCCAATTATATCAAACCCCCGAGCTGGAAGTAAAACCCGAGCGGCTGGATGTCGCCCAATTCAGCAGTGTCAGCGAATTGGTGAAAGATGTCAACCTGAACGGTTATTACGGCGGATTGCGCCTGCTAAAAGCGTCGATTAAAGTATTTTACGAATACTGCAAAAAGAACAACATCAAGCTCGACAACCGCAACTTCACCATGCGGTACCATTCAAACATACCGCTTCGGCTGGGCTTGGCCGGATCAAGCGCCATCATTACTGCCAGTATGAAAGCCCTGATGGCCTTCTACATGGTTGAAATCCCCCAACCGATACTGGCCAACCTGGTATTGAGCGTGGAAGCACAGGAACTGGGAATTGCTGCCGGATTACAAGACCGGGTTGCCCAGGCTTACGAAACCCCGGTTTTCATGGATTTCGACAAAGAACTGATGGAAAAACAGGGCTATGGCAATTACGAACCGATTGACGCCAGCCTGCTTCCACCAATTTACATTGCCTTCCGCAAAAACCTGTCTGATGGTTCAGAAGTGGTGCATAACAACCTGAGGGCGCGTTTCAACATTGGCGAGAAAGCCGTTCTGAAAGCGATGAAAGAATGGGGCGACCTGACCATGCAGTTCAGGCAGGCTATGAATGAAAAAGATGAAGAGCGCATGCACCGCCTCATCAACCGGAATTTCGACCTGCGAAAAAGCCTGATCCCAATCTCGGAAGGGAACATGGAGATGATCCAAACAGCCCGTTCGGTTGGCGCATCAGCCAAGTTCACCGGTTCCGGCGGGGCAATTATTGGCACCTATTTTGGCGAGGCCATGTTTGAAGAGCTAAAAGAAACGATGGCCAAAAAAGAAATCGAAGTCATTAAACCAGAAATTTCAACAAAAAAATATGATTAGAAAAGCCGTGATACCGGCGGCCGGATGGGGCACACGCTTTTTGCCCATCACCAAAAGCCAGCCGAAAGAAATGATCCCGATTGTTGACACTCCCGTCATTCAATATGTGGTTGAAGAAGCTGTGGCTTCCGGAATTACCGACATCCTGATGATCATCGGAAAAGGGAAACGGGCCATTGAAGAACATTTCGACCGCAGCCCGATCCTGGAAGAATCGCTGATTGAAAAGAAGAATTTCGAGATGCTTGAAAAAATCCGGAACATCTCCAAACTGGCCAACATTCATTTTATCTGGCAAAAAGAAATGAACGGATTGGGCGATGCCATTCGTTATGCCCGCTATCATGTGGGCAACGAGCCATTTGCCGTGTTGTTGGGCGATACACTTATCCAGGGGAAAGGACAACCAATAACCAAGCAGCTGATTGATGTTTACGAACGCTACAACGGGTCGGTAGTGGCTCTGGAAGAAGTGCCACAAGACCGGGTTAACCGCTACGGTATTATTGATGGCAAACCAATGGAGAACGACATCTTTCTGGCACACGACTGGATAGAAAAGCCTTCCCCGGAAGAAGCCCCATCGAACTTTGCCATTGCCAGCCGCTATGTTTTCACTCCCGAGATTTTTGAATACCTCGACAAAACCGAACGGGGCAAAAACAACGAAATACAACTCACCGATGCTATGCGCCAAATGGTAAAAAGCCATGCCATGTACGGACTAAAATTCGATGGCACGCGCTACGATATCGGGAACAAACTCGATTTCATAAAAACCAATGTCATCTTTGGGTTACAAAACGAAGAAATTGGCGACAATCTGAAAAACTGGCTGAAGGATTTTGTAAATCAGATGAACAATGACAATTAGTTATTAGTCATTGGGAATTAGTCATTGGTCCCGATATGACGATCCC
>JBNKTK010000143.1:0-8566 GCA_050298035.1 Mangrovibacterium sp. | reverse complement strand
TGATGAGCTCTAAACATTTGCGCGGCGACATCAACTACTCTTGGCCAACCGGCGAAATTGCCGTTATGGGACCAAAAGGCGCAATCGAAGTTCTTCAAAGCAAAAAAATCCGTGCGATCGAAGACGATCAGGAACGTGCCGAATTTATCACCAAATCAGAAGAAGAATACAAAGACAAATTTGCGAATCCGTATAACGCTGCCAAGTACGGTTACATTGATGATGTAATTGAACCGCGCAATACACGTTTCCGGATTATCCGTGCACTTCAGGCATTGTCAACGAAAAAAGATGTGATGCCTCCGAAGAAACATACAAACATTCCATTGTAAAACAACGACCATGCATAATAGATTAAAAGTAATATTTGCCGGGATTATTGTTTTACTGATGGCCTCGGGGGCAAACACGCTGAAAGCGCAAAGTGCCACCGATCTGAGGCTTAACGAAATCCTGGTTCTTAACGACTCAAACTATGTTGATGAATTTGGTCAGCATAGTCCCTGGATAGAGATTGTAAACTCTTCCTACAGCAACGTGAACATCGCAGGTTGTTTCCTGACGGATGACCTGAACAACCCAACAAAATACTGGATCCCGACAGGTACCAAGGAAACACAGATGGGACCACGTGGGTACATTGTATTTTTTGCAGACAATCATCCCAGCAAAGGTATTTTCCACCTGAATTTCACACTTGAAAATGTAAAAACAATTGCGCTGTTCGATGCAAATGGAAAAACGATGATTGACAAACTGGAAATCGCCTCCGACCAAAAACCGGACGTTTCCTATGCCCGTCTCGATCCGGAAAGCGATGTTTGGGAGTATAAAACCAAAACAACTCCGGGCTCAGACAACGACCACAGCCGCAAAGCTTCTTCCGGTGAAAAGTTTGTAGAGATGGACCCTATCGGTTTCGGTATGACCATGATTGCCATGTCAGTTGTGTTTTCAGCCCTCGCCATTCTGTACTTTTTCTATAAAGCCATCGGGCGGGTCTTCACACGTCCTAAAAAGGCAAAACCGGCAGTCGGGGAAGTTGCTGTTCCTTCGAAAGTTGAAATTTCGGGTGAGCTGAATGCAGCAATTGCAATGGCCCTTTACCTGTACCAGAGTGAAATGCATGACTTTGAAAACACGGTTCTTACGATTAAGAAAGTTTCAAAGACCTATTCACCATGGAGTTCTAAAATTTATACGTTAAGAAAAACCCCACGCCAATAATAAAAAAATGAAAAAGTTCAAATTTACCATAAACGGCAACCAGTACGAGACTGAGATTATCAACGTAGAAGATAATATTGCCGAAATCGAAGTAAACGGTTCTTTGTACAAAGTTGAAGTTGACAAAGAAATCAAAGCGTCAAAAACACCAAAACTGGTACGCCCCAGAGCAGTACCGTCAACAGACATCCATCCGGCCGAGGCAAAAACAAGCAGTCCTTCTGCCCCTAAAGGCGCCGGTAACATCAAATCACCACTACCTGGCGTTATCCTCGACATTTTTGTCAAAGAAGGAGACATGGTACAACGCGGCCAGAAACTGCTGATGCTTGAAGCGATGAAAATGGAGAACAACATTGAAGCCGATAAAGCCGGGAAAGTTGTTTCAATCATGAAAAGCAAGGGTGATTCGGTTATGGAAGGAGATGTGTTAATGATAATAGGAGAATAAGATATGGGTACATTCATTGAATTTATATTTGAACACGTTGCTCAGTTCCTCCAGTTTACCGCTTTTGCAAACCTGACGGTAGGTCACCTGGTCATGATCGCGATTGGCCTGCTATTCATCTATCTGGCTATTGCAAAAGAATTTGAGCCCATGCTACTGATTCCTATTGGTTTTGGTATCCTGGTTGGGAACATTGCATTCGCCCCTGGTTTTAAGATCGGGGTATACGAAACAGGTAGTGTATTAAACTATCTGTATTTTGGGGTTTCACAAGGGGTCTATCCACCACTGATCTTCTTAGGGATTGGAGCGATGACCGACTTTTCCTCACTGATTTCAAACCCGAAACTGATATTAATCGGTGCTGCAGCCCAGTTTGGTATTTTTGGGGCATACTGTATTGCCCTTGCCCTTGGGTTCAGCCCTACTGAAGCTGGTGCCATTGGAATCATTGGTGGTGCCGATGGTCCTACGGCGATTTTTATTTCATCGAAACTAGCCCCGGACCTGATGGGCGCAATTGCCGTTTCAGCCTATTCATACATGGCCTTGGTTCCTGTGATCCAGCCGCCTATTATGAAACTGTTGACGAATAGCAGGGAACGTTTGATCCGTATGAAACCACCACGCTCCGTTTCAAAAACTGAAAAAATCATCTTTGCCATCACCGGGATGTTGCTTACCACCTTTATTGTACCGAGTGGTTTGCCACTGCTGGGGATGCTTTTCTTCGGTAACCTTTTGAAAGAATGCGGCGTTACAAAACGTTTGGCCGATACTGCCAAAGGCCCGCTCATTGATATTGTAACTATTCTGTTAGGATTAACGGTTGGAGCATCAACACAGGCAACAACTTTCCTGACAATGAAATCAGTCGGCATCTTCTTCCTGGGGGCACTTTCATTTATCATTGCAACCACCATGGGTGTTTTGTTTGTTAAATTCCTCAACTTATTCTTGAAGGAAGGGAAAAAAATCAACCCGCTTATCGGTAACTCCGGGGTATCAGCTGTTCCTGACAGCGCCCGTATTTCACAGACAGTAGGTTTGGAATACGACAAAACAAACCACTTACTGATGCACGCTATGGGCCCCAACGTAGCCGGGGTAATCGGTTCTGCAGTTGCAGCCGGTATCCTGCTAAGCTTCCTGATGTAATTCATTCTTTTTTAAGATACAAAAAGCTTCTCTTACCCAAGAGGAGCTTTTTTTGTATACTTGCATCCACCAAAACAAACTTAACTCCATGAGAAAACTTTTGTCAATGCTTATGATTGTTCTATTAACTGTTAAAGCCTTTCCGCAAAACAAGAAAGAGACTTCCCCACCCCAACTCAATGTACTGGTATTCTCCAAAACAACCGGTTATCGCCACAACTCAATTTCAAACGGGATTAAAATGCTGAGCGACCTGGCCAGTGAAAGAAACTGGAACCTAACATCAACGGGGAACAGTACTCTTTTCACGACCAATTTTTTAACGAATTTTGATGTCGTTGTTTTCCTGAACCCCACGCTGGATGTGTTAAACAAGGCTCAACAAAAAGCTTTTGAGGATTTTATGAACACCGGCAAAGGTTTCGTGGGAATACACGCTGCGGCAGATTGCGAATACAACTGGCCCTGGTACGGAGAATTAGTCGGGGCCAGGTTCAGGACACATCCACCGGCACAAGAAGGAACCGTCATCTTTGAAGACCTCGATCATCCAGCCATGGAAATATTCAAGGGAATGCAATCATACACCACCGTAGATGAATGGTACTCGTTTAAAGCCAACCCGCGAGAAAAGGTGCATGTACTGGCCCACCTGGACGAATCGTCAATCAAAAAGGCAGACAATGATGACTGGAAAATGGGCGACCACCCGTTGATCTGGTGGCAGGAATATGATGGGAGCAGATCGTTTTATACTGTTTTTGGCCATACGCCCGAAGCATTTGACGATCCAAAAATTAAAGCCCACATTGCCGCAGCAGTTGAATGGGCAGCCCGGAAAAAATAATCCAACTCAGATGAAAAAAGAAAACCGGATTTTTTCCGGTTTTTACTTTTTATAAATCTAATTTTCCTTGTTGATCAATAGGTTGTGTTGCAAAATGTTCCTCGATAATTTGATCGATAGTCATCAGGCATTTCCCGCAACTGGTGCCCGCACGTGTGGCATACTGAATGTCTGACGTATCTTTTGCTCCTTTTTTCAATTCATTTACGATTTCTTTCTCCGAAATCATATTGCAAATACAAACCAAACGGTTGCTCATGCTTCTCTTCTTGTTTAAAAATTTCCCTACAGGCAGGAAACCGGTTATTCAACAAATTTATTCTCAATAAAAAGCCTGATCTGCCGATAGATATCAATTACCTCATCCCGTTTAGGCAACGTATCGTATATTTTCTTTATCAATTGTTTCTCGCTCAAAAGCTGAAAACTGGCTTTAAAATTTAAATCAAAAACCATCGACATTAAAAATAGTTTAAAATCATTCACCGATTGTAAATCTTTTTTTACAACCGGTTTTCCCGAAACAATTGATTTGATAACAGCCTCGCTCACTCCGGGTGATTTTGGCAGGTCGTAGCTTATTGAGGGCAGGACAAATGATCCATCGCGTTTCAGAGACGAGACACTAATCCCCCAGATATCCAGTTTATCAGCATCTCGAACAATTTTCCCAAGTTGCAGGGTACGTTGATCCTTGCTGGTAAAAACAGCCTTATTGTGATCACCAATCACCTGCACAATAAGCTGTTGCTCATCCTCCGGAAAGTTTTCAAAGAAAGGTTGTTCTTTCAGCAAGCTAATACTCAATGCAGCATGATCTTCGGTCTTGCTGTCATCAAAACTCTGGTATTTTTCAAAATGCGTGAGACAGCCCAAATCATGGAACAGACCAATAAACTCCACTAGTTCCCTGTCTGGCCCGTCCAGGTCCAGTTTTTCGGCAATTTGTACCGAAAGTTTTGCAACCCGAAGGCAATGTTCTTTTTTAAATTGAAGGTAATCAGCAATCTGACTATCCTTCGTTTTTATTAGTTTTTGGGAATAATTATCAAAAAATTTCTTACCCTCTTCCAAAATGTTTCCTGTCATTATCGCGTCTTTCATAGTACGTCAAAAATAGCTGAATTCCGGTTTCCCCTGCCTGAGCAATTAAAAGATTTATCAACATTTCACAACGAAATAATCTTTACCCAAGTTTTTTGATTTTTCACTGGTAGAAAAAAATGTTTTGCTATTTTTGCACTCGCTTTTGGCCCCATAGTTCAATGGATAGAATATCAGATTCCGGTTCTGACGATATGAGTTCGAGTCTCGTTGGGGTCACTTGGTCAACTTGTCTGTGCAGAGGTATGATTTGTCTTCATACCTCTGTTTTTATTTAAATTCATAATCCAATAATCTTATCCAGTCAATGCAGGATCGAGAGGAAAACACTCACCTACCCGATATATACAAAAATGGAGTATAATCAATAAAAACTGGCAGAACAAATTTAACCAAGAAATTTTTTATCAATAAATTCCTGAAATTTCTTTTTAAAGCTCTCACCCACAGGAATCCTTACATTATCTTGGTAGACTATTTTATTGCGTTCAATAGTGGTGATGTGGTTAAGATTTACAATGTACGATTTGTGAACACGCATAAACTTATTTCCAGGTAATTGCTCACCAAGTTTTTTTAAGCTAATTAGGGTCATTATCGGTTTTTGGTTCAAGAAGTGAATTTGAACATACTCGTGCATTCCCTGAATATATTTGATATCGTCAAACCTTACTTTAATAACCATATAATCTGATTTAACAAAAATATGGTCATTGTTTTCAGATTGAACTTTGTTTTCCAGGCCAATTGAACCGATGTTTTTCTTTGCTTTGTTTGCTGCGTTTAAGAATTGGCTATAATCAAATGGTTTCACTAAATAGTCGATTGCATCAACCTTAAATCCTTCAACCGCAAATTCTGTGTACGATGTAGTAAAAACTACTTTAGGCCTATTCAGTAAAGATTTTACAAATTCCATCCCGTTAAGTTCCGGCATGTCAATATCTGTGAAAATCAAATCGACTTTATTTCTATCTAAAACCTCCAATGCAGCAAAAGCACTTTCGCAGGTTGCAATAAGATTCAAGAAAGGAGTAACAATAATAAACTGTTCAATATTCATTAGGGCTACCGGGTCATCATCTATGGCAATACAATTAATTTGCATTAACTAATTAGTTACAATCGTTACTTATTGGCAAAGTAATAAAAAAAGTACTTCCTTCGCCCGGTTTGCTTTCAACTCTTATAGTTCCGTTGTTTTTTTCAATAAATTCTTTGCAAATAATTAATCCCAAACCAGCACCTTTCTCCTTTTTAGTACCATGTGTTGTTATATGTTCGTTTGGATTCAAGAGTTTGAGTAAATTTTCTTTTGATATACCTACGCCGTTATCCTTTATTCCAATTTCAATTCTATTGGTGCCTGTTTTCGTGAAAATCTCGATCTTCCCTTTCTCGTTACAGAATTTTATGGCATTGTTCACCAGGTTCCGAATAACTGTTTTTATCATGTTCTTATCCACAAATACCCTAATATCATTGGGTATTTCAGATTTTAGCTCAATTAGTTTGCTCGCTGCATTAGGTTGAAGCAGGATGAAAGTTTCTTCTACAATTTCTGATATATGAATTGTTTCAGGAGAAAAAGCCATTGTATTCTGTTGGCTCCTTGACCAGTTCAAAAGATTCTCCAATAATCCCAATGCCGATTGTGTTCCCTGCGAAAGAAGCTTAAGCATCTTTTCATTTTTTTCTGGTGAATTCTCAAATTGTTCATTGGTCATTATTCCCAGTGATGTATTTAAATTGGCCAAAGGCCCTCGTAAGTCATGACTAATAATAGAAAACATTTTATCCTTTAGCTTATTAAGTTGGTTCAATTTTTCATTGGTAGTTTTTAATTCTTCGGCTTGTACTTTTATCTCTTTCTTTTGTTTTGCCAGTATTTTGTTTGCTTTTCTTTTTTGAACAAAGAACCAAAGAATAATCAGTGCCAATACAAATACCAATATAAACCCGGTTAAATATACATTCTTGATTCTGTTTTGTAGTTTTAACTGAACATCCTGCATCTTTATTTGCTGCTCTTTTTTATCGGTTTCATATTTGGTTTCCATTTCCTGAATGGCCTTGGTTTTATCGGCACTAAACATACTATCCTGCAACGAAATAAATAGTTCTGCATATTTTAAGGCGTCCTTATCCTTTCCGAGTTTCTTATTTATCTCGATCAAAACGGGCGCTATTTCATGCTGTCGTTTAATGGAATTTATTTCCTTTTCAACAATTATAGCTTGTTCGCCTGCATGTAAAGCACTGGTAAGATGCAGTTTCCAGTTTTTATAATCGGTACTTTTATTTATAGTATCTACAATAGTTGAATAAAGTTTGGCTAATCTAACATAACTTGTTACTAGCAGCATTTTATTTTCTATTTCTTTAAAAATCTTTATGGCTTTCAGCAAAGATTCCTCTGATTTATCATATTCTCCCATGCTATTTTGCAGATCTCCTATATATAAATAACTCTCCGCTATAGCATCCTTAGCTTGCAATTCTTCGGCTATGCTCAACGCTATTTGGTAGTGCTCCATAGCTTCCTTGTTTTTTCCTAAATCGCTGTAAACAATTGCCATATTCCCGGTGCAGGCAAGTATCAGGTATTTGTTGTCGATTTCCTTTGCAAGTGCCAGTCCTTTTTTAAAACTTTCCATGGCCTTGTATGGTTTAAGCATGTTTTTTTGAAGGTCACCTATGCTATTATAAATGGAAGCAAGACTATATTTCTCACCCAGCTTTTCTAAAATCTCTAATGATTTAATGAGATATTCCATAGCCATGGTATAATTTCCCTGGTTACTGTAAGCGATTCCTATATTACCATAACCAGCGGCTATCGACTGTTTAGATCCATGCTCCTTATTATAATCCAAAGACTTTTGATAATATTCAATAGCTTTATCCCAAAAACCTTGTAAGTCACAAATAGTACCCATATCTGTATAACTTTGAGTCATCAGCTTAAAATCCTTCAGTTCAATCGCCATTTCAACAGACTTGTTGTAATAATCCATTGCCTTCCCATATTCACCCTGGTATTCATAAATATTGCCTATTTGGTATAAAGCGTGTGCCTTATAAAAGAAATAAACGTACTCAATTGTGTTTTTCTTTACATTTTTAATATTTGCTGATACTATATTCTTTTCCGCTATTTTAATGCTTGTATTATTGATAGAAAGAGCTGAATCAAGCGAGATATAAATGTATTTACTACCAAGCACTCTAAGAATTTCTAAGCGGGTGGTATCATGTGTTGCGTTTTCAAACACTGATTTTAAACTATCTATTTGTGCATTTTGCCCCATAAGAAATGAACCTGTAAAAATTAATATTATTAAACAGGTATACTTTTTCATAACAACAGGTATATTATAAATCCGATACATAGCTAGCTGATTGATTAACGATGGTTCTTAAATCCTCCAGTCTCAAAAATAGATAACAAAATCGACAAAAGTGAACAATTCGTACTGTACAGTGAAGATTTTGGGGCGTTCGTTGAATACTTTTCCCCGAGCATTGAAACACAAATATATTTGTACATGGATAATTACAAGCCCTAGAAAAACCATTATGGAACAAAAGCAAACATCAGATCATGCTAATTCTCTATTATTAGCTACTGATAATAATAAAAATATACGGATTTTGAAGAGGGCATTACTCATTCTTCAATTAGCATTGTTTTCAATAACAACCCACGCCCAGGATTACCAATACGCATGGTCACACCGGCTGTTAGACAGTATTTTGCCCAACGGGGTTCTGGTTTC
>JBNKTK010000142.1:0-8696 GCA_050298035.1 Mangrovibacterium sp. | reverse complement strand
AACCCCTGACGGAATGGTAGCAGGCACATCTGTAAGGTTGGATGCATTACGGAAGGCGTAGGACAAATCAGTAATTCCTATGGAACCGAAACTAATAACTTTTGCTAATTTATCGGCATTGGCATATCCGTTGTTTCCAAAATGGGTTAATGTACCGCTAATTATCACATTGTAAATTCCCTCACTGGAGTAGGTGTGATCCAGATTAGCAGCAGTAGTTGTGCTTTCAGAACTGCCGTCTCCCCAATCAACAGTAACATTAACTGTACCATTCAAAGGCAGGGTAATTGTAGTTCCTGAACTTAAGTTTGTATTGAAATTAAGTATCATATCCTGGCCATTATCCACAATAACAGTTTGGTCAGCGGTTGTTGTATTTCCGCGCCCGTCGTCGAATGTCCAGGTAATGGTATAACTACCTTGAGATGTATATTTTAAAGAATCAGATGTTGTGCCGGTTATGGTTCCGGTACATGCATCAGTAGTGGTGGGTGCTGTAACAACTACAGAATCTGTTCCTGTCAGTACAGGAAGGACAGGCGTTTCAGGTGGTGTAACATCTATGGTTATAATCTGATCGCCAGTTGTTTCATTCCCGGAGGCATCAATAGCAGTCCATGTTCTTTTTATTGTTGATCCGTAGTCGGTATCCAAATAGCTAAATAAAGGGGTTGCATCACAGATATCAGAGGCTGTCGGCATTCCTGTTTTACTGGGAACTATAGCAACTCCAGAACCACACTCAACCGTAATATCGGCAGGTACTGTTAAGGTTGGTGGTATATTGTCAACAGGGGTGTTCGAGGTAGTAACATCTGCTCCCGAAGCAATCCAGTTGGATGCTGTAGTTGCCAGGGTAAAATTATTAAGTGTTCCATTAAATTGATTGCTGGTTAAGTCGGTAAGTGATGTTTCAAAACTGTTGTTTTCTCCGGCGAAACCCTGGTTAAAATTGTAGTATGCAATCAAACCGGTTTCATCACCCACTAATTCGGTATTCCTATAAGATGAAATCTCACAAGCCGTTCTTTGGCTTGACCAAATTCGAACTTCATCGATCTCACCTTTAAAATATTCTGAAGTACCATTTCCACTTCCAATATTTAGATTTTTGCCTGTTTTGGTTTTGTCAACAGTCCTGTTCATTGCACCCTTGTATATTCCATTGATATATACTTTAGTGAAAGTGTTATTCATAACAAGGGCTATGTGATACCATTCACCTTGTGTGAAAGTATAATAAACAGTACCCACACTTCCGTTATATAAATCGATTGCGGAATAATCCTTTCTGATATGAAAACTATACCTTGAGCCACTTCCATCTCTCATACCAATAAAGCAAGGATTATAACTTACTGAACCAGATACCCAATCAGGTTTTAACCATACTTCAATGGTTCCTGTTGCAAATTCAAGTGTGGTATCATTTGGAATAACTACCACGTCATTACCACCATCAAAATTAAGGGCATTGCCGGGTTGCGCCATTGATAGGACCGATAATAAAATTCCGACAATTAAAAAAGTTAGTTTCCTGACCATGTCATTTCTCCTTTATATTGAACTTTCCAACTATATTTTTGTGGATTGCATGTAATACCAGCTAGATTTATACCGATTAGCAATTGAATTGAGCCTGAAAATCATTTCATTCTTTAAGTTTTTCAATTATCTATCGGCATTAACTCCCGAAAAAATTTCGGGACAAGCTATTGAAATTTCAACGTTTCGTTTAAGGCTCACGTTGAAAAACGATTGGTATTATTGGTACAATTCTCAGCTCCGAAGCAAAAATATTTGAGATGTTCGAGAAATCCAGAAAAGTTGGGGTGACAAAGGGGTGACAGCTACATAAAAAAGTTAGTGTTTGATAAGACTAGTTAAGATATTTTTTTGAACAGAGTGTTTTATGGATTAATAATTATTTAGGGGCTATTGAAGTTTAGTTTTTTTTACCTGCCAGAAGATAATTCCCAGAAAAATGATTATAATGTATTCGTACAGATGTCCACTAACATCGACATGACAGGTTATTAAGTTATCAACGCACCAAAACCAGGATGGTAATGAGATCAAATTATCATTGTTTTAATCGTTTTGGGGTTAGTACCCCGCTGCTCTGCGGCGGGGAGGTTCATTTGATGAATAATGCGGGCTAAGTTAAAAATGTGGTTTACTCTTTGATTAGTTTCTTTATTATCACATTTCTATTTGTATAGAAATAAAAAAGAAAAACTCCACGGTTATAATTAGACAAGTCTATTTCCTCATTCTGACCTAATGGAGATTTTTCAAGTATTGTTTTTCCTGAAATATCTGAAATCATCAAACTTTGTACAATATTACTATCCAAACAAACCTGTACTTTCCCATTAGTTGGATTTGGATAAATTGAAATATTATTAAGCTCAACTGATTCAATTCCAACATAGCCATTAACCAAAATATCAAAACTACAAGAGTTGGTGTTTCCTGCAACATCAGTAATTGTCCAAACAATGGTAGTTGTACCTAAAGGTACGTTAGCACCTCCAAGAGTTGAGGAGTTATTAAAATCATTTTCTACGCCTGCAACCCCACAGTTATCACCTGTTGTAGTTGGGTCGAACTCTGTTCCTTGCACGGTGTAGTAGGATGTGGCATCTGCGTTTGCCACCTGGTTGCCAGCACAGCTTAGGGTTGGGTTTATTACATCCTCCACCACTACATTTTGATCCACTTCAATACTGTTTCCATTCCCATCATCAAAAGTCCAGGTGATCGTATAGGTTCCCTGCTCCGTATATTCCAATGGATCGGAAGTTGTACCTGTTATGGTTCCAGCCACAGCGTCAGTTGTTGTAGGGGCTGTTGCCGTCACAGAACATTCGCCTGTTAAATCAGCTAATATTGGGGCCTCTGGTGGAGTTGTATCCACTAAAGTACCAGTTCCAATAGTATATGAATAAGCAACACTCCCATTTTCTCCATCGTTAGGAAAATAGGCGCGTACATAATCGACTGTTACATTTGTTGGGGATACATTTACCCGAAGGTGGCCTGAGTTATTCTGAACTATCGTTGAATCATTTCCAGTATATTCCCCAAAATCATTGCCATAGGTAAAATCGGTAGGTTGAGGGCATTCCTGGTAAACCATGCTATCTATATCTTCTTTGGCGTACATGTGATCGTGGCCATGAAAGAAGATTGTTATTTTATTGTTTACCATTAATTGATGGATGGAAGTACTGTAAGTCCATCCTGGCCTGTGAGCACTGAAATCTGCCTCATTGGCTCCCCACTCGAAATCGCGGGCAGCGAGGGCACCTCCTCTTCCATATAAATTAGTTCCTCCTGTAACCTGGTGCGAAAAAACAAATTTCCATTTGGACTGGCTCGATTCCAGTGTCTGCTTCAACCATAAATACTGTTCTTCGCCCAGTGTCCAGTCCCAGCGATTTCCGGTAACCTCGTCATTTTCTTCCCCACCCGAGGTTCCCGGGTAAGGCTTCGTAGTGGTGTACCAGTATGGGTCAAGTACTACAAAAAGTGCATCGCCCCACTGGAAGGCGTAATAGTCTTCTTTTAAATGATCGCCACTGATTTCCTGCTGGCCGGCATCGCTGTTCCCTGAAAAGAAACTGTCCGGCACAGGGTTCAGGAAATATTTTTTTCTTCCGTTCACACTCATAACAGGTTTTGTAACTGCCACAACACTTGTATCATCCAGGTTCCATCCTTCTTCATCTTCATGGTTTCCAATGGCAAGGTATACAGGTATTGATGGACTGATAGCCCCCATCAGGCCCCGTTGAAACAAATAGGCAGAGTCAGCCTTGTCCGGCTCTCCCTTTTTCACGTCAGACATGCCAAACGTATCGCCCATGTCAAAATGTAAATCTGGTTGGTCATTCAGTACGTTTGCTAAGGTTTTGGCATATAAATTAAGCATGGGCTTGCCTGAACCGGAAGAAAGATGGGAATCGCTTGTAATGGTAAAAACAAAACCGTTCCCTACAGGCCTTTGGGTATGGAAGCTATATTCGGGCCGCCCTGTCCAGTTATTTCCACCATCGGTACTGTAAACTGCCCGGTAATAATATTTGGTATCCGGCATAAGCCCGTTTATCGTTTCTTCAAAAGGATTGTTGGCATTGGCCGATGAATAGCCTGTTTCCGGGAACCGGCTGCCATAAACACCGGATGTTGTACCATATTCAAAATAGTAATCCAGGTTATGGTCTGCCTCCATATTTATAGTAGCTGAACTATCAGTTATCCTTCCCACCATTTCCGGGGCAATAAAATTGACCTGGGTCGAAGTGCTTGATAAAACATCTCTTACGCACCTTACGTTATTGAACACATATCTCACATCGCCTTGCGGGCCGAAATAGGACGGGTAATTTATGGGATCCCCGGTCTTTGGGTCGCTTCGTTGGGCACCTGCTCCATGCACATCCAATAGCGTGTTGGACATTTTCCCCTGAGCTTCGCCAAAGGCGATATAAACAGCTGCAGTATATGGGTTTGTTCCATCTAAATGAGATGTGCTTGTCCAGAAATAGGGATATTGATTTGGATTTCCATCAGGATCATTAATTTCCGTTATAGAAAAAAGCGGGTTTATTGCAGGCGAACTGGTAACATCGGGGCACCGGGTATAATCTACCAAACTTTGCAATTCCTTTGCATTTGGCAGCCTCCAGTCAGAATGCCCAGCCAAGGTTAAGCTTTCGGCATAGCTTAACGCATTCTCCCAATCCCTTGATTGTCCATCATCAGCTTGCTGCCACATCAATCCTGTAGCATTGTCAGTTATGGTTCCATCTCCATTGTCAACAAAATTATTTATCCCATAATCAGCATTGTCCCTAACCATGCGAAAATACATTTTCCGGGGATTTGTATTGTTCGAGCCGGGAACATACTTTGGATATCCTTTTATTCTTCCGTCTAAAAAGTTAACCCCAAAAACAGTTGAATCGCCATGCATGGTAGTGCCCTTGTATTGTGTAGCCGACCATGTTTGTGCATCTATAAGCCGTTCTCCAAGTGTAGTATCTCCAAGTGGTTGATTAAAGTATGCCGAGTCAATAAACATTTCTATGGGAACTTCTCCATTTACCTTGCCTGTAAATAATATGAGAGAATACAATTCTTTAATTGTTGGTACCCGCCAATCGGAATACCCTCCTAAGGTCATGGTATCTGCTTTAGCGAAAGCTTCAGCATACGTTATTTTATCGCCCATGTTTTGTTGCCACATCAGCCCGGTTACATGGTCTGTTATGGTTCCATTACCATTATCTGTATACGAAGGTTGATTCTCTACATAGGCAGCATCCTGGCCATAAAAAGCATCGCCTGCTCCTGGTGTCGTAATGACTGAGGTATTATTGTAAAAATCAGACTGCCTGGTATCAACAATTGGGTATGTAACCTGAGCATTGATGCTTAATGTAGACATGATGCATGTGGATACAATACCAAACTTCAATTTTTGCATTCTATTCATATTCCAATTTTACACAATCAGGTGTAATACCTAACTGGAGTGCAACTAAAACTTGCACTCCAGTTAAGCAATAAGTTCCTCTCTAATGGTAACCATAAGCATCCGGATGAATTTCACCCGGATTTCCCTGGTACGTGAATGTACTTGTATTTGACGGATTTGTAATGTCAGTTGTAAAAGTAAATGTGAACAAACCATTGCTGTCCCAACTATAATCAATGGTTCCGTTTTTGGTCGTATTGTTGGCCGTGGTACTATATGACAGCTTATAGCCATTGTTTGTTGCATTCATTTCCAGACCGGTAATCTCATGGCTGTCGGTTCCACCAACTAATACCACATCTTTTAATCCCCTTACGGTAGAAGCCACTGGTTGTGGTTCAATCTGGTTATGCGAATCCCCTTGTTTATCAACAGTAACCTTACCTCGCAACGAAGGCGTCATATAAGGGGCTGTTTTTGAGGCATGATAGTGATAATATCCATTGGCATCTTCGTGCCCAAAATGTTCATCCAGGCTGGTTACTTCTAAACCATCAGGTTCTGTGAATCCATAAAGTGGAAAACCATCAAGTACAAACGCAATGGGATATCCGTTGGTTTTTGAAGCCAAGTGTACCGGAGGATAGTGATAATGGTAATCGTCACCATTGCCTGAGTGCCCGCCGTATGCATCAAGCTCGCCTATTTGCCATGAGAGTTCGCCACTTGCGTTGTACGGGTTAAACACAGGTACTCCATTTGCGGCAATGGCAATGGCTCCTCGCTGCAATTCGTCTTTTATAACTATGTTGTTACTAGTTTCATATTCAGGTTTAAGTGGTATGGCCCAAGCCATATTATCTCTGTCATTGTTTGAATATTGATATTTGAACGGTGTTGGAACCCTCTCGATCCATGCGGTTATTCCCACCATCATCTGATGATCAGGTATTCCGTTCGATTCCACGTAGAAATATTTATCATCGGTGTCAACATAGCTTACATTACCAAAATTTGAGAATGTTTTGCGTAAAAAGTCAATATCATAAGCCTTTGCGATTCCGGATAATAGGTTGTCAGGAGAAAGACCTTCATTTTTTTTGCAGGAATAGAGTATGAGTAATATTAATATGCTACCGGAGACATATTTTACCAATTTCTTTTTTGATGAGAAGAATACGACCATTGCAACAATACATGATGCTAATATCCATACAAAAATATGAGCTGTCTCCTTTTTTGAATCCAAATGACGATGTGGTGAATAACTATTTAAAGCCTCAATTTTCTCAACCCTTTTTTGTATAAACAGTTGGTCTTCTTCAGAAAAATCTATCAGGTTTATATGGTTTATCTTTCCATGTTCATCTTCCAAATAAACATTGTTGCCTTTTAGGGTCAAAAAAGATCCATAAACAATTTTTCCACCTTTAATTGTCCATCTTTTTAAGTCTTCTTTTTTTTGACTATGTCCTCCGGAGTGTGCCATGGACACCATTGATACAAATAGAAAAAAAGAAAGAACCGCTGCTTTTATTTTCGTTTTCATTGTTACTTCAAATTTAGATTCAAACAATATTTGCATCTGCTACGCTTAAATTGAAAGGCCGGTATCATTACCGGCCCGGGGTTAAACCTTATGGCGTAACTGAATTAAAAGTTAAAGTTGCCTTGTCAATTATTGTCACGTCTGAAATAGCATCCATAAGCACGTTGTAGGTTACATCAATTGAACTAGCCGAGGGTAAGCCAGACGGTGCTTCGGACAAAGCATATATCGTAATGGTATATTCATGGGAGCCACTGGTAGGTGAACACGGCGAGGTGTAAGAAATGGCCGTGCCGTCTTTGTTTGAGCCCATATACCAGGGACCATCATCGGCAGTTCCATAGGGCATTTCTGTTACACCAGGATCAATTCCCCATAACAATAAGTAAGAGTTTGGATGTGTTAAATCTTCAGGATTAGGATAATGCACCATTGTGATTGCCAATGATTTTGTTCCTTCGGGCACGTTTGACCAAGACAGGGGAATGGAGCTCTCAACATCATTTACTTTTTTTTCACATTTATATTCATCCTGCAATTCACCATTTTTAACTGCAATACTGCTTAACGTAAATTCACCAGTTGCAGAAGCGTTATTTGCTTCTTTATTACATGAAATAAGTGCCGTAAAACTTATGCCAGCTAAAACACCTATTACAATGGGTATCCACTTCTTAATTTTTATATTCATTTTTATTCTTATTAGTTCTACTTTACTTATCACCCCCAAGGAGGGATATACCCCTCCCCTTCTCATTTACTTTTTTACAATTTTTGATGTAAATGTTCCATCACCGGTTTGAATACGGATAAGGTAAATACCACTTATAAACCAGGATAAATCAAGCGTTTCATTTTGCAGAACATGTGTTTTCTGAATGAGTTGTTTACCATTCAAGTCGGAAATTGTTAATTTACCAATTTGATTACCCTCAAAATCAAGCTTTAAGATATCGGACACAGGGTTAGGATAAATCTTAATCCCTCTGTTTTCTACGGTTCCTATCCCGGTAGAGATTTCTACTGTAACATCAAAACTGCATGAATTTTTATTTCCTGCATTATCTGTAATTGTCCATGTAATAGTAGTTGTTCCAACGGAAAACTGAGCACCGGCGAGTGTTGAAGTGTTATTGAAATCATTTTCAATAGATGCAATCCCACAATTATCAGCTATTTCTATGGGGTCAAATTCTGTGCTTTGTACAACATACACATTGTTCTCTCCAGCGTCAACCAGCTGGTTGGCAACGCATGTTATGACAGGAGTTGTAACATCAGCAATTACAATATTCTGAGTCTGGGTGCTGATATTCCCGTTTCCGTCGTCGTAGGTCCAGGTTACCACAGTTGTTCCCTGCGTGATAATTGGAAGTATTACATCATAAATTCCGCTTATTGTTCCTGCGCAGTTATCGGTAGCTGATGGCGCAACCAGTGAGGTAATCGCGCATTCCGCTGTTACATCCGGCAATGTAGCCACATCGGCCACAGGTGCAGTCACATCGTCGATGATGACATTTTGTGTTTGGGTACTGGTGTTGCCATGCCCGTCGTCATAGGTCCAGGTAACTACCGTTGTAGCAGTGATTGGGAAAACAGCATCGGATGTTCCGGTAACGGTTCCGGCACAGTTGTCGGTAGCTGATGGCGCAACCAGTG
>JBNKTK010000141.1:0-8753 GCA_050298035.1 Mangrovibacterium sp. | reverse complement strand
GTGTTTTTTAATGATGCCGGAATCGGTAAAAATAATGCAGGTATAAAAAGTCTCGAATCTCTAAGTGATGCAGGGATCCTTGCATGCACGGTAGACTGCATGAGTGCAGAGATTTTTAACGGGCAGGACGTACTTGGTAATGGCATTATCTCTGTTTGTAATCAACTGGCAAAGGCCAGAAACATCAAAGAAAAGATGACGGTTAAAGAGGCCATTAAATTTATTTAGATTAGGGCATGTTATCGCACCCAGCTGTAAGCTTCCCCGAAAACCGGACAGTTTAAAAGTAGACAAATATGGATTAATTTTAGACTGTAAAATGAAAAAGAAAAAAATATAATTTTAGATTGCCCTGAAAAAGGGAAGCTTACACCGTTCCCTCACACATAAAAACAAAACATGAAATGAGATGAAAAAAAAATTACTTTATCTAGCAGGTATTCTTACTATTTTATGGGGTACCGCACATCTCTTCCCGACAGCAGGAATAGTTGAAGGCTTTGGAGCAATATCAAATGACAATAAGCTAATAATAACGATGGAATGGATTATTGAAGGGTTATCGTTAATTTTTCTTGGATTATTAACAATTGTTGTAACACTGATTGATACCGAAAGCAAGTTAGCAAAGGCAATATACGCTTTAATAACATGCATGTTATTCGCTTTGACAGTCCTATCTATGTTCACTGGATTTCGGGTAGATTTTCTGCCATTTAAACTATGTCCGATAATATTTTCAGTATCAGCAATTCTAATTATTGTTGGAATGAATTTAAGATCAAGAAATATTGAAAAGTAAATAAGTGTGATAACAATTTAGCGTTCGGGCTGGCGGAACGCCAAAGCTTGAGCGCGGTGTTGACGTGAACCGGTGATTTGTAGCTGGAGTATTATGGTTTTTTCGATTTGAGATAAGATAGTGGGTCCGACCATACAGGTCGGGCTTTTTTGTTTTTGGCGGGTGGCTGACCTGATTTGTCTGGCATGCAGATTTTATATAATTGCTGCTTACAAAACAGGTCTGTTTTTTCATCGTCACGAGTTGAAATATCGTAACATTTAATAGAAACAGGCATTTCCCAACGTGTGACGAAAACAAGCTAAAATTGCAGGGTACAAGGGGCTTTGAGACCGACATTTCGATACTTAAAAATGTGACCATGAACCGGCTTTTTATTCTCATATCGCTTGTGTTGATTTTCTCAATTTGGGAAATTGCTGGAAAATCAGGGACAACACTAATAGTACCTCTCCCGCAAGATTCAATAATCCAGGAACAGGAGAAGATACTCCCGGCAATAAAAGACTCCCTCAAATTTCAGGAAAAGATTAAGACAGTGGCAAATAACGGCGAAAAAGGTTTGTGGCCCGTAAAAGACCAGCCTCATCCATTAAAAGGTGCAATACTTCCATACAAAAGGATTGTCGCCTATTACGGAAACCTCTATTCAAAAAGAATGGGGATTTTAGGGCAGTATCCGCCAGATGAAATGTGGGAAAGGCTGAACGCCGAAGTTAGGACGTGGGAGAAGGCTGATTCGACGACCCGGGTGCAGCCGGCCCTGCATTACATTGCGGTGGTGGCGCAGGGTATCCCCACCAAAGATGGTAAATACCGCATCCGCATGCCAAAAGCGCAAATTGATTCGGTATTGGCAATAGCCCAAATGGGGAGTGCCCTGGTCTTTTTGGATATCCAGGTCGGACACAGTAGCCTGCAGGAAGAAGTTCCTCTGCTGGAGAGCTACCTGAAGCTCCCCCAGGTACACCTGGCCATTGACCCTGAATTTGCGATGAAAGAAGGCCATACACCGGGCCACAAGATTGGAAGCCTGGATGCAAAGGATATCAATTATTGTTCGGAATACCTGGCAGATTTAATCAAAAAGAACAACCTGTCCCCAAAAATTCTTGTTATACACCGCTTTACGCAAGGTATGCTCACAAACTATAAGAATATCGTATTGCGCCCCGAGGTGCAGATCGTCATCAACATGGATGGCTGGGGCAATCCCGCACTGAAACACAGTTCCTACCGGGATTACATCTACCGGGAGCCCGTTCAGTTCACCGGATTCAAATTATTTTACAGGAATGACCTTAAGAAACCACCTCACCGCATGTTAACACCGGACGAATTGATGAAACTAAAGCCACTTCCCATTTACATCCAGTATCAGTAATGAAATAACGCCCTACTCCACACTTGTTTAAGTAACCGTAAACCTGCATCATTCTTCATTACCGCTGCACTCAAACGAGAAGGATATTTCAGATTAGTAATTCCTTCCGTATAGTTTCCGCAATTCATCCTTAGCCTGTTCAAGAATACTTCGTTGTTCTTTATCCAGGTTTTTCCCAGCCCGATTGATGTAGAATACAAGCATTGACATGGCTGAACGAAACGGAAGTGATTTACGGCGGGTACTGTTTTCGGCAGAGTTTTTCAGGGACAAAGCAATCCGTTTTGGATCTTTCCAGGTGAATACGCCATGTTCCAGATCTAACGCATCACTTTCCCGTGTTACTTTTCCCGACCAATTTGTATTTTCTTCTTTCGCTGACATATCCCGGTCCTTTTTCAGATTACAATCGCAAAATCAAGAAACGACTTATCAAATAATCTTCCAGCCAGTGCAATGGTTATCCATTCACTCAATTATATACGTTTTTATTGGATGAATGATGGCAAATGGTTCTGAAACCGGTAATCTGTTGACCAATCCCCAATAACCCAGAACGACTCTGAAGAAGTCAAATGTCGATAACCTCGGATTTTCCTCCCCAAACACTTTCGGGAGCTCCGCACACCGAAAGGTTTATGCTTCGAACAACGAAAAAGACGTAAGCCGGAAGAGTCCAGGTGAGATCACTGAATCGTTTTTGGGCTGCGATCTGCTTCAAACAGCGCCATGCCCCTTTCCTCTCCTGCCAAGGAGAGGTGGATTTCGCGTAGCGAAAGACGGAGTGGTTCTTCTTTCTTCAGCGGTCTTACCCCCTCTGTCTCCGCAAGCGGAGCCATCTCCCCTTGACAGGGGAGAAAACGCTTTGAGCAGACGATAGTGCGTTGTTTCTATTGGCCAGACATGATCCTGAGATATCTGAAAAAGGAGTCCTCCCTTAAGAATTTAGATTGATCCCTACGCCCTATTGAGCTAACAGGAATGCCTTAAAGGTTTCGAATTCTTTACTCAGCGGAACGGATAGCTTCTCCCCTTTCATAAATTCGGCCAGCTTTTCGGGCAATGGAACGTTACCTGTACCAATGATTTTTTCGACCGTCTCGGTAAACTTGGCCGGATGGGCCGTTTCGAGGAAAATACCAACTTCGCCTTCCTGCAAATCTTCTTCGAGCGCTTTGTAGCCGGTTGCGCCATGCGGATCAGTCAGGTAGCCGTGCTTGTTGTAAACAGTTTTAACAACTTCCCTGATTTCATCATCCGAGTAACGGAAACCTTTCATTACGGCTTTAATCGCTTCATATGAATGATCGTACAGATCGAGGATCCGGGCAAAGTTGCTCGGGTCGCCGACATCCATCGCATTGGCAATGGTTGCAACCGATGCACGAGGCTCATATTTGCCACTTTGCAGGTATTGATAAACAATGTCGTTTTCGTTGTTGGCCGCGATAAAACGCTTGATCGGCAAGCCCATTTTCTTGGCAAACAGCCCTGCGGTGAGGTTACCAAAATTACCGCTCGGTACCGAAACAACCACTTCACCTTCGATTCCTTCTTTGCGCATACGGGCATAGGCATTGAAATAATAAAATGCCTGCGGAAGGAAACGGGCCACATTGATCGAGTTAGCTGAAGTCAAAGTCAGGGCATTCTTCAAATCGCCATCAAGGAATGCCGTTTTAACCAACCGTTGACAGTCATCAAAGGTACCGTCAATTTCAACCGCGGTGATGTTTTGCCCAAGTGTGGTAAACTGTTTTTCCTGGATGTCGCTGACCAGACCTTTGGGGTACAACACATACACATGAATGCCCGGCACACCGAGGAAACCGTTGGCAACTGCGCTTCCGGTATCGCCTGAAGTGGCCACCAACACGTTTACCTGCTCTTTGTTCCCTTTCAGGAAATAGCCAAGCAAGCGTGCCATAAAGCGTCCGCCAACATCTTTAAAAGCCAGCGTTGGCCCATGGAACAACTCCAGCGAATAAATCCGGTCATTCACATGAACAACAGGACAATCGAAACTAAGCGTATCGTACACAATCGCTTTCAAGTCTTCTTCCGGAATATCTTCGCCAAAGAACTTTTTGGCAACTTCAAACGAAATCTCCTGAAAAGACATGTTGTGGATGTTCTCGAAAAAGCTGGACGGAAGCGCTTCGATCCGTTCCGGCATGAACAATCCTTTATCATCGGCAAGTCCCTTTGTTACCGCTTCTTTTAGCGACACTTCGGAAACCGATTTATTGGTACTGTAATATTTCATAACTATTTCAAATTCCAAGTTTCAAATTCCAAATCCCGGCTCATGTTTCTTACACTAAGCCAGTAACGCTTTGATAAAGTCGGCTCCGTGGATCAAACCGTAGCTTCCTTTTTGTACGGTAAACTCATCATAGGCCTCAACACTGTCCGGCTCAACACCCGGTTTGTAAATAATGAATGGCACCGGGTCTTTTGTATGCACCGTTGTAGCACAGGGCGTAGGGTGATCGGGCAAAACAGCAATAGTCACCGGTTCGTCCATTTTAGCGGTTTCTTCAACCAGGTATTTCACCACGCGCTGATCAAGGTATTCGATGGTTTGGGTTTTCAGCTCCACATTACCTTCATGACCGGCCTCGTCACTAGCCTCAATATGCAGGTAAATCAAATCATGATCTTTCAGTGCAGCAATGGTAGCCTTTGCCTTTGCTTCGTAATCAGTATCGTGCAAACCTGTAGCGCCATTCACCTTAACTACGTCCATCCCGGCATATACGCCAATTCCCTGGATCAGGTCGACAGCCGAAATTACCGCTGAGCTTTCAATGCCGTACATTTCTTTTAAAGTTGGCATTTGCGGTTTATAGCCGGGCGACCAGGGCCAGATGCTGTTTGCCATGTCTTTGCCTGCTGCTTTCCGTTTTTGGTTAACCGGATGTTGCGGTAACAGCTCCATCGATTTTGCAATCAACTCATTCAGCAAATCGGCCGTTTCCTGAGCTTCCGTTTCATTGGCTTTCACCAGGTAATCTTTATACGGTTTCCCGGGAACATCGTGCGGCGGGGTGCAAGCCATCTGCTTTTTACCTCCTTTAATCACCAACAAATGACGATAAGAAACACCTTTGTGAAAGATGACCTTATCACTTCCCAGCTTTTCATTCAGGAAGTCAACCAGTTCATGCGATTCCTCATTTGAGATATGTCCGGCCGAATGGTTTTTAATGTTTTCGCCATTGATGCAAATCAGGTTGCAACGTAAAGCCAGGTCGCCTTCTTCAAGATTCACGCCCATGCTTGCAGCCTCCAGCGTTCCGCGGCCTTCAAAAACATTAGCCACATCATACCCCAAAACCGACATGTTGGCAATTTCGCTCCCCGGGTGCATGCTGGCCGGTACTGTCACCAACTGTCCGCAGCGTCCCAGTTTTGCCAGGCGATCTATTTCCGGCTTATTAGCCATTTGTAAAGGGGTTTTTCCTCCGTAGTTTTCCAATGGCTCGTCAGCCATGCCATCCCCTAATACGATAATATATTTCATCTTCTTAAAATCCAATTTATAAATTCCAAAATCCAAATCTCACTCAAAAGACATTACACATTCGACACACGGATGATGTCGGCAAACACGCCGGCTGCTGTCACTGCTGCCCCGGCCCCGTAACCTTTAATGATCATCGGGAACTCGTGATAACGCTCGGTTGTAAACATCACCAGGTTATTGCTTCCCTGCAAATCAAAGAACGGGTGTCCCTGTGCCACTTCCTGCAAGCCAACTTCTGCCTTTCCGTTTTCGTATTTGGCAACAAAACGCCAGCATTTGTTCTCAGCAGCCAACACCTGACGACGAGCTTCAAAATCGGCATCCAATGCCGAGATACCAGCCCAAAAATCATCGATCGAACCGCTGAACAACTCTTCCGGCACAAATTTTTCAATTGCCACATCTTCTTTTTCAATCCGGTAGCCTGACTCGCGAACCAGGATCAACAGTTTACGCATCACGTCAATCCCACTCAAATCAATTCGCGGATCCGGTTCAGAGTAGCCTTCTTCTTTTGCCATGTGAATGGTTTTGCTGAAAGGCACTTCGGCCGATATGGTATTGAAAATGAAGTTGAGCGTACCGGAAAGAACTGCCTCAATTTTCAGGATGCGGTCACCTGCATTCACCAGGTCATTCAATGTGTTGATGATTGGCAAACCGGCACCAACGTTCGTTTCGAACAGGAATTTTACGCCTTTGCGTTTGGCAATCCTCTTCAGGTTCGCGTAGTTCTCGTACTCCGACGAAGCCGCCACTTTATTGGCAGTCACAATCGAAACGTTGGCATTGAGCAGATCGGCATACAGGCTGGCCGCAGCATCCGAAGCGGTACAATCAACAAACACCGAATTGAAGATATTCATATCAATAACCGCCTGTTTGTATGAATGAAGACTGGAGTGTTCTCCTTCTGCATCCAACCGTTCCTTGAAACCATCTATTGTTATTCCTTCACGATCGAGCAACATTTTGCGCGAGTTGGCCACACCAACCAGCTTTATTTTAAGGTGTTTCTCTTTCAGCAATTTTTCCTGTTGCTGCTGAATTTGCTTCAACAGGTTTCCGCCAACCAGGCCTATTCCAAGCAGGAAAACATTCACTTCCACATTTTCGGAAAGGAAGAATGACTCGTGCACCACATTAAGCGTTTTCCGCAGGTCGCTGTTTTTCACTACCCACGAAATGTTCAGCTCAGATGCTCCCTGTGCAATCGCAATGATGTTGATCCCGTTCTTTCCGATCGTGTTGAACAGTTTTCCGGCAATACCGGTCGAGTGTTTCATGTTCTCGCCCACGATAGCCACAATCGACAGGTCGCTTTCGATTTCGACCTTGTTGATTTTATCAGCAGCAATCTCCCGCTCAAATTCCCGTTGGATAGCTTCTTCTGCCAATTGAGCTTTGGAAGTGTCAATGGCAACCGAGATCGAGTTCTCGGATGAAGCCTGGGAAATCAGGATCACGTTAATATTTTCCTTGGCCAGCGCACCAAACAAGCGCATCGATATGCCTGTCACACCAACCATACCAAGCCCCTGAACAGTCATCAGGCTAATGTTCGAAATGGAAGAAATCCCTTTGATCGGCAAATCTTTCCCATTTTTCCGGCTTTCGGTAATCAGCGTTCCTGCGGCTTCGGGACGCATCGTATTTTTAATCCAGGTAGGTATTCCTTTTTTGTAGACAGGAAGAATAGTCGGCGGATAAATCACCTTGGCCCCAAAATGCGACAATTCCATAGCCTCGGCATAGCTCAGTGATTTGATCACATACGCATTGCTGATAACACGCGGATCGGCAGTCATGAAGCCATCAACGTCAGTCCATATTTCGAGTACCGAGGCATTTAATGCCGCAGCGTAAATAGCAGCGGTATAATCAGATCCGCCACGGCCAAGGGTTGTATACTCTCCGTCTTTATTGCTTGACACAAAGCCCGGCGCAATACAAATACCATTGAAGTTTTTAAACTGCTCACGAACCAACGAAACAGTCACATCAAAATCAACCTGCGCCTTCCCGAAAGCACTGTCAGTACGGATCAGCCGCGAAGAATCAACCCACAGGGCCTCGTCAATAAATTCGCTAATAATCAACGAAGAAAGACGTTCTCCAAAACCGCCAATTTTATCGAGTGTTTTTGGGGTAAGCTCACCAATCATGGAAACGCCCTGGATCACTTTTTCCAGGTCATCAAGCATCTTGCTGACTTTATCCTTCACCTCTTCTCTTTTTTCGCCGTCAAAAAGTGCATCAACCACTTCTTCGTGCCGCTCCCTGATCCCCGTGATTTCCGTGTTGAAGTATTCCGTTCCAAGAACGGCCATTTTCGAGGCGTTTAATATCTTGTCAGTAATTCCGCCCAAAGCAGAAACAACAACGATCACATCGTCGTCCTGACCTTTAACAATTTCTTTCACCCTTCGGATGTTTTCAGCACTTCCAACAGAAGTACCTCCAAATTTCAACACTTTCATCAGTAACTATCTTAATAAGATTTGATAATCATTTTCAAAATCCGGGCTCGTCCGATTCATCAACCTTTTATTCCGAATATGGTACAAATAACACGTTAAATTGTTCTTTGTCCTAAATCAAAAAGTTGAAACCAATTTACGCCTCAGATTTTCACATTTACACTCCTTCAATATCTATTGCTTTCAAAATCGCCAAAAATACAATCAAATTACTTCAATTCGTAAAAATAAGACGATAATCTTCCGTATTTAAAGCGAGTTTCACATTCCGAAATACGGAATCCAGCCTTACTTTTGTTTAAGCAATCTGTCAAATAATCAGCTTCGCTCGGATTTGCACAAAAAAAATCTGGGTGAAGCAGTACGCCCCACCCAGACCTCACTGCATAAAATATCCTTAAACCACTACCGTCGTTGACGTGGTCACTGCTTCAAAAATTTTGGTTTCCAGTTCGTGCGCCAATTCCTGGTTATCGCGCAGGATGGCCCGAACGGCTTCGCGCCCCTGTCCAAGCTTTGTTTCGCCGTAGCTGAACCAGGAACCGCTTTTCTTAATGA
>JBNKTK010000140.1:0-8975 GCA_050298035.1 Mangrovibacterium sp. | reverse complement strand
CGCTCAAATCATGAATAGCGGCGACTCGTTGCAAATGAATTCTCATAGCTTGAAATTTTGATAAATCTACAAAAGTATTCGCAATCAGCGCCAGCCAGGCCAAGTTCATTTCCAGATTTTATCTAATGGTTACAAATTCACAATTACACAGAGCGAATCAGATCGTTTATCGAAAAAAGGCACACTCGCCTATCGACAAACGATAGTTTTATGCTGTAATTTATATCTTTGTAGACTTTATAAAAAATGAACGAAATATCATTGTTTGCAAACAAGCAATCAAACTTATTTCAATAATGAATTTTTAATGCCTGCACAGGCGAAAGGAAAACCCTGACAATATGAAGATAGCATTGATTGGATACGGCAAAATGGGTAAAACGATTGAACAGATTGCCATTGACAGAGGACACGAAATTGTATTGAAAATTGATATTACCAACCAGGAAGAACTGACCATTGAAAATTTGAAAAAAGCTGATGTCGCTATTGAATTTACCATTCCGACATCAGCAATGGGTAACTATAAGCTTTGTTTCGAGGCCGGCATTCCAGTAGTAAGCGGAACGACAGGCTGGCTCGACCGGAAAGAAGAAGTTTTGGCTGAAATGACAGCTAAAAACGGAACATTCTTCTACGCTTCAAATTTCAGTCTGGGCGTAAACCTGTTTTTTGCTTTGAATAAAAAACTGGCCGCATTAATGGCAAACCGCCCGGAATATGATATCACGATGGAGGAAGTGCATCATACCCAAAAGCTGGATGCACCAAGCGGAACGGCAATCAGCCTGGCCGAAGATTTGTTTGAAATCCATCCCGGAAAAAAATCGTGGACATTAGAAGCGCCTGCATCTGCCGAACAAATGCAGATTACAGCAATCCGCGAAGGACAAGTCCCGGGAATTCACCGCATAAAATACGAGTCGGATGTTGATTACATCCAAATAGAGCACAGCGCAAAAAGCCGCCATGGTTTTGCCTTTGGAGCTGTGTTGGCCGCCGAATACAGCTTTGGCAAAAAAGGCCTTTTATCTATGAACGATCTTTTAAATTTATAACCGCATGAAGAAATTATTAACCAACAAATGGTTCAAGTTCATTTTTGTTGGCCTGATTTACAGCTTATGGGTCATCTGGCTTGAAAATTACTGGTGGTTTATTGGTTTGGCTGTCATTTTCGACATGTACATCACCAAAAAAGTACATTGGGCATTCTGGAAAAAGAAAAACCCACCCGGAGGAAAACAAACAAAAGTGATTGAATGGGTAGATGCCATCATCTTCGCCATCATTGCGGCAACTTTTATCCGCATGTTTTTCATTGAGGCCTACACGATCCCAACTTCATCAATGGAAAAATCGATGTTGGTTGGCGATTTCCTGTTTGTCAGCAAAACGTCATACGGCCCGAAACTACCGAACACTCCCCTGTCGTTCCCGTTTGTTCACCACACGATGCCATTTTCAACAAAAACCAAATCATACCTCGAATGGATTCAAAACCCATACAAGCGTATTGCTGGTTTTGGAAAGGTGAAGAACAACGATGTGGTTGTTTTCAACTTCCCGGAAGGCGATACGGTGGCCACAAACATGCCAACCCAGAGCTATTATAACCTGGTCAGGAATTATGGCAGGGAGCGTGTGTGGAGCGAAAAACGCACATTCGGGGAAATTATAAGCCGTCCGGTCGATAAACGCGAAAACTACATCAAGCGTTGTATTGGTATTCCCGGCGATGTGATTGAAATTAAAGACGGGCAAGTTTATGTGAACGGAAAAACACAGGAACATTTTGGCGGGGTCCAGTACGATTACATCGTCACAACAAACGGAACCTCTATCAACAAAAGAGTCCTTGAAGACATTGGTGTTTCAAAAGCAGACCAGCAAGCATTCAATGGTTCCCAGTTCCTGTACCCGATGACTGACGAGCAAAAAGCAAAAATTGAAAAACTGGCCAATGTAACATCCGTTAAGCGTGTAAATATGGCTGCCGGAAACTGGGACAAAAACATTTTCCCGTTCAGCGAAGATTATCCGTGGAATGTTGACAATTTCGGCCCACTTGAAATCCCGAAAAAAGGAGAAACAGTTACCCTTACGATTAATAATCTTCCGTTGTATGAACGGATTATCGATTTATATGAAGAGCATGACCTGTCGGTAAAGGACAGCACAATTTATATTGATGGGGTAGCTACCGACAACTACACTTTCGCGATGGATTATTACTGGATGATGGGTGACAACCGCCACAACTCAGCAGACTCCCGTTACTGGGGTTTTGTACCGGAAGACCACGTGGTCGGGAAAGCCGTCTTCATTTGGCTATCGCTTGACAAAGAGAAAAGTTTCCCGGGAAATATCCGCTGGAGCAGGCTTTTCAAGGTCGTTCACTAATACTTAAAAACCGCTAATACGAAAAAGGATAATGAACCAATTGGTTGATTATCCTTTTTTTCATACTTTTCAGAAAAAAGAAAGTTATGTCAGTCGGAATCATCTTTTTATTATTACTTGCCCTGCTGCTGGTGATTTTCACCTTGCAGAACACGATGCTTATCGATGTACAACTACTTTTCTGGCAAGTTACCGATGTGCCACTTGTACTGGCGCTGATTATCACGTTGATACTTGGTTTTGTCGTGGCCATTCTGATTTATTACCCAAAAATCTGGCGACTGAAGTCGAAGATTAAGGAGCAGGAAAAACAGATTTCCCAGCTTAAGGCAACAGGCACCAAACCAGAAAGCAACCCCGAAGGCGTTGAGATGACAGGAGGCTCAGAGAAAGGATTTTTTAGCGAATAAAATGGAAACATCAACGGAGATTTTGCTTAGCTCGGCCTATCTGCCACCAGTTCAGTATATCACGAAATTTTTGAAACACCAGGTTGTCTGGCTCGAAACGCAAGAGCATTTCATCAAGCAAACATACCGGAACCGGACAATTATTCTGGCAGCGAATGGCCCGGAATCATTAATTATACCGGTTGAAAAAGGAAGAGGCCCCAAGCAAAAAATGAAGGATTTGCGAATTTCGTACGACACAAACTGGCAACACATCCACTGGCAAGCCATCGTCTCAGCCTACAACTCCTCTCCTTTTTTTGAAATCCTTGAGGCCGATTTTCGCCCTTTCTACGAAAAGCAGTATGATTTTCTTTTTGATTTCAACCTGCAGCAGTTGAAGGTAATTTTTGATATTCTTGAAATTTCACCGGAAATTCGGTTCACCGAGGAATTTGAAGAAGTACCGGATGGATGTGTCAACTTCAGGGAAGCAATTCAGCCCAAGCAACAAAAAGCAATGCCAGACGAAGAATTTCTACCGCAAATTTATTCGCAGGTTTTTGACGATAAGTTCGATTTTGTACCCAACCTGAGCATTCTGGATTTGCTTTTCAATTGCGGATCTGCCAGCTATGAGGTCATCCTGAAAAGCATCAGGCAACACTGAAACGTTATTTTTGAAGGATTTTCGTGACAAACTCCCGGATAATATCTGCATGATCAAAAGCCAAATCGGGCAAATTATCGAAAGAAAACCAATCCGCATTCAGGGCATCATCGGCTCCCTGCACTTCTGCTGTATCATTAGCAAAACCGTAGTAGACGGCCGAAATTGTCCGACCACGCGGATCGCGGTCAGGGGCATCACATAGTTTAAAGAACTCAAGTTTATCCAGCTTGAGGCCGGTTTCTTCTTCCAGTTCACGTTTGCAGCTATCAACAAGCAGTTCATCCATTTCAACAAAACCACCCGGAAGTGCCCATTTCCCGGCAAAGGGATCGTTTGCCCGCTGGATGAGCAACAATTCGCCAGTCCCCTTTTTTACCACGATGGCATCGACAGTTACTGCTGGTCTTGGATATTTGTAAGTATACATGCGATTAGTTTCAATTTTTGAGAGTGGGCTGGGTTCAGTCAATTATTCGTTTCATCACCCGCATTTTGTGCGAATAGCGCTTGGTGTCGACGTTAAAAATGCCAAACTGGTCCACGTTATCAATTCGCACCTTGCCCGAAGCATGGATAATTTTATTCTTTTCCCAGATGATACCAACATGCACGATGTTCCCTTCATCGTCATCAAAAAAAGCCAGATCGCCCGGTTGTGCTTCATCAACAAAACTAAGGGCAACACCATAATGTACCTGGTCTTTGGCATCGCGTGGCAGTTTTATGCCGGCCATCTTATAGATTATCTGCACAAACCCGGAGCAATCAACCCCAAACGGAGAACGGCCACCCCACAAATATGGTGCGTTGAAATACATCAGCGATTGCTGGATCATAAACTTCCGCAGGTTTTCCGGCTGCTGATACATGAACTTCCCGTTCATCTTATACACTTCTCGATTGATTGAAAATTCGTGTTTATAAGGCCGCCAACAAGGAAGCGAACTTCCGGCCACAATCATGATGTTCTGCTCTTCGTTAACCGGTATCAGGTTGAAAATGTCGGTACATACAGCCGACGGTGATTTTTCAATTTTATGGAAAAACCGGTCACTTATTGGCGTAATCATTTTTTGATCAATCCACCCTTCGTATCCATCGTAAGCCAATGTAACACGGCACCAACCAACAAACTGTTCATGCACCAGAAAATGTTCACCAAAAAGAATTTGACTGATCATTTCACTTCTTTCAGATGGTTCTTTCCTGACAGGAATAATACTTAAACCGGAAATCCCGTAATTCATGTATTTGTCTATTTCGTTATGAAAGCATCATGTAAACAACCAGATATGAAGAATCCTGCAACTCATTCTGTCCTTCCGGCACGTTTCATGAAAGAATTTTGCTAATTTTATTTTTCAAAGATAAAACTTCAAAATAAGTTTTAATACTTTACAAAAGTCATTAAAAAGGTATTTATGAAAAAGTTATTAACCCGCCTGGCCCGTTATTACCATTTCTTTTACATCGCATTTGCATTCTCATTCTCCATTTTTCTGCTTTATTGGATAATTCCGGGAGACAGCAGGTTTAGGTACGAATTTCAGAAAAATGCCCCGTGGCGTCACGAAACATTGATTGCCCCATTCAATTTTGCCATTTACAAATCGGACGAGATCATAAAGAACGAGCGCGATTCAATCCAAAAGCAATTCGTCCCCTACTATATGAAGGACACGCTGACCGGTATTCAGCAAACCCGAAATTTTGAACTGGAACTGCGAACAATCAGCAATGAAATCCCCCGGCTGGACTCCACATTAATTTCAAACCTGACCAGATTCCTTCAATCAATTTACCAGGCAGGTGTTGTTGCCCAATCTCCGGAAACACATCCGGCACTAAAGGATAAAGGTGAGCTTTTCATTGTTACCGATAAAACAGCCCAAAAGGTTCCGACATCAGCTATTTACTCGTTAAAAACAGCTTTCAAAAGTATAAACGACAGTGCCCGCCTGGCGCTGGGCGACCAATACGAAATACTGAACCAAAACACCAACCTGGCAGATTACATACAGGCAAACCTGACATACAACGAAGAATTCAATATACAGGAGCGTGAAAAGCTGAGCAACTCCGTTTCGCTGACACAAGGCATGGTGCAGGCTGGTGAGCGCATTATTTTCAAGGGGGATATTGTGACACCGGATAAATACCTGGTTCTGGATTCGCTCAAAAAGAATTATACCACCCGACAGGGACAGAATATCAACGGCTACTTATTGATCCTTGGCAAACTTATCCTGATTGTGGCCTGTCTGCTCATCCTGATCTTATACCTCGCTTATTTCAGACCGGAAATCTTTAACCAAAAGCGCCACCTAAGTTTTATCTTGCTTATGATCATCCTGATGGTTTTCACCTCACGATTTGTGATGCTACAGGATTTCATCAATATTTATATTGTGCCACTGGCTATTTTACCAATCCTGCTTCGAATATTCTTTGATTCGAGAACAGCCATTTACGCCTTACTCGTCACCTCGTTGCTGATTGGCTATTTTGCCCCAAACAATTACGAATTTATTTTTCTTCAAATGATATCGGGCATCATTGCCGTTTTCAGTCTCGACAAACTCCACCGCCGGTCACATTTGATATTCACCGCACTGTGGGTGCTCATTGGTTACTGCGTGGTTTACCTGGCATTATCAATGATCCAGGAAGGCAATATGGAAGCCATTAAATGGGAAGAGTTAGAGTGGTTTGCCGGCAATGCAATCCTGATCCTTCTGGCCTACCCGCTAATCTACATTTTCGAGAAAGCCTTTGGTTTTGTGTCTGACGTTACATTGATTGAACTATCGAACACCAACCAACCATTATTACGGAAACTGGCCGAGGAAGCCCCCGGCACGTTCCAGCATTCATTGCAGGTTGCAAATCTTGCCGAAGCGATTACCCACCGAATTGGCGGCAACCCCTTTCTGGCTTATGCCGGTGCATTGTACCATGATATCGGGAAAACCAATCAACCGGTTTATTTTATCGAAAACCAGTCGGCAGGAATGAACCCGCACAGCAACCTGGACTATAAAGAAAGCGCCAAAGTGATTATCGATCATGTTACTTATGGCGTAAAACTGGCGCGCCGCAATAAACTTCCCGAGGTGCTGATTGATTTCATCAATTCACACCACGGCACCTCGCAGGCAAAATATTTTTACACGCTTTATAAAAATGAACACCCTGACCAGGATGTTGACGCAACCGACTTCACTTACCCCGGCCCCCGCCCCAAAAGCAAGGAAACGTCTGTTGTTATGCTGATTGACGGAATTGAAGCTGCAACCCGGGCTTTGAAAGAAAAAACGCATGAAAACATTCGTGAATTGATCGAAAAAATGGTTCAGCAAAAACTGGATGAAGGACAACTTGACAATGCCGACCTGACTTTGCGTGATATTACGATTGTAAAAGAAACCCTGATTGAAAAGCTAATAAACATCTACCATGTGCGAATTGAGTACCCCAAAGAACAAGGCAGATAGCTGGAAACGGTTTTAAAACTCAATTATCAGTTGAACCGGGCCTTTTTCTTCGTGCGGGAAATTGGAAACGGTGAGACCAAGCAACCTAACCCCTTTGACAAACGGGGTTTCATTGTGCAGTAATTCAAGTGCTGTTTCGTGAAGTACTTTTCGCAGGACAATCGTTTCGTGTAAGGTTTTGCTTCGGGTGATCTGCTCAAAATCGGCAAACTTGATCTTCAGGGTAAGTGTGCGCCCAAATGTCTGCGCTTTTTGCAGTCTTCGCCAAAGTTCATCCTCAATTTTCAGCATTTGTACTTCCAGATCATCCAGTTCAGAATAATCGGTACTGAATGTGTTTTCGGCTCCCAGCGATTTTCGCTCACGGGACGGAACTACCGGGCGATTGTCAATCCCTCGGACAATGTCGTAATAATAACTGCCCGACTTCCCGAACTGCCGGATCAAATCGGCCTGATCGAGCCGTTTCAGATCAGCTCCGTTATAAATACCTTGCTTATTCAATTTTTGGGCAGTTACCCGGCCAATGCCAAAAAATTTGTGGACATCAAGCTTTTCGAGAAACGCTTCAGCCTGATCAGGGGTAATCACAAACAGACCGTCGGGTTTATTCACATCCGAAGCCACTTTTGCCAGGAATTTGCAATAAGATACACCCGCGGAAGCAGTCAGGCCGGTTGTTTCCTTTATCCGGCGCTTGATTTCTTTGGCAATTAAAGTTGCCGATGGCTTTCCTTTTTTGGCGACCGTCACATCCAGAAAAGCTTCATCCAGGGACAATGGTTCAACCAGGTCGGTGTATTCGTAAAAGATTTCGCGGATTTGCCGGCTCACGGTCTTATATTTTTCAAAGTTGCCCCGGACAAAGATCAGGTTGGGACATTTTCGTTTGGCCAGAACCGACGACATGGCCGAGCGCACGCCAAACTTTCGGGCCTCGTAACTGGCCGCCGCGATAACCCCGCGCACATGATCGCCTCCGACTACAACAGGTTTCCCCCGAAGTTCGGGGTTGTCGCGTTGTTCAACGGAAGCATAAAAAGCATCCATGTCAACATGAATAATTTTTCGAACCTGCGAATCCATGACTTTGAATACTACTGTAATCAAAAGTAGAAAAATAAAACTGAATGCCGACTGGGATTTATCAGCTCAGTATTGAGCAACAAAAAAGGGAAGCAACTGCCTCCCTTCTATATTTTATTCCCACTCGATGGTTGCGGGCGGTTTTGAACTGATATCGTAAACAACGCGGTTGATGCCACGCACTTTATTGATGATTTCGTTCGACATTTTGGCCAAAAATTCATAAGGCAGGTGAACCCAGTCGGCAGTCATTCCGTCGGTTGACATCACGGCACGCAACGCAACCACATTTTCGTAGGTACGTTCGTCGCCCATCACCCCGACCGATTGAACAGGCAGCAACATAACACCGGCTTGCCAAACGTTATCGTAGAGCTTCCATTCTTTCAAACCATTGATGAAGATTGAATCAGCTTCTTGCAGAATGCGCACTTTCTCGGGTGTGATATCGCTCAGGATACGGATTCCGAGACCTGGCCCAGGGAAAGGGTGGCGGCCAAGCAATTCATCTTTAATGTCCAGCGCTTTGCCCACGCGGCGAACCTCATCTTTAAAAAGCAGGTTCAACGGCTCAACAACCTTAAGTTTCATTTTATCGGGCAAACCACCCACATTGTGGTGCGATTTAATGGTTGCCGATGGCCCGTTTACCGAGACCGACTCGATCACGTCCGGGTAAATCGTTCCCTGTGCCAACCATTTTACATCCTGTATTTTGTGTGCTTCTTCGTCAAACACTTCAATAAAATCGCGGCCAATAACTTTTCGTTTCTGCTCCGGATCAGTAATTCCGGCCAAATCATTCCAGAACTTTTGTTTGGCATCAACACCAATCACATTTAAGCCCATGTCCTTGTATGAATCGAGCACACCTTCGAACTCATTTTTGCGTAACAAGCCGTTATCAACAAAAATACAGGTGAGGTTTTT
>JBNKTK010000139.1:0-9065 GCA_050298035.1 Mangrovibacterium sp. | reverse complement strand
GACAACCAGTTTTACGAACGATCAAAATCAAATCATTTTTCGGGTGAATACGTTGAAACATTACATACAAACTTCTATTTTTTTAGCACTTTTCATTGCTCCTATAGCTTTATTTTCCCAAACGAAAAAGAAAGTAGAAATTGAGCATGCCGACTACCTGAGGAATAATGAAAATATTGTTGCCGATGCCCAACGCCTGATTGGAAATGTAAAGATTATTCATGGCAATGTTGTCATGTGGTGCGACAGTGCCTATTCCTACATTCACGTCAACATGGTTGATGCTTTCGGCAATGTTCATATTTTGAAAGACGATACCCTGCACATGTATTCCGATTTCCTGCGGTACAATGGCGATACGAAATGGGCCGAAGCTTACGGACATGTCCGGTTGGTGAATAAGTCAACAACCCTGACCACCGATACGCTGAATTATGACATGAACCGTGAGATTGGCTACTACGATGATTACGGAACAGTGCAAGACAGCGCCAACACGCTGAACAGCAAAATTGGCGAATATTACTCGGCTTTGGATAAAGCTTACTTTAAAACAGAAGTATTTGCCGAAACCACGAAATACATGCTTGAGTCGGACACGCTGGTTTATGAGCCAACAACGGGCATTGCTTCCATTGTTGGGCCAACAACCATTTACGATGAAAAGGATACGCTATATGCACAATCTGGCTTTTACAATACGAAATCAGGCGATGTTGAGCTATTCAAACGTCCGCTAATAAAAACCGGCGACCGTAACATTACGGCAGACTCAATCTATTATAACAAAACCACAGGCGACGGGCTGGCCCTCGGAAATGCAGATATCAACGATTCGAAAAACCGGACGATTGTTCGCGGCAAACGAATTACTTACAACGAACTGGCACAAACAGCCCTGGTGACCGATTCAGCCCACTTGCTGCTATATTCTGAAAAAGATACCCTGTTCCTCCATGCCGACACATTGAAGACCATTCCGGACAGTATTCCCAATGAAAAAGTGGTTATGGCTTATTTTCATGTTAAATTTTACCGTGAAGATTTACAGGGCAAGTGTGACTCGTTGGTTTACTGGTCCAAAGACTCCACCATCCAGCTATTTCATGCACCGGTTATTTGGTCGGGCAACAACCAGATGACATCTGAATACATTGAACTGATTACAGAAGATAAGGAAAACCAACTGGTTGAAATGGAGCGCCAGGCATTCATTATTGCCATGGAAGATTCGGCCAAATTTAACCAGATTAAAGGCCGTAACATGCTGGGGCACATTAAACGGAATGATTTGTATAAAATTGATGTTGATGGTAACGGGCAATCGATTTACTACGCGCGCGACAAGAGTGGAATTATTGGACTGAACAAGGCTGAAAGCAGTAATATTATAATCTACCTGAAGGATAGCAAGGTGAACAAGATTGCCTTTATTACTTCGCCGGAAGGCAAACTACTGCCTCTTTTAGATATAAAAGAAGAAGACAAACAATTGCCTGGTTTTATATGGCTTGACGAGATCAGGCCAAAATCAGTTTATGACATTTTCATCAAACAAAAATAGCAGGAAAAAATCCTGCTATTATATGATTTAGTGCCTACTAATTTAATTAATACTCATCTTCATTGAAGAAAAAATCGTCCTTACTCGGATAATCAGGCCAGATATCTTCAATGCTTTCATAGATTTCTCCTTCGTCCTCAATCTCCTGTAAGTTTTCAATCACCTCTAAAGGGGCGCCGGAGCGGATTGCATAGTCAATCAACTCATCCTTGCTGGCAGGCCATGGTGCATCTTCCAATTTCGATGCTAATTCTAATGTCCAGTACATATTCGAAGGTATTTTTAGTTTGATTCCTTTTTTGATTTTGCGAATATATAAAAAAAAATATCAAAACCTACAAAAATATTTATTCTTCATTTTCCCCCGGAATCCAAGGGGTTTCGGGTAGTTTCAGGTCCTGATTTATTTTTCGGGCCAGCACAAAAAGGTAGTCTGACAACCTATTTATATATTTTATTAAATTTTTGTCTACTTCTGTTTTTTCAGATAACTCAACAATGCGCCTCTCGGCCCTCCGGCAAACAGTCCGCGCCACATGGGCATATGCTGTCCCCTGGCTGCCGGTCGGCAAAATAAAATAGTTCAGTTTCGGTAAAACGTCAAGCATCAAATCCATTTCAGTCTCCAGTTTTTCGATGTCTTTTTCGGTGCAGGGATTTTGTTGCTTAAATGAACCGGCATTCTCATCGGTTGCCAGCTGTGCCCCAATCACAAAAAGCTTTGACTGCACATTCGTTAGTACAGCTCTTGCCCGGTCATTAATTTCGGTCGAAAGGATCAGCCCGATATGGCTGTTCAATTCATCAACCGTCCCGTAAGCTTCAAGCCGGATATCATACTTTTTGACCCGGGTACCTCCTATCAGGCCAGTTGTGCCGTCATCACCCGTTTTGGTGTAGACCCGTATTTCTTTTGCCATTTAATAAACCGGATTAGGATTAACAATATCAGATTCAACCTGCCCGTCCTTCAACCGGATAATACGGTGCGCATGGCGGGCAATATCTTCTTCGTGCGTAACAACAATCAATGTATTCCCTTGTTTGTGTATCTCCGAAAATAAGTGCATGATTTCTTCTGATGTTTTTGAATCGAGGTTACCGGTAGGTTCGTCGGCAAGTAGAATTGCAGGGTTATTCACCAGGGCACGGGCCACGGCTACACGCTGGCGCTGACCACCTGAAAGCTCATTCGGCTTGTGCTCTACCCGATCGGACAAACCAACGTCTGCAAGGATTTTTTCAGCGCGTTCCTGTCTTGCCTGTTTCTTTATCCCCGCATATACCAACGGAAGCATCACATTCTCCAAGGCATTATTTCTTGGCAGCAAATTGAAAGTTTGAAAGATAAAACCAATTTCCGAATTGCGGATTTCTGCAAGCTCATCATCACTTAAACGGCTGACATCTTTTCCGTTTAAATTGTAATGTCCGCTGGTTGGGGTATCCAGGCATCCCAACACATTCATCAGCGTTGATTTTCCTGAACCGGAAGCTCCCATAATGGCCACATATTCGCCCTCGTTGATTGATAAACTTACTGAACGCAAGGCCCGAACAACCTGCGTCCCAACTTTATAGTTCTTAACGATGTCTGATAAATGAATAACTTCTTTCATGTTTCCCGGATTATAATTGTTTTATTGGTAATTTATAAGCTAAAGAATTACAGATGCAATTCCCAGTAAATATAATCATCTGAATCAAGATTTTTCAACGTTTTCGGGGATTTTGTTTTTCCACACAACACAAATTATTCCAAAAATTTTTATTTCAACATTGAATGTGTTTCGGTGCTATTTATTAACAATGCCATCCTCTTCGAATGATAATTTTTATCTTTGTTTTCATGCCTGAATTTCTTGATCAAGACATAAAATTCCTTCCGGGAGTTGGCCCTCAAAGGGCTGAGCTGCTCAAAAAAGAGTTGGCGATTCGGACTTTTCGTGAATTATTGTACTATTTCCCTTACAAATACATTGACCGAACCAAATTTCACAGAGTTTCGGAAATCAATGCCAACCAGGCTTATATCCAGGTCAAAGGCCGGATAAAATCCTTCGAGTTGATTGGTGAAAGGCACAAACAACGCTTGTCCGCTGTTTTTTATGATGAAACCGGAAGCCTCGACCTGATCTGGTTTTCGGGGATAAAATATATCCGGGAGAACTTAAAAACCGATAAAGTTTACGTGGCTTTTGGTAAACCTTCGGTTTTCAACGGAAGGGTGAATATTATCCACCCGGAGTTGGAAAGCAGCGAAAGCGAACAAGTTACAACAGGTGTTCTTCAGGCCTTTTACAATACGACCGAGATACTGAAGAAACGTTTCCTGAATACCCGTGCAATCAATAAAATCCAGTACAACCTGGCACAGGCCGTTGATGGTAAAATATATGAAACACTCCCGCCGCACATCCGGGAACCGTTGAAATTGCTACCGCTCAATCAGGCACTCAGGCACATTCATTTTCCGGAAAGCACACATTTGCTTCAAAAAGCCACCTTCAGGCTTAAGTTTGAAGAACTATTCTATATCCAGCTCAAAATATTGGGTTTGAAACACAAGCGTGAAGAAGCGTTTAAAGGGTTCATCTTTTCAACTATTGGCTATAATTTCAACAAATTCTACGAAAACAACCTGCCCTTTGAATTGACCAACGCCCAAAAAAAGGTGATCAAAGAAATCCGCAAGGACATGGGAAGCGGCAAACAGATGAACCGTTTGCTACAAGGGGATGTTGGAAGCGGTAAAACGCTCGTGGCATTAATGGTTGCGCTAATCGCTTTTGATAACGGGTTCCAGGCAAGCTTGATGGCGCCAACCGAAATTCTGGCGATTCAGCACTTCAACACAATTCAGCGCATGTTGACTGGTATGGGCGTGAAAGTTGCCCTGCTGACCGGCTCGACAAAGAAAAAAGACCGTGGCATTATTCACCAAGGCATCGAAACAGGTGAAATCCAGTTACTGGTCGGCACACATGCACTGATTGAAGATACGGTCAGTTTCAGCAAACTCGGGCTGGTAATTATTGATGAACAGCACCGTTTTGGTGTGGCTCAGCGGGCCAAGTTGTGGAAGAAAAACCCAGGCATCCCTCCGCATGTCCTGGTTATGACGGCCACCCCGATCCCCCGCACCCTGGCCATGACCCTTTATGGCGATCTGGATGTATCTGTCATTGATGAATTGCCTCCAGGCCGCAAACCCATTGATACGCGGCACTTTTACGAAAACAGGCGAAAAGAAGTCTACCAGTTTATCCGCGACCAGGTAAATGCCGGAAGACAAGCTTACATTGTTTATCCACTGATCAGCGAATCGGAAAAACTTGACCTCAAAAACCTGGAAGATGGTTACGAACTGCTGAAAGAAGTTTTTCCGCGCTTCAAACTGAGCATGGTGCATGGACGCATGAAACCATCGGTGAAAGACCAGGAAATGCAGCTATTCAAAGAAGGGAAAACGCAGATTATGGTGGCCACCACCGTAATCGAGGTTGGCGTTGATGTGCCCAACGCCTCGGTGATGATTATTGAAAGCGCCGAACGTTTTGGGCTTTCGCAACTGCACCAGCTACGCGGGCGGGTTGGCCGGGGCGCCGAGCAGTCGTATTGCCTGTTGATGTCATCCTATAAAATCAGTAACGAAAGCCGGAAACGACTGGAAACAATGGTACGAACCAATGATGGTTTCGAAATAGCCGAAGTTGACCTTCACCTCAGGGGGCCTGGCGATTTGGAAGGCACCCAGCAAAGTGGGCTCGGCATTAACCTGAATATTGCCAACCTTGGAAAAGACGGCGAAATCCTGCGCGTTGCACGGAATATGGCTGCTGATGTACTGGATGATGACCCCCGGCTGCAAAAACATGAAAATCAGTTATTGGCTTATCATTTACAGCAAATGAAAAATACAGAATTCGACTGGAGCGTTATTAGCTGATTTTTTTACGAACTGGCTTTATCTTCTATTAAAGAATCAATATCCCAACACTGATAGCAACAAACCAACGTGGTAAACCGCTCAAAATATTCAATTTTACTACTCACGTGTGCAATCGATTACACAACATCCAAAACATAAAACGACAGAAATATATCTAATTGAATTTCAAAAAAGTAAATAAAAAATAGTGACATCAAACTATTTATATCGATTATAAATAAACCAAGAAATTTTAAAAATGATTTTACAGCATAGACTAGTTTTACAAACATCTATAGTTTTGCAGCGGAAAAAAGATTATGAGGATAAAATAACAGAATGTCGGAAGAAATTTCACACACAGGGATAATAAAGACGCTTTCTGATAAAAGAATAATTGTAGGCATTATAAATGAATCTGCTTGTGCTTCTTGTCATGCCAAAGGAGCCTGCTCGGCTGCAGATATGAAAGACAAGGAAGTTGAAATTGAACATTTTGAAGGTGAATTTCACGTTGGCCAGCATGTGCGTGTTATCGGGAAAACATCTCAAGGTTTCAAGGCGCTTTTTTACGGCTATCTCCTACCTTTTATCCTTTTAATGATCACGCTTATCATTTCCCTGAATATTACTCAAAACGAAGGAATTAGCGGCCTCCTGTCGCTTGCTGTCCTTATTCCGTATTATATCATTTTGTACCTTTTCCGGCACAAAATGAAACGAAGCTTTGAATTTGAAATCAAGCCTTTATAATAATTGATTATGAGCATGACTATTGTCTATACTGTTATTACATTGAGCGCAATTGGAACGCTGTCGGCAGTGATTCTTTACTTTGTTGCTCAAAAGTTTAAAGTATACGAAGATCCACGGATCGATGATGTAGAAAAAGCTTTGCCCGGCGCCAATTGCGGTGGTTGCGGCTATGCCGGCTGCCGTGCCTTTGCCGAAGCCTGTGTAAAAGAAAATGACCTTTCAGACTTGTTCTGCCCCGTTGGCGGGAACGACTGCATGGCCGGAGTGGCCGGGATTTTAGGCCTCGAAGCGATTGCACAAACCCCCAAAGTTGCGGTAGTGCGTTGCAATGGAACATGTGATCACCGCCCCAAAACAAACCAGTTTGACGGCGCTTCTTCCTGTGCAGTTGCTTCCTCGCTTTATGCCGGCGATACCGGTTGCCAGTATGGCTGTTTGGGACACGGCGACTGTGTTGTTGCCTGCGATTTCGACGCCATCCACATGAACCCGAAGACAGGCCTGCCCGAAGTAATAGACGAAAAATGTGTTGCATGTGGCGCCTGTGTGGATTCCTGTCCGAAGAGTTTGATCGAGCTCCGAAAAAAAGCGCCCAAAGAACGGAAAATATACGTTGCCTGCCGGAATGAAGAAAAAGGCGGCATTGCAAAAAAATCATGTGAAGTAGCCTGTATTGGTTGCAGCAAATGTTTCAAGGTTTGTCCGTTCGAGGCTATCACGATGGAAAACAACCTGGCATTTATCAATTCGGACAAGTGTAAACTGTGTCGCAAGTGCGTAACCGAATGTCCGACAAATGCCATCATTGAGGTTAATTTTCCACCGAGAAAAATAAAAGAAGACCTTCCGCCTAAACCAGCGGAGAAACCTATTGCACCGAAAAAAGAAGCAACAGAAAATAATCAAACTGATATTACTGAAAATAATTAAGGAGGCCAATCGTGTTAAAAACTTTCAAACTTGGAGGGGTACATCCGGCTGAAAATAAATTATCAGCCAACAAGGCTATTGAAAAATTGCCTTTGCCCAAAAGCGTTTTTATCCCCATTGCCCAACATATTGGAGCACCGGCACAAGTGCTGGTAAAAAAAGGCGATCAGGTAAAAGCAGGACAAATCATAGCCCAGGCCGGCGGTTTTGTTTCTGCAAACATTCATTCATCGGTTTCCGGAACTGTTAAAAAAGTCGATTTGGCAGTCGATGCATCAGGCTACCCGAAACAAGGTGTTTTTATTGATGTTGAAGGAGATGAATGGGATGAAAAAATTATTCAAAGCGAAGATCTGATCACCGATTTCAAGGCCGACAGCAAGACAATCATTGATAAAATAAATGCTGCTGGCGTAGTTGGTTTGGGCGGGGCCACCTTCCCCACTCATGTAAAACTGATGCCACCACAGGGAATGAAAGCCGAAATGCTCATCATCAATGGTGTTGAATGTGAACCTTACCTGACTTCTGACCACCGGCTGATGCTCGAAAAAGGGGAAGAAATCATGGTGGGAATCCGGTTGCTGATGTGTGCATTGCAGGTAAACAAAGCCTACATTGGCATTGAAAACAACAAAAAAGACGCGATTGAATACCTGGGAAAACTTGCTTCATCTGATCCTTCAATTGAAGTAGTCCCGTTAAAAGTAAAATATCCGCAGGGTGGTGAGAAACAGTTAATCAAAGCTGTTTCCGGCCGTGAGGTTCCTTCCGGGGCATTGCCAATTGCTGTTGGAGCCGTTGTTAGCAATGTTGGTACGGCCTTCGCAGTTTACGAAGCTGTTCAAAAAAACAAACCGTTGATTGAACGGGTTGTCACCATCACCGGAAAATCGGTAAAAAATCCATCCAACTTTTTAGTGCGGGTCGGCACTCCTGTGAGTGAACTGATTGAAGCTGCAGGCGGCCTTCCTGAAGATACCGGTAAAATCATCAGCGGTGGCCCGATGATGGGTAAAGCAATTGCTTCGCTGGAAGTACCAGTTACCAAAGGCACCTCGGGAATCACAATTATGCCGGATACGATAGCCAAACGGCATTCAATGCAAAATTGCATCCGTTGCGGGCGTTGTGTAACGGTTTGCCCAATGGGACTGGAACCTTATTACCTGATGACCGTCTCCGACAAACAAATCTGGGACAAGGCCGAAATAAACCGGGTGATGGATTGTATTGAATGCGGATCGTGCAGCTACACCTGCCCGGCCGACCGCCCACTGTTGGACTACATTCGCCTGGGCAAGGGTAAAGTAGGACAAATCATTCGCAACCGGAAAAAGTAGATTCTAAACCAAGAAATAAATCAGTTAAAATTCAGAATTATCAAAAATGAGTAAACTGCTTACGATATCACCTTCACCGCATGTCCACACCAGCGATTCGGTGAATAAGATTATGTACCGGGTCATTCTGGCACTAATGCCTGCGCTGGTTTGGTCGGTGTTTATGTTTGGGCTGGATGCTGTCCGGGTGACACTGCTTTCGGTGGTTGCCTGTATGACTTTTGAACTCCTGATCCAGCGTTTTATCATGAAGGAGGAACCCAAAATTATCGATGGCTCAGCAGCCCTGACCGGCTTGTTGCTTGCATTTAACGTTCCGGCATCAATTCCCAGCTGGATCATCATTGCTGGCGCCCTTGTAGCCATTGGTGTCGGAAAATTGTCATTCGGAGGCTTGGGGAACAACCCGTTTAACCCGGCGCTGGTCGGTCGCGTGTTCCTGCTCATCTCCTTCCCTGTTCAAATGACAAGCTGGCCCGTTAGCCAACACGTACAGGTGGATGCACTGACAACAGCCACTCCTCTTGGTATTTTAAAAGAA
>JBNKTK010000138.1:0-9154 GCA_050298035.1 Mangrovibacterium sp. | reverse complement strand
GAGATATCAATTTTTTCCTCTTTCGGGTAGCTAAAATCTATGCTTGAATTCTCAAATCCACCCCAATTCTGAATTGACCCTTAAATAAGAGATTTGATTTTGGCAGGGGGGGACAAAAAAAAGGCAGCTTCAACAAGCTGCCTCAAAGCCATGAAAACAATTAAACAATGTTCAGAAAACAGAAAACTAGAAACAATTATATTGTAAAAATCTCTTGATTTTTCATATCCAATGCTTTGTCGACCTTTTTCCCGAAATCATTTGTCATTTCCTGAACCTTCATTTCGGCATCTTTTTCAAGGTCTTCCGACAAGCCATCTTTCAATAATTTTTTGAGCGCATCGTTGGCGTCTTTTCTTGCCGAACGTAAACTGACTTTTGCATTTTCACCTTCCTGATTTACCTGCTTCGACAAAGTCTTACGCCTTTCTTCAGTAAGAACCGGAACGCTTATGCGAATTAGTTCACCGTTGTTTTCGGGGTTGAAGCCCAGATTTGCATTTAAAATTGCTTTCTCAATTGGGGGAATCATTGTTTTTTCCCAGGGTTGAATGGCAATTGTCCTTGCATCCGGTGTGCTAATGTTTGAAACTTGCGCCAGAGGTGTCATACTCCCGTAGTATTCAACTATCACACTGTCCAACATTCTCGGGGAAGCTTTTCCGGCACGTATATGGACTAATTCTTTTTCCAAATGCACGACGGCAGCATCCATTTTCTCTTTACACAAATCCAGTATTAATTCTACTTCCTCTTCCATAAAACAATATGGTCAGTTCATTTTTGCGCTGAAGGCAAATATAGAAATATATTGCAGAATATTAAAATTCATTACAGATTTTAATGAAAAAATGCTCTACAAAATATTTTAGCGATGGACTAAAGTTCCAATATTTTCTCCGGAGATCACTCTTTTCAGGTTACCGGGAACATCCATATTAAATACAACAATTGGCAAGTTATTTTCTTTGCACATGGTTGTTGCGGTGAGGTCCATCACTTTAAGCCCTCGGTTGTATATTTCGTCAAACGATATCTTTTCAAATTTCTCGGCGGTCGGATCTTTTTCCGGGTCGGCGGTGTAGATTCCATCTACGCGGGTTCCCTTCAGCATGACATCAGCTTCGATTTCAATACCTCGTAATGATGAGCCGGTGTCGGTTGTAAAGTAAGGGTTGCCGGTCCCTGCGGAAAAAATGGCCACTTCTCCCTTTTCAAGCGTTTCAATGGCCTTATCTTTTGAATAGAACTCCCCGACAGGTTCCATGCGGATGGCTGTCAAAACCTTCGATTTTATTCCAACAGCATGAAGCGCTGAATTAAGTGCCAGGCTGTTTATTACAGTGGCAAGCATTCCCATTTGGTCGCCTTTTACGCGGTCGAAGCCATTTGCTGCCCCGCTCAATCCACGGAAAATATTTCCACCTCCGATGACAATTCCAACCTGTACCCCCATTTCAGCAATCTCTTTGATCTGGTTGGCATATTCACGAAGCCTGGCCTGGTCAATACCATATTCCTGAGTTCCCATGAGAGATTCACCGCTGAGTTTTAGAAGTACACGTTTGTATGCTGTCATTTGAAATAGTTTTGTGCAAAAGTAGAAAAAATCTAAAACAGGAAAATGTTGGCAGTTTATCTTTTTGATTCGTTTAGAGGCGCAATTGATGACATCCATGAGATTGTAGCCCTTTTTTAATGTGGATGAATTTTCGTTTCGCAATTAATTATTACTTTTACAGCCGCTGATTTTCAAGAGTTATGATCGTGTTAAACGTGTTTTTGTTCCTGGTGAATTTTTTTCGCACTTTATTAATAATTGTGATCATTTATTACGTGGTCAGGTTTATTGGTAAGTATGTTTTGCCTTTTTTTATAGGACAGCATCAGCAACAACAACAGTCGCATACAAATAGAACCAAGCGTCCGGATGGCGATGTCCGGGTGGAAAAGAATCAGCATTCTGGTTCACGTATCCCGCGGGATGAAGGTGAATATGTAGATTTTGAAGAAATTGATTAAATCCCTTTTTAGTAGATAAATAAATAACTATGGCTCAGGAAGATATTTTTAAAAAACTGGTTGCCCATTGCAAAGAGTATGGATATGTATTTCAATCCAGTGAAATTTATGATGGATTGGGCGCCGTTTATGATTACGGACAGAATGGTGTCGAGTTAAAAAACAACATTAAAAAATATTGGTGGGACAGTATGGTGCTTTTAAATGAAAACGTGGTCGGTATCGACTCCGCCATTTTTATGCACCCTACAATCTGGAAAGCTTCCGGGCATGTGGATGCGTTTAATGACCCGCTCATTGATAATAAAGATTCGAAAAAACGTTACCGTGCCGATGTGTTGATTGAAGACCAATTGGCGAAGTACGAAGAGAAGATGAATAAAGAGGTGGAAAAAGCCAGCAAACGGTTTGGCGATGCTTTTGATGAATCGCAGTTCCGTGCGACAAATCAACGGGTGCTTGCCAACCAGGAGAAATGGGACAATCTCCACCAGCGTTTTTCGAAAGCTTTAAACGATACTGATCTGGTAGAACTGAAACAGATTATTGTTGACGAAGAAATTGTTTGCCCGATAAGTGGAAGCCGAAACTGGACCGATGTGCGCCAGTTTAACCTGATGTTTTCCACCGAAATGGGATCGACTGCCGATGGTGCACTGAAGATTTATTTACGGCCGGAAACTGCGCAGGGTATTTTTGTGAATTACCTGAATGTGCAAAAAACAGGTCGCATGAAAATTCCGTTCGGGATTGCCCAGATCGGTAAAGCTTTCCGTAACGAGATCGTTGCCCGCCAGTTTATTTTCCGTATGCGTGAGTTCGAGCAAATGGAAATGCAGTTTTTCGTGAAACCGGGCACTGAACTTGATTGGTTTGAGAAGTGGAAGGAAACACGGATCAATTGGCACCGTGCCCTTGGGTTTGGCGACGACAATTATCGTTTCCATGTGCACGAAAAATTGGCCCATTATGCTAATGCGGCAGTTGATGTGGAATATAAATTCCCGTTTGGGTTCAAGGAAGTTGAAGGCATTCACTCGCGTACCGATTTCGACCTGTCTCAGCACCAGCAATATTCAGGAAAGAAAATCCAGTATTTCGATCCGGAACTGGGCGAATCATATGTGCCGTATGTTGTTGAAACCTCGATTGGGCTTGACCGCATGTTCCTTCAGGTAGTTTCGGCTTCGTATTGCGAAGAAGAAGTGACAACTGCCAGTGGCGAAAAAGATACACGCGTTGTTTTGAAACTCCCTGCTGTTCTTGCGCCAATTAAGTTAGCTGTAATGCCATTGGTGAAAAAAGACGGACTGCCTGAAAAAGCGCGCGAAATTATTGATGACCTGAAATTCGACTTTAACTGCCAGTACGATGAAAAAGATTCTATCGGAAAACGCTACCGTCGTCAGGATGCCATTGGAACGCCATTCTGCGTGACGATTGATCATCAAACATTAGAGGACCAAACAGTGACAATCCGCTACCGCGATACTATGGAACAGGACCGTGTTGCCATTTCAGACCTGAGGGGAATTATTTCGTCACAGGTAAGTTTCAAGAAACTATTTGAGAAATTGAAATAATAGCAATTTGACTATATTTTGATGAAAGGCTCCATTGGGGCCTTTTTTTATTTCTTCAATCTCATATATTAACTTTCAAATTGAAAGCAGGTGATGTCTTATCCAGGGGAATTTGAGCCGTTATTTCAATTTATTGAGAGTTGTAAGATGAAGTATGATTTCATAACTGATTGTATATTAGGTAAATGTTTGTTATTTTCTGTTTCTGTATGTTCTATAATATATTACTTTTAAATTGAAAATGTTTTCGCCGCATCTGTGGGGTTTATATGCCTTTTTCTCTTTTTGAAGAGATAAAATCAATAAAAATCAGATTTTGACTTTCAATTTGAAAGCTTTATCTTTTTAACAAAAGAAATTCATGCGATTTGTCAGGTTTCGGTGCCAATTCTGCCTCTACATTTGCAGCCGTTACAGTTAAGTAACAACTAAAAATCAAATGTTATGAACAGAAAACACAGTATTATCAGCTTATTATTTGTTGCATTTATAGCAATCTCTTCAAGCGTTTTTGCTCATCAAGGTGAGAAGTTTGTTGATGATTATAAGATTTCCACCAAAACGGATTTTGTGCCGGGCTCAGCTTTTCAACAAAGTTGGAACATAACTTACGGTGAGTCTACCCGTCCTGTTCAGGTTCTTTTAAAAGAAACCAAATCAGGCGAGGAGTATATTGTTCGTACAAATTACTTTGAAGTGAAGTATGTGAATTCCGAAAAAGGATTTGGTGTAAGAACTTTAAAATTGTCAGAACAGCAAGTTCCGGCGGATCTTAATTTTAAGGTGTTAAATTCAAATGGGCTTAACAGTCAGAAAGTGATTAGCGCCAGCATGATTTCAAGGGAAGAAGTGTTGGATATGATTGCGAGCTACCTTCCTGAATTGGTTAACCCGGAATATAAAAATATCCTTAACTAGTAATTAACAGCACAGCAATTCTTTGATAACCGTCCCGGAAGCCCGGGGCGGTTTTTATTTTGGTGCCGATTACTTCAGAAACGGATGATAGTTGCCGGCCAGTCCAACTGGCTTTGTATTCCGGATATCGTGTGTCAGCAGAATACAGGGTTTGGCATCCTGTAACCCAAAGCCATTACCTGCAAGGATGTGCTGATAAGTTTGCGTGTGCAGGTCGGTAAAACCACCGCTAAACTCAATTTTTTCGCCTTCAACTGTAATAGAGCGGTAGGTCCGCATTCCTTTTTGTTTGGCCTCGGCTGGGATATCATTGTAATCCAGGCTCAGGTACCAGCGTACCCGTGCATTTTCAAGTTGAAGGAAGCCCGCCGCCTTGTCGGCTTCGTAGGCATGAACAACACTTTCCTTTACCTCGCCGAAAATCCACGAGAGCATGTCGAAAAAGTGAATGCCAATATTGGTGGCAACGCCGCCTGATTTTTCTATGTCGCCTTTCCAGCTTTTATAGTACCATTTCCCCCGGGAGGTGATATAGGTTAAATCGATATCGTAAATTTTGTCAGCTGGGCCGTTTTTGATTTTCTCACGCAGGGCAATGATGGTTGGGTGCAGGCGAAGTTGCAGGATGTTGAAGACCTTCTTCCCGCTTGCAAGTTCAGCTTTCTCAAGTGCGTCAATTTCTTCCGGGTACAAAACAAGCGGCTTTTCGCAAATGGCAAAAGCCTGGTTGTTCAAGGCCGACAGAATGTGGGTTGCATGTAAGAAGTTCGGCGAACAAATGCTGATGTATTCAACAGTCTCATTGGTTTTTTGCCGGGCAGCGACAAACGATTCAAATTCGTTGAAATTCAGGAAAAACTCGGCTTCAGGGAAGAAGCTGTCCATTCGTCCCATCACATCAAACTGGTCGGTGGCGGCCACAATCCGGTTCCCGGTTTCTTTTACGGCGCGCATATGCCTGTCGGCAATGTATCCTGCGGCTCCTATTAAGGCAAAATTCTTCATGTTCTTATTTCACGCAAAGACGCAAAGGCGCGAAGTTTGGTTTTCAAATTCCCTGCGTCTCTGCGGTTACATTATTATAATTTATAGACTTTTTCAGATGACTCACTGGTCGCGTTGCGCAGATCGACCACCATACTGGAATGTTCAACAATAAAATCAGGATTGAAAGCCTCATGGTTGGTGCTGATCACCACGCAGTCCATGCGTTGCAAAAGGTCTGCGGTAAGTTCGCTGGATCCGAACTTCTGGCCTTCCTCTGTTTCTATTTCGGGAATGAATGGATCGTGGTAAAAAACCTCGCCGCCCTTCTTTGCCACTTCATCAATAATTTTCAGTGCTGGCGACTCGCGCGAATCATCAATGTTGGGTTTGTAGGCAACCCCCAGGAACAGGATTTTGCTTCCGTTGATTGCTTTTTTGTGCCGGTTTAGGGCCGACGTAATTTTTATTGTCATCCGGTGTGCCATCATGTTGTTGATGTGGCCTGCCGTGTTGATCATGCTCAAATCGAACCCGAATTTTTTGGCAATGTGCTCCAGGTAAAACGGATCGAGGGGGATGCAGTGACCACCGATTCCCGGTCCTGGGTAGAAGGCCTGAAAACCGTATGGTTTTGTTTTGGCGGCATCAATCACTTCCCATATGTTGATGTCCATTTTGCCGCAAAGCAGCGCCAGCTCATTGATCAGGCTGATGTTGACCAGCCGGTAGGTGTTTTCCAGGATTTTCACCATTTCGGCAATGCGTGGCGAGCTGACAGGATGAATGTGGTCGATGGCCTTTTTGTAAACAGCCTGCCCGATTTCAAGCCCGTCGTTGGTCAAAGCGCCCAGCACTTTTGGGGTGTTGCGGGTGACATATTGTTTGTTTCCCGGATCGACCCGCTCGGGCGAAAAGGCCAGCCAGAAATCTTCCCCGTGTTTCATCCCTGATTTTTCTTCCAGTATGGGGAGGATGAAATGTTCAGTTGTGGTGGGATAAGTGGTGCTCTCCAGGCAAACAAACGTGCCGGCAGTCATGTGTTGGGCAATGGCTTCGCACGAATCCTGGATGTAGCTCATGTCCGGCTTTTTGAACACGTCAAGTGGGGTGGGGACACAAATCAGGATCGCGTCACATTCGGCCAGTTTGCTGAAGTCAGTTGTAGCACTGAGCCTCCCGTTGTCAACAACCTCTTTCAGGTCGGCATCTTTTACATCGCCAATGTAGTTTTGCGCGGCATTGACCTTGGCGGCTTTTTCTTCCGACTTTTCAAAGCCAAGCACCGAAACACCTTCCATGGCAAAACTGACTGCCAACGGCAGGCCAACATAGCCCAACCCGATAACGCCCACCAGCTCTTCCGAGCGGGTAATCTTTTGCAGTATTGTTTCTTTCAAGTTCATGTGTTTATTTTTAACCGCAAAGTCGCAAAGAATGTTATTAAATAACCCCGAAGGGCAATGGAATCCTCCTGTTTGTCAAGATGACTTTGTCTGGTTGTTTTATCTTTTTACTTTTTCAATTCGTATTTCAATGCAAAACTGCCCACTGAGACTGAGACTGTAAACTTACTTATGCTTCTATTTTCTCCAGTTGGTCATTGATGATCCGGTATTTTTCACCGGTTTCGGGGCAAACCAGGCTTTCATCTAAAACGGCACCCGAATGGCTAACCCATCCTTTTTGAGCAGCCGGCACTCCAACCATCAGGGCGAATGGTTTTACATCTTTTGTCACAACAGCCCCTGCGCCGATAAAGGCATATTCGCCAACAGTAACGCCGCAAACCAGCGTGGCATTGGCGCCAATCGAGGCACCTTTCTTCACCCGGGTTTCTTTGTATTCGGTTTTGCGCTCCACAAACGAACGCGGGTTGACCACATTGGTGAACACGCAGCTCGGGCCGCAAAATACATCATCTTCCAGGATTACCGAATCGTAAACACTCACGTTGTTCTGGATTTTCACCCGGTTGCCAATGACCGCTTTGCTGCCTACATACACATTTTGACCCAGCACGCAGTTCTCACCAATGCGTGCCCCGGTCATCACATGGCAAAAGTGCCAGATTTTGGTGCCCCGACCGATTTGGGCGCCTTCGTCAATGCAGGCTGTTTCGTGTGTAAAGTAGTTGCTCATATGATTTGTTTTTTCACCGCAGAGACACAGCTTTTTTAAGATTTTTCTTTGCGCCTTCGCGGTTTCTCGTCTTTATATTTTAAGTGCCTCCCGAACAGCTCCGGCCACTTCCCGTATTTCATCTTCGGTAATCATCCCGTGCATAGGTAGCGACAATACTGTTTCCGAAAGCTTGTCGGACACCGGGAATTGCTCGCCCGGAACCACATCGGCGGCAAAAGCTTCCTGTCTTGGCAAAGGTAACGGATAATGCACTGTGCTTGGTATGTTCTTCGCGGCAAGTGCAGCTTTTAAGGCATCGCGCTGTTCCAGTCGAATCGTGTACTGGGCCCAGCTGCTTGTTTTGCCTTCAGTAACAACCGGCGTGGTTATCACATCTTTTAAGAGTGGCGTGTACAGTACTGCTGCCTGTTGCCTCACTTCCAGCTCTTGGTCGAAGTGGCTTAGTTTTACCCGCAGGATAGCTGCCTGAAACGTGTCGATCCGGCCATTTATGCCAATGTATTTGTGGTAGTAGCGTTTCTCCTGTCCGTGACCGCGCAGCATTTTCATCTTTGTGGCCAGCTCGTCGTTGTTGGTGAAAATGGCGCCGCCGTCGCCGTAACAGCCCAATGGTTTTGCCGGGAAAAAGCTGGTGGTGGCCACATCGGTCAGCGATCCCGACTTCTTCCCGAAGTAAGTCGCGCCAAACGACTGCGCCCCGTCTTCAATCACCCAAAGGTTGTGTTTCCGGGCAATGGTATTGATCTCGTCATAGTTGGCGCACTGCCCAAACAACGAAACAGCAATAATCCCCTTTGTTTTCGGGGTGATTTTCTCTTCAATTTTAGAAACATCGATATTGAAATCCAGTGGCGAAACATCCACGAAAACCGGCTTGGCCTTGTAAAAGCTGATCATCGAGGCCGAGGCGATAAAGCTAAATGCCGGGCAGATAATCTCGTCGCCGGGCTGAATGTCGTAAGCCATTAGCGGCAGCAACAGGGCATCGGTGCCCGAGCTGCAGGCCAGGGCATGCTTTACCCCGACATAGCTGGCCAGCTCGTCCTCGAGCAAACGGATTTCTTCACCATTGATAAACGATGAGGATTGGATGACCGACCGGATGGCCGCGTCAATCTCGTTCTGATAGGCCGCGTATTGTTTTTTAAGATCGCAAAATTCCATGCTTTTTTCGTATAGACTTCACAAAAATAAGCGAAATAGGGGAAGTACCTTATTTTGGGGGGAAATAATTGTGCGGCATTTTTAGGGAAGGCATATTTCTCCGGGTATCTGGAACTGTAAATCAATAAATATTTTGTAAAACATAAAGATGAGACTGGATTGGAATTATTCTTTTATTGTAACTTGTTTGACAATAATTTATTACCAATCAATAACTTTTAAAAAGTCATAAAATGCAATTTTTGGCTATCTAATCTAAGAATGAAGCAACTGTAATAAGTCGGAAACTTGTTTTACTTCCACATTATAATGTGGTGGTGAGAAGTCATTTTATACAA
>JBNKTK010000137.1:0-9271 GCA_050298035.1 Mangrovibacterium sp. | reverse complement strand
TCACCTCCCGAATCAGGAGCAGCATCAATAACCAGTTTATGACCGTCCATTTCAGTCTCAAATGCCATATTTTGTTTCCAGGCCAAGTCAATCACGTGTTTCATAACAAGCTTATTTTAATCATTTAAACCATTCAGTTTCTATTCATTTTATCCCAATACTTAAAATATTGAAATATCTAAATAAATGGTTTTACAAATATAAATGTTCATTGTATATTTAAATTTAATTTTAAAATGATTTGATTAAATCTTAATAAACAAAGGGTAAATGAGAAGTTCTATTAAACGACCAACTGAGGAAGAATGCGATCTGTCTGGATTTCAACTATTCAAGAAACTAACTGACCAGGAATTTGCCCAACTCAATTATGACAAAACTTGCTCCTTATACAAAAAAGGAACTATTATTTACAGGGAAGGAAGTCGCTTAACCGGTTTTTATTGTGTAACAAAGGGCATTGTAAAGATTTTCAAGACCGGCATTGACGGAAAAGAACAAATCATCCGTTTTGCCAAAAAAGGGGAAATTATCGCCTACCGTTCCCTGCTGAGCCAGGAATTAGCCTGCACGACTTCGAAAGTAATTGAAGAGGCTGTTTTATGCCATATCCCGTATCAAACTTTGCTGTACCTGATTCAAAACAATTGGGAATTCTCGCACCACATGCTGCAAATTGTGTGTAAGGAATTGCGCGAAGCAAACGATTACATTACCGATATTGCCCAGAAAACTGTCAGGGAACGACTGGCTGAAGTTTTATTGCTGCTAAAAGATAGCTTTGATCTTGACAATGCCAATACGTTGCAGATTTCGCTTACCCGCGAAGAACTGGCCAATATTGTCGGAACGGCCACCGAAAGTGTAATTCGGCTCTTATCGGAATTTAAACAAGACAAGCTGATTGATTTGCAAGGGCGAAAAATAAAATTACTTGATATCAATGCATTGACAAAGGTCGCCAACCTATAGCATAAACCCGCTCACCTGCGGGTTTCTTTTTGCCTGATTTCATTCAAAAGTGAATCTAAATCTACCGGCTTATCCAATCTTCCGGATTAAGCTTCTGGCTTTCTTTCCAGATCTGGAATTTCAAAACGGTTTTATTGCCATCGTTTGAATCGGTAAAAATAGTGCCGATATCTTGCTTTGCAGACACTTTTTGTCCTGTCTTAACAAATACCTCCTTCAAATTGGAATAAACACTTAAAAAGCTTCCGTGACGGATTATTACAGCCATGTTTCCACCAGAGATGGCAAACACCCGGGTGACTTCACCATTAAAAACAGCCCGCGCCTTCGATCCGCTTTGAGTGGTTATATCAATTCCGTTGTTTTTAACCTGTATCTGCTTTAGCACGGGATGGGCATGCACACCAAAATGTTCTGTAATCATGCCCCGTGAAACGGGCCAGGGAATACGGCCTCTGTTCTTTTCGAAATCGGCTGCGATCAGTTTCTGCTCAGGTGTCAACATAAACTCTCCTTTGCCTGCTGCTTTTTTGGCTTCTTCTTCCAGTATTCGCTGAATTTCCTTGTCAAGTTTTTCCTGTATCCGTTGCTGTTCCCGAAGTTGCTTTTTTAAATCCCGTTGCTTTTTCTGAAGGGAAGAAACGTATTTGTTTTGCTCCAGTTTTTCGTTCTCCAGTAACAAGCTTTCCTGTTTTTTCCCGGCAAGCAAACCCGTCTTTAACCTTCTTTGTTCCTCCAAATCTGCCAGTTTACTATCAATTAAACCACCAAGCAATTCAATAACTTCAGCCTGTTTTTTTCGGTATTTGGCATATTGCCTTAAATAAAGAAACCGCTTGTAAGCCTGGTTCAGGTTCTCGGCCGAAAGCAGGAAAATCAGCATATCGTAGCTGTTTTTATTCTTCCTTGCAAAGCGGATCATGGAGGCATACTCCTTTTTCAAATCAGCCAGATCAGACTGTAACATCCCAACAACATCCGTATTTTCTTTGATGTAATAGCTAACAATATTCAATTCGGAATTGATATTGCTGATAAAGGCATTTCTGTTTTCGATTTGCCTGTTGATCAGTTTTAATTTTGAAAGAGAAGCTTTTTCATCTTTCCGGGCCTCTTCGAGTAAAGTTGAAGTGTATTTCAGTTCCTTTTCGGCAGTTGATTTCCTGGCGCGCAATTCCGACAGCGACTGAGCTGGCAACGACCACGCTACAATAATCAGTATGAAGCTGAAAAGAAAACGTTTCATGTCATTTTCCGGCTAGTTTACCCGTTTATATTTTTCAGGAATGTTGAAGTTGATCTCCGGATCATTTCCCGTTGAAAATTTACTTAGTTTAATTTTCATACTCAAATCATTATCGAGGCTGGTAAAATGAAGACCGATACTTCCCGGGTACAATTGCCCGTCAACCAGTTCAAATTCGTCAAAATCAACAACCACTTTCCGGTCATTCGATTTGTCATCAAGTACCACTTTCCGAATTTTGAATGTCTTCGGATCAACGTAAAGGTATTGAACCAGGAAATCATCCTCATCCAGTTTTTTCAGGTAACGGTCAATTTTATCGTCCTTCCCTTTTCTTACAATCTTGCCCAACTTCCTGTTTTTCAATGATTGCAAAACATACATCCCGGAATCGGTATACGAAACAAATTCTTTGAAATCATTGTCTTTCGAGTCATCGCGATAGGAAAAAACATCATTTGAAATAATGGATTGCACCACCCCGAAATCAACATCCGCACTGATGAATTTTTCCAAATAATTGTAATTCTCGATGAAGTATGATTTATTGAGATAATTGATCATTTTTACGCTGTCGGGGGTTAGTAACAGGCGGCCGACCGGAACATTCATCTTGCTGAATGTAAGCAAAATATGATTATCCTTAACCGATTTTAGCGTAGCCCTGAACGATGTTTTGTTGTCGGGCGTTTCATACTGACAGGCAATTCTCTTTACATCCAGGCTCGTATAGTTAAACGAGTTTTCCTCAATGTTCCTGATCAGTTTGTTCGTGCTCATAGGCCGGAGTTTTTCAACGGTAAGCACTTTGGGCGCCTTACACGATACAACGGTAAGCAGCACAATTCCGGCAAGCAGTATACGATTTTTAAAATAGTTGTTTTTCAAGGCTATTCGTTACTTTCAATGTAGCGTGATTCTTTAATTTTCTGATCCAACACACTCGTGCCATCTCCTAGTTCTTTGGCTTTTTTCCAGTTCTCCATGGCTTTTTCTTTTTCACCCAACATGAACATGATATCACCATAGTGTTCAACCAAAACGGCATTTTCATCTCCCCCGTTTTCAAGTGCTGTTTCAATATAAAATTTGGCCAGACTGTAGTTTTTCCTTTTAAACAAAACCCAGGCATGTGTGTCAAGGTATGTCGGGTTTGTAGGATTGGCCTGCACAACGCGGTTACTCATCCTTTCAGCTTTGTCCAGATTCTCCCCGCGAATCGAAAGGTAATAGGCATAATTATTCATGGCCATGAAATTGTCCGGATCAAGCTTTATGATTTCGTCATAAGCTTTAAAGGCTTCTTCTACCCTATTCAACTTATAATTAGCTTCGGCTCGGTATATTTCAAATTGAATTTTAAGAGTCTTGTTATCCAACACATAAGGCTCACCTTCATCAACCGCTTTTAGGGCTTCGTCATATTTTTCGAGTTGCAAGGCCGCCACTGCATTCAAGACATAAACTACCGCCTGGTTCGGGAACAATTCAATAGCTTCTTTACTGTCGTTGTATAATGTCTCAAAGTCAAGCAGGTCGTTGCTCATAAACAACAATTGCTGCCAAATTACAAAGCTGCTTTTATCCGTTTCAATATATTTCCGCAAATAATCACGGGCTTCCTTTGTTTTATTTTGTCGGATCAGATGATCGGCATAAATGGTATACATGCGGTTATCATCCGGGTACTCGGCATGTAAAATATCAATCATTTCATCAATCTGCGCATCTGTCCAATCCGAATTTTCAGGATTTGCAGTTTGCATCATGTAGAACTGGATTTTTGTGTCTGCTTCCAGTTCGTCGTTTTGGAAAGCAAGTTTGATGTGTTCAAAAGCCTTATTGAAGTCCCCTTCTTCCTGGTAATACCCGGCCAGCGAAAAATGAACGAACCCATTGTCAGGCTGGATTTCAAGTATCTTGTTGAAGTATTTTAGTGCACTTTCCTTATCGCCCTGCGACTGGTAAAATTCGGCCAGCAAGCCATAATACCGTGGCTCTTCCGCGCTCGATTCTATCAGGCGGTTAATTTCTTCAAGAGCTTTTTCAGGTTTTCCCCAGTCCATGTAAAGCTGTTGTTTTGCCACCGAAAGTTGATCATTCAAACCAAGCTGGCTTTCAAGCTGGTTATATGCATCAATTGATTCCTGGTATTTTTCGGCCATTCCAAGTAAAACCGCCTTCGAGTATAAAAATTCCAGGTTTTCCGGATCTATTGCGGTAAGCTGATCATACAATTCAGCAGCCTCCGTAAATTGTTTCCGTTGTTGATAAACCTGTGCCAGCAACAGTTTGTACCATTTGTTTGTATTGTCAATCGAGATGGCTTTTTCGAGCAATAGCGAAGCACTGGTCAGATCCTTGTTAGCGTAATGAATGTTTGCCATTTCGTACATCGAAACAGCCGATTTCGGATCAATTTCCAGGCAACGCGAAAACAGGGAAACGGCATTGGACAGATTCCCTAGCTTTTTCTGTTTCAGCCCTTCAATAAACAAATACTCAAACTCATTTTGCTGATCTTCGGTCAATACTGTTTGCGCTGATTTAACAGGTTCCGGTGTACTTACAATACTGTTTTTTGTTGAAGAACACGATGCCAGAACCGCACCTATCAGTAGCAAATATCCACTTTTTCGAATGTTCATTCTATCAATTTAGTTTTTACCGGTATGTCCAAACCCACCGGCGCCACGAACTGTTTCTTCCAGAATTTCAACTTGTTCCCAGTTTGCAGTTTCGTGTTTGGCAATTACCATCTGGCAAATACGTTCACCATTCTCAATCTTAAAATCTTCGTTTGAAAGGTTAATCAGGATGACCCCAATTTCGCCACGATAGTCAGCATCAATCGTTCCGGGACTGTTCAACACGGTAATCCCTTTTTTCAAAGCCAACCCGCTTCTTGGCCTGACCTGCGCTTCAAAACCTATCGGTAATTCGATAAATAAACCGGTTGGGACCAATGTCCTTTCCAGTGGTTTTAAAACAATAGGAGCTTCGAGGTTTGCACGCAGGTCCATCCCGGCAGCATGCGCAGTTCCGTATTCCGGAAGTGGATTTTTTGAACGATTAATGATTTTTACCTTCATGAGTCGATTTTTAACAATCAGCAAAGATAGGGAATAAAATACAAGCCTTTGCTTAAATTCAATCTATTAACAATATTTAAAACTCTTCAATAAACAGCAGTTGTTCCATGATCTTGTCGGAAATGAATAGGCCTTCGGAAGTCAATTTATAAAAGCCTCCTTCAAAAATGACATGACCGCTTTTTATGAATGGCTGGATTTCACGCTTAAAATGATCCAGGTACCGGTCTCCAAAGTTCGTTTGAAGATAATTTTCTGCAATACCCCACATTGTCCTCAACGACGTGATCATGTAATCATTATACTGGTCCTGAACGCTTAATTCTTCGTATTCCCAATAAGACGAACCGCTTTCCAATGCCTTCAAATATTTGTCAAGGCTGGAAACATTCCAACGCCTCATTTTTAGGTCGAATGAATGTGCCGACGGGCCAAAACCAAGGTAACTTTTCCGTTCCCAGTAGGCTTTGTTGTGGCGGGAATACAGTCCGTTTACAGCAAAATTGGAGATTTCATAATGCTCAAAGCCGGCTTCTTCCAACTTTTGCTTCAGCAATTTAAACTGTTCAAAACTGAGGTCGTCGGGCAATTCTTTTATCTTCCCGCTTTTCAGATAATCATAAAAAACAGTTCCCTCATGGTATGTCAGGTGATAAGCTGAAATATGCTGAACATTTAATGATAAGGCCTTTTCCACATTGGTTTGCCACTCTTCGAGCGTTTGATTTGGAAGACCATAAATCAAATCGATACTGATGTTTGCAAAACCAGCCTGTTGCGCTTTTTTTACCGATTCAACAGCCTGACTACTGTTATGCCGACGGTTCATGCTTTTCAAATCACGATCGTTGAATGATTGGGTTCCAATACTCAATCGATTGACCCGTGTTTTTGAAAGGTCATCAATAAACAGTTCCGTAAGATCGTCCGGGTTTGCCTCCAGGGTAATTTCAGCATTTGAAGACACACTGAATTGTGCGAAAAGCAATTCCAGAATATCAGATATTTCACTGACTTTCAATACTGAAGGAGTACCGCCTCCAAAATAGATACTTTCAATTTTTTCCTGACCCAATTCATTTTTCCGCTGCACAATTTCCTTTTTCAATGCTGTTAGAAAATCGGGACGAGAGGCAAAATCAGTGGATTTATAAAAATCGCAGTAATGACATTTCGTTTTGCAAAAAGGGATATGGATATAAACTCCGGCCATGACAACTAATCAAACTTTTTCAGATTAAAAAACTTAATGCCTGTTTCACCTGAGAAAACAAGCAATTGGCATGACCAATATTATTCCGCTGGAATAACAGCAATACACCTCTAATAAACAAATTGAAATCCAGTCTATTAAATTTTAACCAGGTTTTCATGCCCATCCATATCCGAAATGATTTTGGCAATTGATGTTTCCGAATAAAACTCCATCAATTCGGTACGGACTTCAGTAAAACGCTCATGTATGGCACATGGTTTAGCACTTTCGATATGTGTTGTACAAGGTTCGTGGCTGATAAGGCAATTGTTGAAGAAATCTTCACCATCGATGGTTTTCACAATGTCGTACAGCGAAATCTCCTCAGCCGGTTTTCCCAGTCCAAAGCCGCCGTTAGGCCCTTTTGTCGACGACAAAATCTTTTGTTTTACCAGGTTTTGCAAGATTTTCCCTAAAAATGGGGTAGGGATTTCAAGATCACCGGCAATTTTTTTGATGCCGATTTTTTCACCTTTTTCACTGAATTTTCCCAGATAAATTAATGCTCTGATGGCATATTTACATGTATTTGAAAGCATAGTCTACTGTTTAGATTTCCATTGTTGGCTAAAAGATTTCTCTGCAAATTTTGGGAGCTCCTTTCTATCTCCCAGGGCATTTTTTCCGAATGTACCCAGCTTGTTTTTCAAATTTCCACTCACAGCATCCAGACGGCTCCGTTTCCTGAAAGCATACTCGAAGGCTTTCATTCCCATGTTCCAGGTCATTGATCCATATCCTTCTTTCACGGCATCGCGGCGATTATACAACAACAAATTGTGCAGTGGTATTTTCACCGGGCATACTTCGGTACATTTCCCGCAAACAGAACAGGCCGAACTCAGGTGGTTATAACTTGAAAAACCTTTATAAAAAGGGGTTATTACTGACCCAATCGGGCCACTGTAGGTAGCTGCATAAGTGTAACCTCCTACATTCTTATAAATAGGGCAGGCATTCAAACAAGCCCCGCAACGTATGCACTTAAGCGATAAATATTGATCTTCTTTCTGATACAATTCACTTCGTTTGTTATCCAGAAGGATGACGTACATTTTCTCAGGGCCATCAGTCTCGCCCGATTTTTTTGGTCCGGTAACAATCGAATTGTAAACAGTTACCTGCTGGCCTGTTCCGTGTGCTGCCAAAAGTGGCCACATCAGCCCCAAATCCTTCATTGAAGGGACAATTTTTTCGATCCCGGCTATGGCAATGTGCACTTTCGGAAACGAAAAAGTCATCATCGCATTCCCTTCGTTTTCTGTTAAGGCAATGCCACCTACATCAGCAATCAGAAAATTTGACCCTGTAACGCCAACATCGGCAGTTACAAACTTATTCCGCAGCAATTTGCGTACATAAGCAGTTAAAAATTCAGGCGTGCTTTTTTCGGGGGTATCAAATTTTTCATGGAACAGCTCGGCAATATCTTCCTTCGATTTGTGCATGGCCGGTGTAACAATATGATAGGGTTTTTCGCCGGCAATTTGCACAATATATTCTCCCAGGTCAGTTTCAAGCGATTCTACCCCTGCATGCTCCACATGCTCGTTCAAATCAATCTCCTCGGTAGTCATCGATTTGCTTTTCACCAGTAACTCAGCCTGATTGGCCTTGAGTATTTTAACGACTGCCTGAATGGCTTCGTTTGAGTCTTCGGCCCAAATTACTTCAGCGCCATTTGCCGTGATATTTTTTTCAAACTGAAGCAAATAGTCGTGTAAGTTGTTAATTGCTTTTTCTTTGATCAAAGAGCCTCTTTGTTTGGCCAGTTCGAGGTTACTGTAACGCTGTTTACCCCGCTCAACAGCCTGATCGTAGCGCGAAATATTAAATTTGATCGTTGCCCTGTGCTTTTTGTCAAAGGCAATATTATCAGCATCTTTTATAAAGTTCTTTTTAACAACAGACATCTTATTGAACAGGTATTTTGTTGATTAGGCACAAACGGCGCCTTGTTGCAAATATGGTTTTAATGAATGTTTTGCACTCAATAATAAAGTGACCGGTATAAATCAGGGAATCGGAAGTTTCCGGCAAAAAACCAAAAATTCACGAATCCAATTTTCCTTTTTCAAACAAATGTTTGATTAAACTTCACTTTAAAATTCAGGGCTAAAATAATACTTATAAGTATTTATTTATACTATATCAATGAAGAAACTTTCTGAATTCCTTATTTTCCAGTACATAAATCGTTGCAAGAAAAATTGAAAGCAAAACAAAATTGACGAGGTACATGAAAAATGAAGCCTGAAAATTGAAAATTAGTGAAATAAAATAAAGGATTAATGATAACGCAAAATAGAAGCCAATGCGCTTAATTGGATAATTCACCGGAAAATGCTTTTGCCCCTTTACGTACGAAAGAATTGACATCACAAAGAAACAAACCAAAACGGCCACGGCTGATGCCATATAGCCATAGAACGGTATAAAAATGATATTCACAGTCAAACTGATTGCCGCACCAATTAAGGCATAATAAGCTCCGTAACGTGTTTTGTCGGTAAGCTTGTACCAGAGCGAAAGTGTATAGTAAATCCCTAAAAACAGGTTTGCCATCAGTACCAGCGGAACCACTTTCAAACCGGAATAATAATCTTCATCAATAATGTCGAAAGCTTTGAAAAGATCTAAAAACAAACTTATACCGAGGAAAATAATCAACCCAAATATTACAAAATACTTTAAAATGAGCGCATA
>JBNKTK010000136.1:0-9303 GCA_050298035.1 Mangrovibacterium sp. | reverse complement strand
CGGCATCCGACAAGCCCGGAATATCCGGCATCAGGTTCATATCAGCCCATTGTCCTTCCAGATTTACGATCCCGGCAACACGGAACCAGACTGATTTTTCAATCAATTGGCGGAGAGGCCCCACTTCAAAATAGGACACATGGAGAGAATCGCCAACCGAGGCACTTAAATCGTCGGCCAACCAGCGATTTATAATAATTTCATCTTCCTGAATATTTACTTTTCCTGAGGGTAATCCTGCAACAAATGAATAAGGGGCAGCCTGTCCATCCAAGCGGAATTCATTCACGAAATAAGTAAAAACCAGATAAGAACCTGGCATTGTTCTAAGCAGGTTTTCTGCAACGGTTGGCTCAATAAACACCCGGTCAAAAAGCAGCTCCGTATAGTTCAGTGTTTCATTTTCCCGCACATGCAGGCTCAAATCTTCCGGTTGCCAGTTTTTTGTTACGGCAGCCAGCAAGGTTTGTCGGTCGGTCTTTTCAGCATGAACCAAAATCACATTGGCTTTTCCGTCCAGCTGCATTTGCCTGTTCAACCAGGCAAGCGAAATGAAAATATTTTTAGGTGATGATTGGATATTTTGCAGGCTAAAGTTTCCGGTTTGCCGAACTGAAGCAATCGCTTTCACCTTCACACGGAACGAAACGGTACTTTCGTCAGCCGACACAAACGGCGTGTTGGCCGGGAAAGCGCTCAACTTATTCACACGCAGCAACAACTCCTCCCCCACATTCACTCCCAAAACGGTTGCCAGCTGTTCATTGATAACCGCTTCATTATCTTTCAAACTGAACAAAGAATCAGTTCCGGCAAAAGCATCAAAATCCGCATTCACCCCCCAAACCTGCAACTGGTTTACCCGGGCTTGTCCGCCATTCAGAATGGCCATGCCGTTTGCCGAGAGTACCGGACAGCTTTGCAAACCTTCTTGTACCAAATCGCCAGCTAACCCTTCCCGAAACAACCGCTCTCCCCCGGTAATTACCCAATCCGTATTTCCCAACCGTTGCAACGTAATCTGCTTCAAACTGTACGAAACGGTATCGCCAATAACAAAAGCGCCCAGCAAAATAGCGGTACTCAGCGCAATACCCAAAATAATTGTCAGGTTGAGTTTCCAAAAATGAAGCAGCGATTTTATGGCATATCGAATTGAATTCATACGATAGCGGGTTTCAGTTTTCCATCCACCAGTTGATAGATTTTATCCATTTTCGAGGCCAGTGCCATAGAGTGGGTCACAACAATCAGGCTCACGTTTTCTTCCCGGTTTAGTTGAAGTAACAAATCAGCCAACTGGTCAGATGAGTGCTGATCCAGCGCCCCGGTTGGCTCGTCGGCCAGTAAAATTGAAGGCTGGTTGATCAGTGCTCGCGCCACTGCTGTTCGCTGGCATTCCCCGCCGGAGAGTTGTGCCGGTTTTTGCATTTTCAGCGGTCCAATCCCAAGTCTCCCGATCAGCGATTCGGCACGCATTTGAGTCGAGGCATCCACTTTCGACTGATGCGCAACAGCAGGAAGCAACACATTCTCAAGCAAATTCAGTTGCGGCAGTAGATGATGGAGTTGAAAAACAAAGCCAATGGAGCGATTGCGGAATTCAGCCAGTTCTTTTTCATTTTTATTGAAAACAGATTGACCATTCAACAGGACATCCCCGGTATCCGGCCTGTCCAATGCACCAAGCATGTTGAGCAGCGTGGTTTTCCCGGAACCTGACGGGCCAACAATCGCCACACTTTCACCATCCCGGACGGTCAGGTTCAGTTCATCCAAAATGACCCGTTTTTCGCCGGATCCCGACTGAAAACTTTTTGTGATCGCTTTTACTTCCAGCATGTTGTCTATTTTCTTTCGAGGTCGAATCTTCAAGTTACCGGCAACTGGCCATTAGCAGCTAATTGCTGGCACACACACCTCATGGTTATTTCATTTTTGTTTTTTCTGAACCACTTTCTCATAAACCGCCACCAGCTTTTCGGCTTGTTTATGAATATCAAAGTGTTCTTTTACGCCCGCTAGCCCTTTTTCGCTCAGTTCGGCCAGTTTTGCTTTGTCTAAAATAACACTTTTCCACGCTTTAGCCAGTTTTTCAGGACTGTTCGGGTGATAAGTGATCCCACCTTCCGATAAACCAACCACTTCGGGGAAAGCCCCCAATGCGGGCTGTACCAGGGGAATCCCGGAGGCGAGCGCTTCAAGCTGATAAAGCCCGAAAGCTTCGCCATTCAGCACAGGAACGCTCAAAAGCGCCACCGAATTGAAAAATTCCTGCCGTGAAGTGCCTTCAAATTCCTCAACCCAAAATACATTGCGTTCCAGCCTGGCCGCAGCAATTTTCCGTTTTTGTTCTTTAATGAAAGCGGTATCGTCATTCGTTTTACCGCCGGTAATTTTCAGTTTTACCTCCCGGTAAGTTTCATCTTCTTTTAAATGAATGAAGGCATCAACCAGAATTCCAAGCCCATTCTCTTCGCACATGCGGGAAATGTACCCGATCACCGGCTCCTTTTCAGTGACAGTTTTCACAGTATAATCAGCGGCATCTACGCCAATGTGGTTGATAAAGAGCTGTTCGTCGCTAATGTGCATGCGTTTTTGTATTTCTTCTGCGTAAAACCGACTGACCGCCACAAAGGCATCCACCTCGCACCCACGCTCCTCCATCAGCTGCCACACCTCTTCCCGGTGCCGGTCGCTCATCACATCCACCCAAACATCTTCATCCTGCAACGAACAAACTACCGGAATGCCGATCTCCTGCTTAATCCGACGTGCCAGTCCCAACAACAGCGCATTCGACAGGTGTACCACATCCGGCCTGGCCTCATCGCGCAGCCAGATGACCAACCGTTCCAATTCGTCTTTTTGCAACCCTTCTTCGCCCAGCAACATAGAAACAGTCATTTCTTCGAGCCCCTTTGCCCGGGTCGAACCCGCATTTTGGGCAGCAAGGTGCAACACGGGCTTCGAGTTCAGCATCTTATCAACGAAAGCAGGCATGTGCCGAAAAACCGGGAAACGCTGTTTCAGGTAAATGTCTACTGCGCCGTAAAATACCGGAACCTGGTTCAAATCATGGGCATCCTCAAACAAAGGCAGGTACATGGGCACTTTTACAACCTGCTTTCCCAAATCGTGCAAGGCTTTCATATACTTGCTGTCGCGCAGGCAGTTTCCGCAATAAAAACTGCCACCGGAACCAGGTATGATATGTGCGATTTTCATGATTTGGTTATTGGTCATTGGTTAATTGGTTATTAGATAATTGGTTATTGGTCATTAGGTGATAGTCCAACAAATGCGTCATCGTCCAAATATATAAATGCGGCCGTCGTTGGCACCGATAATGATTTTTCCATCGTAATATGCCGGCGAACTTACAATCTGGCTTCCAATTTCGTAACTCCAGGCTTGTTTGCCGGTTTGCAATTCATGCAAATAAACCATGCCATCCATCGTTGCAGTAACGACCTTATTACCAACTACAACAGATGAAGAATTGATCCGGTTCGAAAGTTTGTCGGTCCAAACCAGTTTACCATCAGCGCGGTTAAAACAGTAAAGCTGCCGGTCTTCGTTTCCCAAAACAATGTAATTGCCCGAAACGGCAGGAGAAGCAATAAACGGCAGGTTTTTATCCGGGTTATCGTATGTCCATTTTAATTTTCCGGTCTCCAGATCGATAGCAAAAAAACGGCCTTCATAATCGCCAATGTAGGCTTCATTTCCAACAATGGCAGGCGACGCAGCGACATAAGTCGACAACTCGATTTTCCGGACGACCTTGCCGGTTGCCAAATCCACAAGGTGCAGAAAGCCATCGCAACCGCCAAAAACAACCGTATTCTTGTACAAGGCCGGAGCCCCGTTGATGAAATTGTCCGATTCATATTTCCACAGGTTTTTCCCGTCGGCAGCGTTTACACCGTGTAGAAAATAGTCGTAACTGCCAACAGCCAATACCTTTTTCCCATTTAGCGCTTTCCAGTTGGCCGAACCAATGATTTGGTTATCGGTTTTGTACTTCCATACCTCGGCACCATCCTGCTGGTTCAAACAAAACAGATTGCCGTCCAGCGTACCAAAAATGACTTTCCCATCCAGCAAAACGGCCGGTGCCTCAATGCCGTTTTCGGCGTTGAATTTCCATTTCAGTTCCCCTTTCAGGTTGATGGCATAAAAGAAACCGCCAGTTGATCCGCAGTAAATTATCCCGCTTTTCACCACTGGCGATGCTTTAATATCATCATCGGTTTGATAGGATGCCAGCAACTGAAGCTGATCGGGCAGTGTGCCGTTTACCGAGGCTGTCAATTGCGGATTGCCACGAAAGATAGGCCATTCGCTTTGTGCAAAAACAAAATTGGTCAGCAATAGAAAGATCAGTATTAACGGGTGTTTTTTCATATTTTCCACTTCTTTACTCAGTGTCCGTAGTTCGATTAACCGCAAGGTACACGAAGAATTCGCAAAGGGCGCAAAGATTTTATTTTATAATTGTTCTTCGATATCCGTTTTTGCCAGTGCGCCTGTCGGGCATTTCTCAGCGACAAGTGCTGCTGTTTTTTCGAGCGCTTTTCCGATGCTTTCGCTAAAAGGGACCCCGATTTTCACATCGAAACCACGACCAATAAATGAAAAGCCAAACGTTTCCTGATACTGCTGTGTCACACGAACACAAATACCACATTTTATGCACTTTGATGATTCGTAAACAATGTTCTGCGGGGCAAATTCTTTTTTTACCTCAACGCGCTCATCGTATTGAAAACGTTTCTGAACAGCTCCATATTGACCGGACAGTTCCCGTAACTTACAGCTTTCCGGGTTTCGGCAATCGCAATGCAAACAACGGCGGGCTTCCTCAATGGCTTCTTCGACCGAAAATCCCGTTGCCTTGCCACGACTGGCTTTTTGCCGTGCTGTTCCAGTCGATTCTTTCAAATATTCAACAAACTCCGTTTCATGCAGCTTGCCAAACTTTGAGTTGAACCTTTCCGGGTAAGCTTTTAATTCGCCTGACCGGAACAGCTGATCCAAAATAAAAGCCACCTCTTTTCCCTGTCCTACCGAGCGCACAGCAAGTTTGGAAGGACGGAGGGCATTGCCAATAGCAAAGACTTTTTTTACCGACGTTTGATAGGTGCCCTTATCCACCTCAACGCCCATCTTCGACAATGTCAAGCCCCAGTCCTTCAAAATATCATTCATCGCGCCGGTTGCCAGGATCACCGCATCGTATTCCTGTTGCAGTTTCCCAAATTTTTGCTGATCAATCTCCGAATTGTATTCAACAGAAATTCCGGAACCCAGTATCGTATCAACTTCAGCAGTTAAAACTCCGGACGGCAAAACATCTTCTTCAATTTTCAGTAAATCGCCGCCAGCCCGTTCGTTTTTCTCAAAAATGATCACCTCATGGCCTGACTTGTTCAAATAAAAAGCAGAAGCCAACCCGGCAGGACCGGCACCAATAATGGCAACTTTCCTACCCGATTTCACTTTCGCTGAAACCTGGGCTCTGCCTTTCTCCAATTCCTGGTCAGCCGAAAAGCCTTTCATCAGGCAAATTGAAACTGCTTCGTCTACCTGCTTGCGCCGGCAACCAGCTTCGCAAGGCGCCGGGCAAATCCGCCCGAGGATAGCAGGCAAAGCGATATCCCTTTTCACCACTTCAATCGCTTTTTCAAGGTTTCCGGCCACAATCAAGCGGTTCATCAGCGGGATGTTCATGTGCGCCGGACAAACCAACTGGCAAGGCGCTTCGCAATCGCCAACATGCTCGCTCAGCAACAGTTCCAACGCTGCCTTTCGCGATTCGCGGCATTCGGCATCGTCCGTAACAATGTGCATCCCTTCCATCGCAGGCATGGAACACGAAGCCATCAACCGGCCACTGCCAGCATCTTTCACCAAACAAACCATGCACGAGGTAAAATGCCCATTTCCATCCAGATGGCACATGGTTGGTATGTCAATCTGAAGCTGACGGGCCGCATCCAAAAGCGTGGTGCCTTTGGGTACTTCAATGGGTTGGTTATTTATTCTTAGTTTGATCATTATTAATGTCTGAAACTGGATTTAATGGATTAAAGGATTTCCTTGATTATTCTAATTGTTTCCATACTTATCACCTTCAATCCCAATAATCAATAAATTCCCGGTTCTGACTCTTACGTCACAATCACCGCATCTACCGGGCAAACCGGGCGACAGGCATCACATTTGATGCACAGTTCCGAGTTAACCGTGTGCTTTTTGTGCGGCTCAAATTTGATGGCTTCAACCGGGCACTTTTGGGCACACTTGGTACAGCCGATACAATCATCGGTAATTGAATAGGTGATCATTTCTGTACATTTTCCGGCCGGGCAACGCCCTTCGATATGAGCCTCGTATTCGTCGTAAAAATATTGCAAGGTTGTCAGAATGGGGTTTGGAGCCGACTTTCCCAGGTTACACAAACTGCCCTTTTTAGTCCAGTCGGCCAGGTATTTCAGTTCTTCCAGGTCGCTTTTGGCACCTTTCCCCGAAGTAATTTTATTCAGGATATCCAGCATGCGTTTGGTACCAATCCGGCAGAACGTACATTTTCCGCACGATTCGTTTTGGGTGAAGGAAAGAAAATACCTCGCGATGTCCACCATGCAGTCGTCTTCGTCCAGCACCACCAAGCCTCCCGAGCCCATCATGGCGCCAGCCTCAATCAGCGAATGGTAATCAATTGGCGTATCGTACAGCGAAGCCGGAATACAGCCACCCGACGGCCCTCCGACCTGAACGGCCTTGAACTTTTTGCCGTTTTGAACACCACCGCCAATCTCTTCCACAATCTGTCGAATGGTAATTCCCATCGGCACTTCAATCAAACCGCCCCGGTTTATTTTCCCGGCCAGCGAAAACACCTTTGTCCCTTTGGAACGCTCGGTGCCAATTGAGCTGAAATGGTCTTTTCCTTTTCGGATGATATAGGAAACCTGTGCAAACGTTTCGGTATTGTTGATGAGTGTGGGGAAACCCCAAAGGCCTTTTTGAGCAGGGAAAGGCGGACGAATGGTCGGAAAACCGCGATTTCCCTCGATGGATGTCATCAGCGCCGTTTCTTCGCCGCACACAAATGCACCGGCCCCCTCGTAAATCTGGATATCAAAACTGAAATCAGACCCCAGAATGTTCTTTCCAACCAGGTTTTGTTCCCGGCAATTAACCAAAGCCTGACGGATGCGGGTAACCGCCAGCGGATATTCAGCCCGGATATAAAAATAACCATCCGTTGCCTGAACAGAAAAAGCGGCAATCAGCATGCCCTCGATCACCCGGTACGGGTACGATTCCAGCAACATGCGATCCATAAAAGCGCCGGGATCGCCCTCATCGCCATTACAGATCAGAAATTTCTTTTCGCCTTTTTCCTTTTCAACCAGCTCCCACTTCAACCCGGTTAAAAAACCAGCCCCTCCACGGCCTCGCAAACCGCTGTCTTTTATGGTCCGGATCACTTCGTGCCGATCCATTTTGAGGACAGTTTTCAATGCTTCGAAGCCGCCAAAGCTGCGGTATTCATCCATATCCAGCGGATTGATCACACCACGGTGTTCGGTTGCAACAGGCAATTGCCTGTCCAAAAAGCTGGATACCATTTCATCACGCACATCAATCGCATAACGGTCAACTCCCTCCCAAACCTCATCAGTTTGCACTTTTTCCAGAAAGTTGTAGGTTTTGGTTTTTATCCGGTCGATGAAGCCTTTCGGCTTAAAATGGGTGCTGATAATGTCCGATATTTCGTTGGGCTTTACTTTTGCGTAAAGCGTGCTTTTATTCTTTTCATCAATCACCTCAACCAGCGGAACCTGGTGGCACATGCCCACACAACCCACATTTTTTAGTTGAAGGTTGATCCCCGTACCGGCAATTGTCTTTTCAATTTCCTTTTTGACTTCCTCGCTGCCGCTGGCCACGCAACATGAGCCCAACCCAATGCGGATTTCACCTTGAAACTCGCTACCATCGGCATTCCGGAATTTGCTCTTTTTGCCAACCTTTCCAACCTGGCTTTCAAAGTCCTTCAGAATTGTTTCAACCTTGTCGGAAGTAACATGACCATAGGTAATATCATCAACCTGCACCACAGGGGCAAGTGTGCAGCACCCCAGGCAGGACACTTTTTCAAGCGTATAATTCCCGGCCGGGTCATTCACCTCGTTGCCGGTCAGTTTGAAGTGCCGTTTAAAAGCATCGTAAACCTGCATGGCACCCTTCACATGACAAGCCGTACCAACACAAACCTTTATCATGTGCTTTCCGGCCGGGTGCAGGCGAAACTGTGAATAGAAAGTTGCCACACCTGTAATGTTTTCCGGGGTGATTTCGGTGGTTTCGCACACATGCCTCAGCGCTTCTTCGGGCAAATAATTAAATTGACTTTGTATTGCCTGCAGAATCGGGATCACCGCCTTTTTCGTGTGCCCCTTTTCCCGGACAATTTCGCCCACCCGGTTGATGATATCCTGAATTTCTTCTGCCATTTTTCTTACTTTCCGATGCAATACAAATTTTCGAAACTGCGCAGGTACATTTTCCCATCTGCAAAAACGGGCGAGCAAACAGCTTTTTCTCCCAGTTTGGAATCAGCAATCACCTGAAATTCCCTGGCCATTTTCAGCACATGCAGGTTCCCGCCCATATCGAGCACGTACACTTTCCCATCCGCATAAACAGGCGATGCATAAATCCCGTCGCCGTATTCATGCTCCCAGTATTTGGTACCATTGGCAGCATCGTAACAAGCCACCACACCATAACTGGTTCCAACGACCAGCAAGCCGTTCGCAGCCAACGGACTCGAAACTTCAGGCAAAAATTCATCATCCTGCCAAATAATTTCAGGGGTTGCCCCAAGCTTGATGGCAGCCAAAGTTGCATACTCATTGGCCGCATAAACAATCCCGTCGGCATAGCCAACCGATGGGCCAACCTCGCCCATCATGCAATCCACCGTCCACAGTTCTTTTCCAGTCTCCGGGTCATAGCCGGCAACTAATGGATTTGCCGTCAGAACAAGTTGCACTGCATTTCCAACAGTTGCCAATACCGGCGAAGCCCACGAAATTCTCACATTCCTGACAGTTTCCCACTGTGGAGCCCCATCAGCAGTTGAGAGCGCCATCACTTTGGCCCCACGGTTAGTATCGTATTGAATGATCAGTTTGTCTTTATAAATGATCAGCGAAGATGAATGCCCGTAATGGTTATCCGGCACTCCCAGATTTTTTGCCCACAAGCGTTTGCCGTCCA
>JBNKTK010000135.1:0-9435 GCA_050298035.1 Mangrovibacterium sp. | reverse complement strand
AACAGCGAATTTGAGTTGACCTGTTCATTTCTCGAGAATATTTTGAATGAATGGACTATAGCACAAGCTGAAGTTATTTATTATCTTGTTCAAGGATTTAAACAAGCTGAAATTGCCGAAAAATTAAACTTGACCCAGCCCTCAGTCAGCAACAGGATACAACTTGCAAAATGGGGCTTGATCGAAAAAATGAACCGGCGTTTTGTTGAAATTGTTGAAAAACTTTGACGTCATGATGTTGTTCCTTCGTTTGTTGATAGCTCATTTAATAGCTGATTTTATGCTCCAACCCAACTCTTGGGTAAAAGACAAAAATGAAAATGGCATAAAATCGATCAAATTGTTATTCCATATTATACTGGTAACCGTATTGTCAACCATATTAACAATTGATCTTTTTAATTGGAAAATCCCGGTATTCATTTTCATATTCCACTATTTGACAGACTTGGGTAAGATTTACCTTAAACCATCAAAAGTCAATGGATTGCTTTGGTTTGCCGCCGATCAGATAGTCCACCTGCTGATTTTGGTAATCGTGACAGGTGTTGTTGATAATAAATTTGCAACAGATACATTTGCCGCCATTCGAGACTTGCTTAATGACTACAAATTCTTTGTATTTACAGTCGCGTACATATTTGTGATATGGCCCTCAATGCTTATCATTAATCTTGCGACCAGAAAATGGCAAAAACAAATCAATAGTGAGATGGAGCAAAACCTTAAAAATGCAGGAAAATGGATAGGAATACTCGAACGTATCCTGGTACTGACGTTTGTATTGGTTGGCCAGTTTCAGGCAATTGGGTTTTTAATTGCAGCTAAATCAATTCTACGGATTTCTGTTAAAAGCGAGGTAAATGCCCGGATCATGTCCGAATATGTTCTGATTGGTACCCTGATTAGCTTTACAATTGCAATTTCTGCCGGACTCATAGTTATGTCCATCATTTGACTACAAAAGGTACAGTTCATTCCAAAGGTGCTCAAACTCTTGTAGATACTGTTTCGCAATATCATATTTTGATGTGACCAGTAAATTTTCGTGATTGTGTTTTGATGCCGTGTAGGTCCAGTTGAAGCTACCGGTAAACGCAATTTTCTTATCGACGACACCAAATTTGTGGTGCATGTGGTACTGCGAATGATCGATTTTTACCTGGATACCGGCATGGCTTAGGTCGAAAATGGCAGAACCATGATCGAACGTTTTACGGTCGTCGGTGATAATCCGAACCTTGACACCACGTTCCAAAGCACTGAATATGTGTTGTGCCAATCTCGAATCGGTGATTGTAAAAACACACAAATCGAGGCAGGTTTTTGCCTGGTCCAGCAAATCGGTAATAATTTCAAGGATGTCGGAACCCGGGCTGAAATATACTTTATGAAAGCGAAACGTGTACTTTTCAATCAGGCTAAAGCAGTATTCCAACCAGAAGAAAGCCTGGCCTCCATTCTTTTCAAGTTCCAGTTTTCGGGCTTCGTGAAAAAGCTTACTTTTCAGTTCATTCCGTTCTTCAAGGGAAAGCTTATTGATTAAATGAGCAATTTCTGTCCCGTTTTCCGTGTTGTATCCCTGTCCGAACTGCTGTTTGAAATAATCAATAACCTTTTCCATGCCTATTTTTCAAAAGAAACAGCGACCCAATTGTTTCGCTCTTTGATAATCATTTTTTGGAGGAAAAGTTCTGACGCTTTGCCAAGAATATCTTCCAGGTCATCTTTGTAGAACCCGCTAACGATCAGTATTCCATCATCATTCAATACCGAAACATATTTTTCAATGTCATGCAGGATGACATTCTTTTGAATATTGGCCAGAATGATGTCGTACTTTTTATTGCCCAGCAGGCTGGCATCGCCAATTTGCGCTTCGAGGTTGGTAATCTTGTTCAGGCGGCAGTTCTCAACGGTACTCTCGAAAGACCAATTATCAATGTCGATAGCTGTAACTTCCTTGCACCCGAGCATTGACGCGAAAATACCGAGGATTCCGGTACCGCATCCCATGTCTAAAACACTCATATCGCTCACATTTAGCTCGGCCAGGTGCTCAATCATCAGCGAAGTTGTTTCGTGGTTGCCTGTTCCGAATGCCATGTTGGGTTCGATGATGATTTCGTATTTTACCTGAGGGTAATCTTTGTGAAAAGGAGCCCTTATCAGGCAATCGTCACCAATCAGGAGCGGTTGGAAATAGTTTTTTTCCCATTCCTCGTTCCAGTTGATATCCGGCATTTCTTCTTCGGTATATTCAACATTGAATTCCAAATCGGCCAAAGCCTGGTCAATTTCAGCTTTCGAAACTTTCCCTGTTGGATAAAAGGCTTCCAAACCATCCGGCGTTTCATCAAAACTTTCAAAGGCGAGTTGTGACAAGTATGCCGTTAAAATTTCGCGATTGATTTCAGAATCAGGATTTAATTTGAATGAGGTTTTTATGTATTGCATAAATTTTTTGGAGGCTAATTAGTTAGACGAGATTTCTTTCTTTTTTAACTTGTTCGTAAGCTTGGTTTACCTTTTGGAATTTCTCTTTTGCTGCGTTTTGGAAGTCTTCGCCAAGGTAGCTCACTTTATCAGGGTGATATTTCATGGCCATTTTCCGATAGGCCTTTTTGATTTCTTCATCCGAAGCATTTGGTTCAATCTCCAGTATTTTGTAGGCCGCATCGGTGTTGGCTACAAACATCGATTTGATTGATTCAAAATCCTTACCGGTGATGCCCATACTTTTGGCGATGTGGTCAATCAGTTGTTGCTCCGATACGTCAATTTTGCCATCGGCCTGTGCAATGCCAAACAAGAAATGCAGCAATTGCAAACGAGAAGAATAGTCCATATTCTTCTGAATTTGGTGGCAAACATCCGTAACAGGGATATTTTGGTTGAGCAGGTCGCGCAGCATTTTAATGGCTTCCTGTGCCGAGGCGGCGCCAAACGTACGAACAAAGAACGCTTTTACATAGTCAAGCTCCGATTTCAAAACTTTTCCGTCTGCCTTCATTACGGCAGAAACCAATACCAATAAACTCATTACATAACCACCGGTTGTTGTGGTTGTTTTTGTAGCTTGTCCGGCACCTCCGGTAGTGAATGATGCCTCGTTTTCAAACATTGAGCCGACGACAAATCCCAGTATTCCACCAATTGGCCCAAAGAAGGCCCATCCCAGTCCGCCGGCAATCCATTTTCCAAATTTAGCCATGTGCTTTAAATTTTTTATCCAATTCTATTAGCTGAGGAATAATCAGTTCCTCGTTATTGTTGTTTATAATGTAAGTGGCCAGTTTCATCTTTTCTTCATCTGTCCATTGCTTCAATATCCGGTTTTTTACGTCTTCCTCGGTTGTATTTTCCCGATCCAGTACCCGTTGTATCCTGATGTTTTCAGGGGCAGTAATCAGGATGGTTTCATCCATCATTTTATAAAAACCACTCTCAAACATGATTGCTGCTTCATGAACGATATAAGGCGATGTTTGTTTTTCGCACCACTCATGAAAATGTCGTCTGACCTCGGGATGAACAATTGAGTTGACTTTTTCGAGCAAAAATGGCGAATTGAAAATCAGTTCGGCCAACTTTTTTCGGTTAATGGTATGATCGGGCAGGTAAATGTCTTCACCAAACTGAATGATCAGCTTGCTGCGGATTGCAGATGAAGAATTGATCAGCTTCTTTGCTTCGGTGTCAGCCTCGAAAACCGGGATGCCAAGCACCCTGAAAAAGTTGCAAATGGTTGATTTTCCGCTACCAATACCACCGGTTATTCCTACTTTAAACATCGTTCTATTTTTCAATCAGGTATTCTACTTTTTTCGGGGTCACTGAAACGGAAAGGATATGGGGTGGCTGCATTTCAACAGTAATTGGCAGCATTTCCGCTTTTTCCAAAATCTGGTTGTAATCAACTGTAATCCTAAAATCATTGGGTGAAATTTCTGAAAACTGGGTCAAGCTGGTCAGGAAGTTAACCCTCACTTTATCAGGGAAAAGGTTGATGTGCAAACTATCGGGTTTCCCGGAAATAGATAGTGGAACAATGACTTGTTTTTCAGTGAATTCTTCAACCGGGATATTTAAAACAACACGTTTGGGGGCACAATCCAGTTTATTGTATTCGGCCAATGCAACGTTTCGCTGAACCGTTTGGTCGAGCTCCTTGTAGTGCTGTTTCTTTGTAGAAACAAATTGGATCGTATCCAGGATTGACTCCGGGCCGGAAACCAAAACAGAATCAGGTTTCGTGGTGATATCATCATTCAGGTAGTGCTGTTGTTTCAGCTCGTAGCTCACGTTGGGTTTCACTTTCACTTTTCGCTGGACAATGCGGTCGAATTTAAAGTACAACGTATCGGGTTGTATCTCAATAATTTTCAGTTCGTTGCTAACCTGCTGCGAAAGCGGGTTGATGAATTGTTTGCTGGCAATAGCAAAGCTGGAACTGCTCGATTTTTCCATTTTTGCCCCGGTAAATTCATTCACATTGAAAACCAGCGGCGAAAAGGCCATGCTCAATTTGTGCCTCAGGATTGTGAAGCCGTAAGCGTTCACCTTCAAGACGAAACGATCGGGCGGTTCGTTGGCCAATACTTTGTTGGTTGGCAGGTTGGTGTATTTTACCGGAAAGGTTAATTCAACGGTGTAGTCTTTGTTTAACGCATTCAGAAACCAGAAAACTGTAGCAATTCCCACACAGACAAGATAAATGACCAATTTGCGGTCATCTTTCATCATCAGGAACTTAAGAAATGACTGAATGATATGTGCCCATTTATTTTCCACGCATCCAAAGTTAAAAAAAAAGGCCTGACATAATTGCCGGCCTTTCAGTATTTCGGGCTAATCAGATTATTTTTGTGGTTGTACGTCTGACATGTCTTTTACTACAGCGCTTTTATCTACGCGAAGTTTAACATTGTCATCAACTTGCAACAAAATGTAGTTGTCTTTGATTTCAGCTATTTTTCCGTAAATACCACCAGTAGTAACTACTTTGTCACCTTTTTGAAGGCTTTCGCGGAATTTTTTCAGTTCTTTTTGTCTTTTTACCTGAGGTCTGATCATGAAAAAGTAGAAAACAGCGATGATTAACCCCATCATAATAAATCCAGTGTATGGATTTGGATTTCCCTCAGCTCCTTGCTGCGGAGCCATTAATAAGTAGTTCATTTCTTTAATATTTAATTTTTACTATATAGATTTATCAACTCATTTTGCACATTGGCTGTAATTGCCAGCTTTACTTCAGTTGGTTCGGCGTTCGAAAATAATACCACTTCTTTATAAACTTTACCAACTTCGCCGGCCGAATTGAATATCACTTCAATGTAGCCGCTCTCGCCCGGCTTAACAGGTTCTTTCGGATATTCAACTGTCATACAGCCGCAATCGCTTTCGTATTTCCGGATAACCAGGTTGCCATCGCCTGCATTAGTAAAACCAAAGCTGTATGCCACAACCTCTCCGGCCTGTAACGTTCCAAAATTATGCAATTCTTCCTGAAACACAAACTTTGCAGTTCCCGTTTTCTCCGAAGCTGAATTGCCAGTTTTCCTGGTTTGGTTTTGGCAGCCAAAAGCAATAAAAGCCAGTAATATCAGCGTGGTGTATCTCATTCTGCCAGGTTCTCTTCACCAATCAGTCCGCGGCCGGCTTTTACAATCCGGTTGTCCTTTTTCAAGGCTTTCAGCGATTTGTCGAGAATTCCGTTGATAAAGTTGCGGCTCTTTTGTGTGCTGTAATATTTTGACAGTTCGATGTATTCGTTAAGGGTCACCTTTGTTGGGATTGAGGGGAAGTACAGGAACTCGGCCATTGCCAGTTCCAGGATCATGTTGTCAATGAAGGCGATCCGTTCCACATCCCAGTTCACGGTGTGTTCTTCAACCAGCTTTTTCAGTTCTTCGTGATTGACAACTGCCTTGCGATACAGGTTTTTGGCAAATTCACGGTCTTCGTCATCTTTAAACATCGGCAGCAATGACTGGTCTTCGCGCGAATATTCCTTGAATTTCTTGATGGTTTTGATGATCATGCTGATCACAAAATCAACGTCGTCATTCCAGTAAATGCTTTGTTCTTCAAGCAAATGAAAAAGGTCTTCAGATTGAAGGATCACTTCGGCAAACAGGTGTTCGATTAACTTTTTATCGTCCTGATAAGTGTTTTCCTTTTGCTTCATGTATTCGGCATAAAAATCCGAACTGACCATGTTGTTGTAAAGCTTCCTGATTAGTTCCGGTTCGTTCTCCCAGCTCAGTTTTGATTGTGCCAGTTGCTTGCTGATCGCATTGTTGGTTTTTAACTGGTGAATCAAATGATTCCGAACAAAACGGGTGTTTGGATTTAAATCTTCTTCAGTCGGAAAGTGTTTTTTCCTGCGTAGCTCGATCATCGAGTCGGCATGATTAGCAATTTCTACAACCAGTTGGAATAAATAATGATAAAGATCGTATGTCTTTTGAATACTGAAAAACAACTCCTTCTCGGTGTTGTTGATTGACTTGTCCGGAGATGTATAGTAGGCATAAAGAACCTGCAATACTTTAATTCGGATAATTCTTCTGCTAATCATTGTTTTAGAACTTGTTATCTTTTTATAGAGCTGGCAAAGTTACGAAAAAACTCTTTGTGTTTTTCAACACGTTCAGGTTTTTTCTACTCCATGCTCATTTTTGTTATACCGTTTTATAGACTAATATATCCCGAGATCTCGGGAGTATAATGCCGATAGATGTTTAATACTCAATAATGAACGCAGTGATCCCGAGGCCTCGGGATGAGTAAAATTAAATACTAATCGGTATCATCCGTTGTTTCCGGTAAGTCCGTTATGTCATCTGTATCATCTTCATCCGGTTCGTTTTCCCACTCAAAATGGGTGCGTTGCGGCCCTTGGTGCCGGTAATAAATGCTAAGAAAGAAGCCACTTACCGAGCCCCAAAGGTGGCTTTCCCATGAAATGGTTGGTTCAATCGGGAAAATTCCCCAGAACATGCCGCCATACAAAAACACGACAATGATGGCAATGGTGAGTAGTTTGACATCGTTGCGGAAGATGCCGCTGAAAAACAGGAATGCGCCCAGCCCGTAGATAATCCCGCTGGCCCCGATATGCCAGGCCTCGCGCCCGCCAAGCCAGACACAAACACCCGATAAGAAATAGATGAGGATGAAGATGCGGTAGGCGAGGTTGCGGTAAAAATAGAACAAGGCGAATGATAAAATGAAAAAAGGTACCGAGTTGGCTGCAATGTGCTTGAAACTACCATGAATAAAAGGGGAGAAGATGATCCCCTTTAACCCTTCCAATTGCAGCGGGAGAATCCCGAACCGGGCAAAATCCAGTTCCATAACTGTTTCAAACAGATAAACCAACCAGAATGCCACTACAAACAGGGTAGGGAAGACCATGCTGTGCCTGAAGATTTTCTTTTCAACTTCGGCATCCGCGGGGTTTCTGTTCGGGTAATAGTTGAATAGCCTCATTTGGTCATTAATTGTTTCAATGCTTCGGCAAATCCGTAAATATCCTCTTCGGTCGTATCAAACGAGGTCATCCAGCGAACTTCAGAGGTCGATTCATCCCAGATGTAAAAGAAATACTGTTCCTGCAATTTCGGGATAATCTCTTTGGGGATAATTGCGAATACCCCGTTTGCCATGGTCTTTTGTGTGAGTTTTACGCCGGGTATTTTGCTGACTTCCTGTTCCAGAAGTTTAGCCATGTTGTTGGCATGGGTGGCATTTTTCTTCCACAAATCGTTCTCGAAATAGGCCAGAAACTGGGCGCTCACGAAGCGCATCTTCGAAAACAGCTGCATGCTTTGTTTGCGGATGTATTTTGTGTGGCGAGCGTGGGCGGCATTGAAAAACACGACTGCTTCCCCCATCATCATGCCGTTTTTGGTCCCGCCAAACGATAGCACATCAATCCCTGCATCGCGCGTAAACGCTTTGAACGGCAACCCGAGTGCTACTGCTGCATTGGCTATCCTGGCCCCGTCCATGTGTACGAAGAGCCCGTGTTCGTGGGCAAGTGTGGTGATTGCTTTTATCTCTTCCACGGAATATACTGTTCCCAATTCGGTAACTTGCGATATGGAGATGACCCCGGGCTGGGCGTGATGCTCAAAACCGAACCCGTGAAGGTACTTGCTGATTTCGTCAGGCGTAATTTTACCCTGTACCGTTTTTACCGGCAGTAATTTGCACCCGGTAAACTTTTCGGGCGCACCGCATTCGTCAACCTGAATGTGGGCTGTTTCGGCGCAGATAACGGAATTGAAGCTGTTTGTCAAGCTGGAAAGCGACAAAACATTGGCGCCAGTTCCGTTGAATACAAAGTAAACATCGATGTCGTCGCCAAACTCTTTCTTGAATAAGCCGATTGCCTCTCCGGTAAGCGGATCGCCGCCGTATCCAATTGCATGTCCGTGATTGGCTGCTTCCATCGCTTTCAAAATGTCCGGATGCACACCGGCATTGTTATCGCTGGCAAAACCTCTTTTCATGTGCTGATCGTTTCTGGATTTTCAGTTGTAAATTGTTCTTCTTTGAGATACCAAACTTATAAAAATTGACCGCATTTCGGGATGATCCATTGCAAAATTTGCCGGACTACCACCTAAAAGTATAAACCTGCCAGGCTATTTTGGGGAAGTCAAACACTGTCAGGAACTTCGCATGTTAACAGGTTTCCGTCCCTCAAATTCCCGTCATTCCGGCGCTAAGCGCATAACGAATAAAACAATCATATTATGCCTGTCTGGCTTTTGGCATGCGCCGAAGTGTAAAACGTTTATTCGTTGTCCTTCCGGACGGGATTTACTTTCTTTTCGGATGAAAAGAAACAAAAATCTTGTCAAAGTTATCCTTCCTCCCGCGTCACGGTTTTTTCTTTCCGGCCCACAACCCTGAATCCCCGCCAAAAACCGCTCCCTCCATCGCCGGCCAGGGCTACTTTGACCGGCCGACCCTGCGATTCACCTAACGGTGAAACAGGAGCTTCGCATGCTGACAGGTTGCCATCCCTCAAACCCCGTCATTCCGGCGCAGGCCGGAATCTGTTAGCAAGTCTGGAATAACCCGAGACGGCTCCGAAGGAGTCAAATATCAATAACCCCGGGTGAAGTGAAACGGAACCCGGGGATGGCAAGTGCAGAAAGGAGCAAGGCGCAACCACTTGACATTGGCATGGAACACCTCAATTGGCATGCGCCGCAATGGAAAACGTTGAATTGTTGTCCTTCCAGACGGGATTTCATTTTTTGGCTTGACCCAAAAAACGAAACAAAAAAAGTCAAGGCTGACGGGCCTTTTGAAAGAAAACTACGGATTGAAAATGCCACGCAATCCAACTCGTCGTTCCTCCTCAGACAGGATTGCTTACCAGTCCCTTCGCATATTTTCGCCCTTGTTTTC
>JBNKTK010000134.1:0-9481 GCA_050298035.1 Mangrovibacterium sp. | reverse complement strand
AGCTGTCGCCGTTGTGGATATGTTGCTGTACCAGGTCAAAAGCTTTTCGGTAGTGGTCAAAACAGACCGGCATTACGTCCCATTTTAACGGGTCTGTTTCTGGACGTTTAAGTTGAAAATTGCTGTGCTTTGGTGTTTTCCAAAGGAGCTTTTCGCGACTTTCTTCCCAGCCTAAAAGGATCGGGTTTTGGAAATCAAAATCGATTAAAAAAACAAACGGTTGGCGGTTTTTCCCCAATTCGTTCATTTTTAAAATTATATGATTGCGATCTTGTTTCATGAGGATTGCAAAGATAGAAAAAGGCTGGCAGAACTGCCGGTTTTTAATGTTGAAGAGCCTGAAAAAACTTTGAAAATGGCAAGTCAGTTTCTGCTGCTTTTGTAGTTTTGTATTTCAATCACCAAAATTATGGAAATTGCAGAGAATTTGAGGAAAGTTAAGCGAGAGTTGAAGGATGGGATTTGCCTTGTTGCTGTCTCGAAAACGAAACCCAACAGTGATATCCTGGAAGCTTATGAAGTCGGGCAGCGTGTGTTTGGCGAAAACAAAGTGCAGGAACTGGTTGAAAAGCAGGCTGAACTTCCGAAAGATATCGAATGGCATTTTATTGGACATTTACAAACCAATAAGGTCAAATATATCGCACCGTTTATTAGTCTGATTCACGGGGTTGATTCGCTGAAACTACTGAAGACGATTGATAAAGAAGGTCGCAAGAACAACCGGAAAATTAGTTGTTTGCTCCAGTTTCATATTGCGGAAGAAGAAACCAAGTTCGGACTTGATTTGGATGAGGCCCGTGAACTATTGACATCGGCCGATTTTGCCGGGCTTGAATTTGTGGATATCCGTGGGGTTATGGGCATGGCCACTTACACCGACGATGAAAACCAAATCAGAAAAGAGTTTAAACAGCTTAAAAACATATTTGACCAATTAAAGTCTGAATTTTTTGGTTCACAGGATAGTTTTTCAGAAATTTCAATGGGTATGTCGGGCGATTATTTGCTGGCAGCCGAAGAAGGGAGCACAATGGTTCGGGTAGGCAGTTCAATTTTTGGAGAACGCCGGTATCACTGAACAAGCAGTTGTTGTAAGCTGTTTTATTTATAAAAGATCAATAACTAACTGATAAGATTATGGCAAAACTTGAAACATCATATTTGGGTTTAAAACTGAAGAACCCGATAGTTGTAGCCAGCTCAGGACTGACTAACAGCGTGGAGAAGATAAAAGCGTTGGAAGAAGCAGGCGCAGGGGCTGTTATTCTGAAATCGCTTTTCGAAGAGCAAATCAATAGTGAGGTCAGCCATTTGATCAATAGGGATCCTCAGAACCTTTATCCGGAAGCGGAAGATTATATCTGGAACTATACCCGTCAGCATTCGGTTGAGGCTCATCTCGACCTGGTGCGGCAAGCTAAAAAAGTAGTCAACATCCCAATCATTGCAAGCATCAATTGTGTGTCGTCGAAAGAGTGGACCAGTTTTGCCACCGAGTTTGAAGATGCCGGTGCCGATGCGCTGGAACTGAACCTGTTTTACGTTCCGACAGGACGTAATGAAACGGCCGAAGAAATAGAAAAACTTTATATTGACGTGCTCACTAAAGTACGTAAAGAGGTTAAAATCCCAATTGCAGTGAAAGTTGGTTTTTATTTCACCAACCTGATTGCGATGGCCGAAAAGCTGATGGCCAACGGTGCTGCTGCCGTGACCTTGTTCAACCGGTTTTACGAACCGGATATTGATATTGAGAAAATGGAACTTTCTTCATCCGAAGTTTTCAGTACCCCGGCAGATATTCGTCGCTCGTTGCGGTGGGTCGGTTTGGTGAGTGCAGCCCTTCCCAAGCTGGAGATTGCTGCTTCTACCGGCATTCACGATGGCGAAGCTGTGATCAAACAGTTGCTGGCCGGGGCACAGGTGACCCAGGTTTGTTCAACAGTTTATATAAACGGGGCACAGGTTATCGCCGGCATGATATCGGACTTGGAGAAATTCATGCGCAAATGGAATTTCAAACAAATTGATGATTTCAGGGGAAGGTTGTCGTATGCCAAAATTGAAAACCCGATGTTATATGAGCGCTCCCAGTTCATGAAATACTTCTCGACTAAACACTGAGGATTAAAAGAATAAAATAACAGGGTGGGTTGCCAAAAGTAACCCACCTTCTTTGTTAATATTCCTGTGGTTCAATTCCTTGTTCCAAAACGGGTAGGAAGTCAAGCAAATCCATAAGTAATTGCTTTTTGTCTTCGGGGGCAACCAGGATCGCTTCTTTGATTTTTCTGGTTTCGGTATCGCAAATGGCTTTTGAAATTTTACCCGTCATGTTTGTGATGACGGTGTGAGCCTCAAACGCTACCATAAAATCATTTTCAATCACCAAATCAATGAACAGGGAAAGGTGGCTGCTGTAATCCATGCCGTTTTCCCAACAAGCTGAAACCAGGTATTGCAATTCGTTGGCATATTGCTTGTTCTGGATAGCCTCGATAATCAACGGAATTGCGTCGCTGTGCTTTAATTCGGACAGCAAACGGGTAATGCGTTTTTTTATTTCCTGGTTGTCCGTCGAATGTAAAAGCTCAATTAAAATGGGGATATAGGCCGAATTGCCCGATTCGCTCAACTCATTTATCGTTTCTGTAACCAGTTCCGAATTATTTGATTGCAGGTTGCTTAGAGTTTCGCTATTTAGTTTTTTCGATTTTTCTGTTGTCATGATTTTTTGCCTTTGAGGTGTAAAAATAGTATTTCGAATTGAGAAACTGTTTAAGTTTTGTTTTTTAGAATTATTCGAATGGATTTTTTGCCTAATAAAATGAAAGGATAAAATTTAAACAGTTTCTGATTATTCGGTTACTTGTTCAATTGGTTTTTTAAAGGTTACCCGGTTAAGATATTTTAGCAAGCCAGTGAACGGCTTTGTACTTTTGATTGTTTACTTTTGCATCAAACTTTTTTCATGGATAAAACAAAAGAATTAGGCGAGACTAACATATCCCGCCTGATGTTGAAATATTTCATCCCTTCATTTATCGGAGTATTTGTAAATGCGCTCTATAATATTGTCGACCGCATTTTTATTGGCCAGGGGGTTGGGGCCATCGCTTTGAGCGGTATCTCTGCCATCTTTCCGGTTATGCTCATCATGATGGCTTTTGGTATGCTTATCGGTATTGGGGCCAGCGTGTTGGTATCAATCAACATGGGACGTCGCGATATGAACAAGGCCGAGCATGTTTTGGGGAATAGTTTTATATTGATGATTGCTGTTTCCGCTTTGATCACCCTGATCGGCTTTTTAATTAAAGGCCCTATGCTTAGAATGTTTGGCACAACGGCCGAAACGTTTGAATATGCCAACGATTACCTCAACATCATTTTAGTAGGAGCTGTTTTTCAGGTGGTAGGTTTCTCGCTGAATAATGTGATCCGTTCGGAAGGGAATGCCCGGATTGCCATGTATTCGATGCTGATCAGTGCCGGTACAAACATTGTTCTCGACCCGATCTTTATTTTTGGTTTTGGGATGGGGGTGAAGGGAGCTGCCTACGCCACTGTCATATCGATGATGGTTTTGACTGTCTGGGTTTTGCTCCATTTTCGGAGCAATCGCTCAGTTGTTAAAATCAAACCGCAATATTTCAAATTGGACATACAGATTGTAAAGGAGATTCTGGCGATTGGGATGGCCCCATTTTTCATGCAAATTGCCAATTCGGTTGTACAAGGCCTCATTAATACCAAATTGATTCGGTTTGGCGGTGACTTGGCAGTTGGCGCTATGGGAATTGTAAACTCAGTATTGACACTGATTGTTATGTCGGTTGTGGCTATCAATATGGCTTCGCAACCGATTATCGGGTTTAATTACGGGGCAAACGACCACAAGCGTGTGAAAGATACCCTTCGCATTGCCATGATTGCAGCAACAATTATTTCGGTTGGCGCTTTTACTTTTGTGCAGGCAATGCCCGATTTAATTGTTCGTTTCTTTAATGCCAAAGACCCGGAGCTGCTTGAAATAGGCCGGCAAGGGCTCCGGATGGGGCTGTTTGCACTCCCCATAATTGGTTTCCAGGTTGTAGTGGGGAACTTTTTTCAGTCGGTTGGCAAGGCAAAAATTGCCACTTTGCTCACCTTGTTGAGGCAGGTAATCATTTTGATCCCCTTGCTCTTTATCCTTCCGACTTTTTATGACCTGGACGGGATTTGGATATCCATGCCAATCTCTGATTTTTGCTCAGCTTTGATTGTCGCGTTTTTCATTACCCGTGAGTGGGGAAAATTATCACAGGCTACGGTGTAATGAAACAAGTTGCCTGACTGAATAAATGTTTCTTATTGTTTGCCATTTTAAACAAAGTTTACCGGGCTGTGTTTTATTAATCTGAAATGCAACAGATAGGAGGTACGATTATGAAAGTGAACGGTTTTGTTAAAACAAATTATCCTGCCACAAAAGTGAACGGAAACCCAGGGATGCCCCGGGTAAATAATTCGGCGAATTATGAGCTGATTGGGGACAATCATATTGCCACGTCTATTGAAACACCCATGCGCGACGATGCTTTTGTAATGACTGACGACGAGAAGATGTCCATCATCGGGGACCGGTTCCGTGACATCATGGAAACGCTCGGCCTTGATCTGACTGACGATAGTCTGAGCGGGACTCCTCATCGCGTGGCCAAAATGTTTGTTCAGGAAATTTTTAGCGGGTTGAACCCGGAGAACAAACCCAAAATATCGGTGTTTGAAAACAAATTCAAATATGGTGAAATGTTGGTGGAGCGCAACATCAATCTGAACTCGACCTGCGAGCACCATTTTTTGCCGATCGTTGGGAAAGCGCATGTGGCTTATGTCTCCAGCGGGCAGGTGATTGGTTTGTCGAAAATAAACCGCATTGTGGATTATTATGCCCGCCGTCCACAGGTGCAGGAGCGTTTGACCGTTCAAATTGCAAACGAATTGAAAAAAATATTGAAAACCGAAGATGTCGCCGTGGTGCTTGATGCCAAACACATGTGTGTTTCATCGCGGGGAATTGAGGATGAAAGCAGCTCAACTGTAACTGCTGAATATGGTGGAATCTTCAAGCAGAAGGAGAAGCGGGAAGAGTTCCTGAGATATGTGTCCCTGAGGGAATAGTTAAATTGGATATACAAAGAAAGCCGGTCTGTAACGATCGGCTTTTTTATTTTCATCATTTTATTTGTACGAAAATAAGAAATACATTCATTTGGGTGATGGAAATTCCTTGCCGAGGGTTTTTCAGTTTTGTACTTCCCTGAATTCAGGATCTGTTTAAATTTTCTATTTTTCATTTCTTTGAATAGATTTTAAACAGGCTCTTACTACTTTTATAGCAAAAATGAAGGAATATGGACGGACGAAAACGATCGGATATTAAAATTGAAAGCCATGTTGAGATTGTGCAAAAGCAGGATCAACGCACCGGCGAGCTAACTGAAGGGTATGTAGCGCAAATTCTGACAAAGTCGCCAACCCATCCGCATGGCATAAAAGTAAGACTGGAGACAGGTGAAGTAGGCCGGGTGAAAAATATACTGGAGGATGATTAGCTGGAATAATTATGAAGGTAATTTCTACAAACATTGGAGAAGCTGTTGAAATAGATTGGAACGGCAAGAAGGTAAAAACCGGCATCTACAAGTACCGGGTTGACCACCCGGTTTTTCTTGAAAAAGAAGATGTCCGGTTTGATCAGGTAATTGATAGGCGTTATCATGGCGGAAGCGAAAAAGCTTGTTATCTGTATTCAAAAGATCATTACGCATTTTGGCAGCAACGCTACCCACATGCAGATTGGCAATGGGGCATGTTTGGAGAGAACCTGACTGTTGAAGGTATTGATGAATCGACTATTTGTATTGGTGATATTTTTAAACTTGGCGGTGCATTGGTGCAGGTAACGCAACCCCGGCAGCCCTGTTTCAAATTGGGCATCCGTTTCGGAGACCAGAAAATTGTCCGTGAATTCCTCGAATCGCCGTACCCAGGTGTTTATGTGCGTGTTTTACAAGAGGGGGCAGTAGCAACAGGTGATGAAATGCAGCTTGTGCAACAGGCCGAAAACAGCATGACCCTTGCCGGGGTATTTTCACTTTTTACCCGGGAAATAAACAATGTAGAATTACTGCGCAAAGCAATTGCAATACCGGAGTTGGCAGCCGCATGCCGCAAAGATCTTAATAAACTGCTCGCGTTTGCCGAAGACGAATAGATAAGCCGGAAAACTAAACGAAGATTTCGCCGCGCAGATAGGTTTTTGCTTTGCCTGCAATTAATACCCGGTCATCCTGCAACTCACAAATCAGTTCGCCGCCACGTTGAGATAGCTGGTGGGCCACAAATTCGTTTTTGCAAAGTTTTTTTGCCCAGAATGGGGTAAGTGTCGTGTGGGCCGATCCAGTCACCGGGTCTTCATTGATCCCAACCCCGGGAGCAAAAAATCGGCTAACAAAGTCAGCTTTGTCACCCGGGGCAGTAACAATAATTCCGCGGGCATCGGTTTTGGCAAGGCTGAAAAAGTTGGGATTCATTTCCCTGATCTCTTTTTCGCTGTGATACAGCAATAAATAATCAGTTCTTCCTTTGTAGCAAGCTTTTGGCAATTTGCCAAGTGCCTGGATGATTGCATTGGGCGCATCAACCTTGGTAACCTTGTCGGCAGGGAAATTGAGTTGCAGCAAATCACCGCTTTTTTTTACCTGGAGAATTCCACTTTTGCTTCCAAATGAGATTTCGTCTTTCGGGTATCCGGCTTCTTCAAAAATAACATGGGCCGAAGCCAAGGTAGCATGACCACAAAGTTTAACTTCTGCTTTAGGGGTAAACCAACGGATTTCGAAACCCAACTGCGAAGGAACAAAAAAGGCTGTCTCCGACAGGTTATTTTCCATGGCAATCGCCTGCATTAATTCATCGTCCAACCATTCATCTAAAGGCACAACAGCAGCCGGGTTTCCTTTGAATAATTTTTCAGCAAATGCATCAACCTTGAAAAGTGGCAGTTTCATGATTTAAAATTTTACGGTGAGTTTCAGGTTTATTTTTCTGTCGGTAAGGTAATTTGGTACGGCATACATGTCGCCCGAATTACTGCTCACCCAAAAATAAGAAACAGTATTGTTTATTCCTACCAGGTTCAAAACTTCAAGGCTCAACCACATATCTTTTACATGATTTAGCAAACTCCGGTTACCAAACCGGCTTTCGGGGCCGATCAGCACTTTAGAGAAACCAATGTCGATACGCCGGTAGGGAGGCATGTGAAAGGTGTCCTGATAGCGTTGCGAGTTGGGTGGCCCGGTTGGCAGCCTCGACCCGTAAAAAAGGGACAAGTGCATTTTGTACGAAGGGTTCCCCGGGAAGTAGTCCTGAAAAAACATGCTGATGTTCAGAAACTGGTCGGTTGGACGGGATATCCAGCCATGTCCGTCGCCAATAATGTCTTCTTTGGTTCGAAGTAACGAAACACTGGCCCACGACTGAATGCCGCTGACAAATTCACCATTCACTTTTAAGTCGAGACCGGTAGCGTAACCTTTTGATTGTTGGTCGGCCAGGTAGCGGATTTGAACATTCTCGATCTGGTAGGGAACCAGTTTCGACAGGTTCTTGTAATATAACTCGGAACTGAGTTTAAACGGCCGGTCCCATGCCCTGAAAATATAATCGGCTCCCAATAATATTTGCTGAGACTTTTGTGCTTTCACATTTGGGTGAACGTTCCCGTCTCGATCTTTCAACTCTTTAAAAAAGGCAGGTTGTTGGTAACTTCCCCCGGAAAGGTGGAAAACAAATTGCTTTTCCCATTCCGGATAATAAATGAGCGAAAATCGCGGACTTACCAGTAGTTCGTCCGAATAATCCCAATAATGGGCACGGATACCTGCTGTGGCGTACAATTCACCATTTACAACAGGAATGGAGTAGGTATCCTGAACATAGGCAGTTGCCCGTACCGAACTCATGCTGTTTTTTGTCCACACTGTGCGGTGCAGGTTTACCTTGTCGCCGGTGTAGGGCAATGAGTAGCCTGTTGAGTCACGAAGTTCCCATTCGTTAACTTTATCGTCAATCTCTTCAATCTGGATTTTAGCCCCCCAGTTTAAAAGATGTTTTTCGGAGTTGAAAGCCCCCTTGTGCTCGAAACTGAAAACTTTAGCGTCCAGTTTATTCCGGGCATGGTTCAAAAACATGCCTATGCCGATGTTCAGGACACTGTCGCCTGATTCCTGAGTTTCAGTTGAAAGGTCGCGTTCCAGCTGGTTCAGGTAATATTGTCCAAGTATATCGTAGTTTACTTCCTCAAGTGTTTGGAAGGTAGAAGCGATAAATTTTAAGTTCAGGCTCTCATTGGGGTGATAGTTGCCGGATAGAGCCCCCAGCCGGGTGATAAATTCATCTTTTTCCTGTCCTTCGAAATAAATTTTTGTATTGTAGGGCTGATCCCATGTACCAAATGATGTTTCACGGGTTTCCGGCACAAAACGATATTGGTTTTGAGCAAGGTTGCCCAGGAATGACAAGTCGAAGCTGTCGGAGAACCGGTAGGTGATGTAGGCCTGGATATCGGTAAACCGGGGATCGTACTCACCTTTTTCGTCCATGCCGCTAAGCAGGTAGCTGTTTGTTTTATAACGAACGCTGCCAATAAAACTCAGCTTGTTGCTTTTGCTTGCATCTTCAATGTGGATCGAGCCACCCAGCATGCTGGCGCTAACCGAACCCTGAAAGTCGGTTGGGCGGCGGTATTTGATGTCCAGAACTGAAGCCATTTTGTCGCCGTATTTGGCATCGAACCCTCCAGAGGAAAACTCAATGGAGGAAACCATATCCTGGTTGATAAAGCTCAGGCCTTCCTGTTTCCCCGCACTGACAAGGAAAGGACGGTATATTTCAATGTCGTTCACATAAACCAGGTTTTCATCGAAGTTTCCACCTCGCACCGAATATTGGGAGCTTAGTTCGTTGTTTGATGAAACGCCCGGCAAGGTTTTTATCAGGGCTTCAACACTCCCGGAGGAGGCACTTGGCATGATGTTCGCAAAGTTCGGGTCGATCCGGGTGATGTTATTTTGTCCTTGACGTTGCTGAGTTACTTCTACTTCCTTGATTTGCTCACTGCTTTCATCTAGTGTTACATTCAGTTCGATATGCTGTTCGTCCTTTGACAATAGTTCTTTTTCAACCATTTTGTAGCCAATAATGGAAAATACCAGTGTGATGCGACGTTTAGCTGGTACCCGGAGAAGATAGTCCCCTTTTTTATCGGTAACTGTTCCCAGCGGAAACCCCTTAATTGAAATATTGGCCAGGTCGATAGCTTCGCCGTTGGCATCGGTAACTTTTCCGTAAACCGTTGCATTGTTGCTTTGGGCCAACGCGTGGGATGCAGTTGTAAAGAGCGTAATAAAAATTAGGAGCAGGTAAAGTA
>JBNKTK010000133.1:0-9524 GCA_050298035.1 Mangrovibacterium sp. | reverse complement strand
CGGGTATATTGGTATGGCCCGACAGTCACCAGTTTTTTCGTTCGCGGACTAATTGACACACCAAAGGCATCGACCGGGCCGCCATGCCCAATCTTGTATAAAAAGATATTTGACCAAGCCGCGAAAATTGCCCCAACGATAAAACTGATCAGAAATAAACTATATCTTAAAAGTTGAGATTCAATAAGGACTCTCCCCTGGAAGATGTAATCAAATTGAGCCAACTTACAAAACCCGTAGGGTATCAGGTAAACAAATATTGCTCCCCCGACAAGGTACCCGACAATATATCGAAGTGTTTCTCTCATGGCGCAATCATCTTTATTGTATTACGCCAATGAGCAGCTATGGCTACAAAATCACCAATTTATATTTTCATCAATAAATTGAACCAAGCTATTGGCCATTTCTTCCTGTTCTTTTATCGAAGGATGTCCCGGGGTTTCTTTAAAAGGAATAAAATGGGTATAAATTTTCTGATCGTTCAAATTAGCCACGGCCTCCTGAATATAGTCCGGCCATTTCGATCCTTCCCTGGTGGCATCCATACTTCCAAGCGCACATATGATACTGGCTTCGGGGTAATGTTTCCTTATCCCGGCAACAAATTGTTGATAAGCATTGATGATATATTCATCACTTGGAGGTGTATTCCCAAAGTTATTTTTAAACTCTGCCCTTTCCGGCATATTCACCAGCCACGAATCATTCTGAAATAAATTGATCACAACAACATCTGGGGTGAACAAAGAAAAGTCCCATGTGCTGGTTGAGTCATCAGGCACCAGCCTGTCGTATATCTCCGGCATTATCAAAGGAAACCAGCTGATTGTTATCCCAATGCCGCTTTTGCAGATACATTGATATTCGGCATCGTAGTGCCTGGCGGTAATCGCGGCATAGCTCAAATAGTTGTTGGTGAAAGTACTGTCAGGCCTGTCTTTTCCCGTGGTGTCTTCAACCGCGTAACCTGCGGTTATTGAATTTCCGTCGAACTCGATCTTTCTTTTTTTAGGTGCCGGTTTTGGCAATACCTTTGCCTTTCCCTCAATCTTAAAACCTCCAAACAGGGTTTTACCTCTATCCCATTCTGTCCGTTTAAAAATCTCAAGGGTATGTTTTCCTTCGGATAGTTGTGAAGCCAGTTGATAGTATTTCTGAATAGTGTCCGGTCTCAAAATAACAGGATCATCATTGTCGACAATTACATTGTAATAATTATCCCCTGCTTCATCCTTTAACAATGCCTGTATGGATTGTCCTTCAAAATTGATCTTTATTGAGGTGCCGGACCAGTAAAGTTCTGCTCCATCAGTACTGGAAGTATCTATTCTTCCCCAATATTCAATTTCAGGATTTGAATAACTGATTAATACTTCTTTTTCACTTTTACAGCCAATAAAAATGACTGTTAAAACAAAGATTAGCTTACTAATTTTTCTCATATTTTTAATCATTGTGCTGTGACTGACCATAATCAGATAGTCTGAAATCGTTTCACTAAAATAAGAAACTATTTAAATTTCATTCGAAGTGGCAAAGAAATCAAAATATCTTCATAGTCCAATTTTCTGTTTTGCAAACAATAGTATCCCAATGATAATAACCGAGAAAACTGTCCCAACCGGTAAATACCAAAGGGTGAGGCTGCTAATCACCAGACCAAAAGCATAAGCCCAGTTTTGGTTTGTCATACACAGGAATCGCTCACCTCAACTTTTCAAATTGATCCATTTTTACAACATTTGCACAAACAAAAACAAAGATGAAGAAACCAGCAAAGACCAATGCCGCCCGGCTGCTCGACAGTTTGAAGATTCCCTACTCGATTGTTGAATACGAAGTGGACGAAAGCGATCTGAGCGCCACGACTGTTGCCGCCAAACTGGGACAAGACATTGACCAGGTTTTTAAAACGCTGGTGCTCCGCGGCTCTAATACCGGGATATTTGTAGCAGTTGTCCCGGGAAATGCCGAAGTAGATTTGAAAAAAGCCGCAAAAATATCGGGGAACAAAAGCGCAGCCATGGTGGCCATGAAAGAGTTGCTCCCGCTAACCGGGTACATCCGTGGAGGCTGCACCCCGTTGGGCATGAAAAAACCGTACCCGGTTTTCATTCACGAAAGCTGTCTGCAGTTTCCTTACATCTACATCAGCGCCGGAAAGCGAGGCGCCCAGCTAAAAATTGCCCCCACCGATCTCATTGGCTGCATTAAGGCCGGAACCGGCGACCTGGTTGAAAACTAAACCGAACGGCCCAAATCAGGAAAAGCGCTTAGCGGGTAATCCACTTAGTGCATAAAAAAGGTAAAAGCAGACCTTCAAGGCATTGAAAACAGTGAAGGTCCGAAATAGATTAATTGATCCCTTTGAACCAGTCCTGAAAATAACCGCCCACGACCGGCACCTCTTTTTGCTCCTGACGGATAGCACCGATCAGGCTGATAATCCAAAGTACAAGCACAATAATTCCGATAACAACCCGAAGCGCAGGAATGAGGGATCCTAACAGGCCAAGTAAATAAATACCCAGCGTCTGACGCAGGTAAAATGAGGTCAACTCATCTTTATCGCTGTTGTTTAGGATAAGCGCAACAATCCATCCGATCAGTGTAATGTGCGTAATAATTGCTTTAAGCTGTGAATTCATGAATATAGAGTTAAATGAAAAATAAAAATCCTGTTATTTGATTTTCAAGCCAAATTACAAAAAGAAAATGGCCACACCAAGCACCGTAATAATGGCGCCAATAATCTCTTTCCAGTTTACTTTCTCCTTAAAAATGATGATGGCCGGGGGAATGATCAAAACCGGCACAATTGCCATAATGGTTGCTGCAATCCCTGTTTTGGTATGCTGTATAGCCAGCAGCGAAAACGAAACCCCCAGAAAAGGGCCGAAAAAAGATCCCAGGGTAATTCGTTTCATCGCCGGGAAGTTTTTCAGGGCAGCCCAAACCCGGTTGTATCTCTTCAGCACCAGCATCAAAACTGCAAACCCGCCAATCCCGGCCAACACCCGAATTTGCGAGGCGGCAAACGCGTTATAATCGCCCATTCCCTTCTTGCTCAGCACCAAGCCCAGCGCCTGTCCCAAAGCGCCGCCTAAGGCCAGCCAAATTCCATGCACAGGGTAAGTAGATGTCAACTTTTTACGGATGCGCTCCTCCCCTTCAATCGATTTATTCTCTCTTTTCAATATCACCATACAGATGCCGGAAAGCGTAACAATCATCCCTAACCAGTTCATAGGCGAGAGTACTTCACCCAAAATAAAATAAGAGATGAAAGCCGTAAACGGCGGGGCCAGGGACATCATCAGCATCGCGATTCGTGCGCCAACAACCACGAAGGCCTGGAACAACAACAAGTCGCCAATTACAAAACCAACCAAGCCGGACAAAATTAGCCAAGCCCATCGCTCAGCACCGGCATCGAAAGGGAAATACATTCCCCGTTCAAACTGGGTGAAAATTGTGTAAATGAAGAACGCGATTACCAACCGGATCAGGTTTACCGATAATGAGCCGACTTTCTTGCCTGCCGACTCGAATGCCATACTGGTCACCGTCCAGAAAACGGCTGTTAATAACGCAGCAATCTCGCCAAAATAAGCCATCTGTCACCGCCTCCACCGGTGTTTGTTAAAACCTTTTTCGTTGAATATCACCTCCACTTTGGTTCGACAGGAAGTCGTTCTCCATCGGCCGTAGTATGCTCTTCGAGCGAGTTTTCTTTCGATTGAACAACCATATAAATCATAGGCTCGTCTGACGAATTACAAATACCACGCTTTCCCTTCGGTGCAACCCGGATAACGCTACCTTCTTTTATATCGAAGCAATCATCATCTACCTGGAAAAAACCTGTCCCCTTAAGAATAATATAGGTTTCTTCGTTCTTCCAGTGAATATGAAAATAAGGTTGTTCGGTGTGAGGGGGTAATGTATTGAAAGATATTTCCGTCCCTGTTGCACTTGTGGCATCCTTCAAAAATACTTTTCCTTCAATCAGCTTCTTATTTACCGGATGGATCAGACTGTATTCCATCAAATCGGTGAGGTTCCCCACACTTACTGCTGAATAATGTTCGTTCTCTGAGATTTTTTCAATTTGCTTCATGTTTATTCATTTATGGATTTTCATGGCAGATTAACCACTTGATTTTAGTCAGGTAATACAACGGTCAAAAATAACAAGATTTTGGTCATTCTTTCCAGTTCGGAATATCTTGCTTATTTTATGGACAGTAAAAATCAATTCATCATCAAAAGGAGCGGATCCCATATTCATGAAAATCATCATTATAAATAGTGCAGAGCCGGAGATAAAGGAGTTTGCAGAAAATATCCAATCTATTATCCAGTCGGGTAACATTGAAACTGAAATTGTTGAATACCGTGATTCGTCCCTAATCGATTTCGACTTATGCAATGGCGTCATCATCTCCGGATCGCCACAGGGGGATGATATTGTTGAGCACCACCAACCTTATTTTCAGTGGATAAAATCATTGAAAAAACCAATTCTTGGTATTTGTGCCGGACACCATGTTACAGGCTTTATGTATGACGCCAAGTACCTACGCAGTGTTGAACCCGAATCGGGCGACGTTTGCATTGATATTTTGATTGACGACCCGGTTTTTGAGGGATTGCCGCCCTCATTCAAAACCAGGCAAATGCACAACGACTCTATAACTTTGCCCGAAAACTTTATTCATCTGGCCAGCTCACCCACCTGTAAGAACCAGGCCATGCGCCATCGCGACAAACCGTTGTACACGTTCCAGTTTCATCCGGAATACCTTAACCCCGAAATCCTGCTAAATTTTGTCACCTTGTGCCGAAAACAAAGCTTTCGAGAAGAAAATGAACCAAGTTAATGCAAAAAACAGTTGTTAATACTTATCTTTAGCCCCTTCGAAATTGAAATGATTCCCGCTCGTAACGGATATTTAAGACATTGTTCCACGGAACAATACCAAAATTGAAGAATTGACTTCTTTTTTGTTACTCATGATTGAAAGGCCGACTAACCACCGGCCTTTCTTATTTTCCGCCCCCCAATTCCCAATAAAAAAAACCAGCGCCTTTCGACACTGGTTTCTCACTCATTTTCGACAAAATGTCTGGCTAACCGAGATCAGCCGTTATATGATACAAGGTTTTGGTATTTCTTTTTAATTAAATTGCCTGGTCGTGAACACCTTTCACTGCACGGCCTGAAGGGTCGGCATTGTTGCGGAACGATTCGTCCCAAGCGAGGGCTTCGGCAGTACTACAAGCAATTGAAGGTACCGAAGGCACACATGCAGCAGCCTGATCTGACGGGAAATGTTCGGTGAAGATTGAACGGTACAGGTATTCCTCTTTTGACATTGGCGTGTTGATCGGGAAACGGAAATGAGCGTTTGCCATCTGCTCATCAGATACCTTTTCATTGGCAATCTGTTTCAGCGTATCGATCCAACCATATCCAACACCATCCGAGAATTGTTCTTTCTGACGCCATGTCACGCTTTCGGGCAAGATATCTTCAAAGGCTTTCCGGACAACATATTTTTCAATTTTACCATTTCCAGCCATTTTATCTTTCGGGTTCAGGCGCATAGCCACGTCCATAAATTCCTTGTCGAGGAACGGAACACGGCCTTCAACCCCCCAGGCTGCCAACGATTTATTGGCGCGCAAGCAGTCGTAAAGGTTAAGTTTACTGATTTTGCGCAATGTTTCTTTGTGGAATTCTTCGGGGTTCGGAGCCTTGTGGAAATACAGGTAACCACCGAAAATTTCATCTGCCCCTTCGCCTGTCAGTACCATTTTGATACCCATTGATTTGATCACACGGGCAAGCATGTACATCGGGGTGGATGCACGGATCGTAGTCACATCGTATGTTTCGATATGATAGATCACATCGCGGATGGCATCAAGACCTTCCTGGATGGTATAATGAATTTCGTGGTGAATCGTACCAATATGATCAGCAACCTTGCGGGCAGCAGCCAAATCGGGCGAACCTTCCAGACCAATCACAAACGAGTGAAGTTGTGGCCACCAGGCATCTTTTTCATCACGGTCTTCAACCCGTTTACCGGAGAATTTCTTTGCCAATGCTGATGTTACCGACGAGTCCAGACCTCCGGAAAGCAATACACCATAAGGCACATCCGACATCAGTTGACGGTGTACAGCGGCCTCCATAGCTTCGCGCAATTCATCAACACTAGCCGGGTTATCTTTTACATTTTCATAATCCATCCAGTCACGGGTCCACCAACGCTTGATTTCACCGTCCTTGCTGTACAGATAGCTTGCCGGAGGGAATTCCTGAATTTTCACACAAAATCCTTCGAGAGCCTTCAGCTCTGATGCCACATAGAAGTTTCCATGAGCATCCCAGCCCATATACAAGGGGATAATACCAATATGGTCGCGGCCAATTAAGTAGACATCTTTTTCGACATCGTACAAGGCAAACGCAAAAATCCCGTTCAGGTCATCCAGAAAATCAATTCCTTTTTCCTGGTACAAAGCAAGAATTACCTCGCAGTCAGAACCTGTCTGGTACTCGTATTTATCTTTGGTTTTTTCGCGGATCTCGCGATGATTATAAATTTCCCCGTTCACACCGAGGATCAGTTTTTTATCTTTACTGTACAATGGCTGACCGCCTGATTCGGGGTCAACAATTGACAAACGTTCGTGAGCAATAATTGCTTTTTCACCGCAATAGATGCCCGACCAGTCCGGACCACGATGCCTGATCCGTTTCGATTGCTTCAATACCTGTGGTCTCAGCTCCTGAGCATCAACTTTTAAATCAAATACGCCTACAATTCCGCACATAATGCCAAAAATTAAAATCTTGTCCTTAAAATCTATTCATTTTTCAGACCTCAAAAATAATCCTTTTGTTCTATTTTCAAAAAATCTACTGACATTTTTCCACAGCAAAAGACACATTCTTAACAAATAAATCGATTGTTGTCTTTTTTCGTTTCTTTTTGAAAATATTTTTATTTCACTCACCCCTTATTTAAACAACCACCCATTTAAAAAACAATCATGATATTTCAAGCACACCCCAATCCCATCAAGGGGGTGTCTAAAAAAAATGCATAAAAAGCAAAAAGCTCCCTTTTGTGGACTTCAAACTAAAAAAGCAAAAAAAATGACAGTTCGTTACTGAACTGCCATTGGAAATATCAAATTCAAATGATCTACACATTGAAACGGAAATGCATAATATCTCCATCCTGAACGACGTATTCTTTCCCTTCGATGGCCATTTTACCGGCTTCCTTGCATGCCTGTTCCGAACCAAACGCCAAAAAATCAGCATATTTAATTACTTCGGCGCGGATAAAACCTTTCTCAAAATCGGTATGAATAACACCGGCAGCCTGCGGGGCTTTATTTCCACGATGATAAGTCCAGGCACGGACTTCTTTGACACCTGCGGTAAAATATGTTTCAAGATGTAACAATTTGTACGCAGTTTTTATCAATTTGCTAACACCCGACTCCGTAAGCCCCAGGTCTTCCAAAAACATCTGGCGCTCATCATAGCTTTCCAGTTCGGCAATATCAGCCTCAGTAGCAGCTGCAATCACAAGCAGTTCCGCATTTTCATCTTTAATGGCTTCTTTCACAGCGTCAACGTAACTGTTCCCATTAATCACCGATGCTTCATCAACATTGCAAACGTACAGGATTGGCTTATTGGTGAGTAACTGAAGATCTTTTGCCAGTTTCAGGTCAGCCTCGTCAATCTCAACGGTACGTGCCGATTTTCCCTGCAACAAAGCTGCTTTATACAATTCCAGGATTTTACACATGCGTTTTGCCTCCTGGTCATTTCCTGTTTTTGCCTGTTTCTCCACCTTCGCCAAACGGGCTTCAACCGTTTCAAGGTCTTTCAACTGCAACTCAATGTCAATCGTTTCTTTATCGCGGACCGGATCAATTGTTGTATCAACATGCGTAATGTTATCGTTTTCAAAGCAACGCAACACATGAATAATCGCATCGGTTTCGCGAATATTCCCCAGGAACTTATTTCCCAAACCTTCGCCTTTACTTGCCCCGCGAACAAGCCCGGCAATATCGAGAATTTCTACTGTTGTAGGCACAATCCGTTCGGGATGGATCAGCTCAGCCAGTTTATTCAAACGCTCGTCAGGCACTGTAATCACTCCCAAATTGGGTTCAATGGTGCAAAACGGAAAGTTTGCCGACTGCGCTTTGGCATTAGACAAACAGTTAAACAATGTCGACTTTCCCACGTTCGGAAGTCCTACAATACCACACTTTAAAGCCATTATCTTATCTTCTAAAAATTGCGCTGCAAAGTTAATCCTTTTTCCCTATTTTTGAACAGGAAAGCTATACGCCAGTGCTGATTTAGCATTAAACAGGGGTAACGCTCTCTTTTATTCAATAATATTACATTCATGATACTAAAATCCGTTTCAATTGATTGTGTGATTTTCGGTTTCGATGGCACGTCCCTCAGAGTATTATTATCACAGCAAAACCCGGAAATCCTTCGAAAACAAATAGCAGAGCGGGAAGACTACGACGACATACGCGTATTGTATGAAAGACATCCAACATTAACTGAGCCTGACTGCTGGAATGTTTTCGGTGCCCATGTGCCCGAAAAGAATGACATTGATGACTTTGCCCGGGAGCTGTTGTTCATGGCTACTGGCATGAACGATGTTTTTCTTCAGCAATTTCATTGTTTTGGGAATGTGGAACGGGTGCCCAATTACCGGGTGATCACAATTGGTTATTATGCCCTGATCAATCCGGCCCATCACGTCATCAGGAAATCGATTGAGCTGAATGAACTGAAATGGTTCGATTTGGGTGACTTGCCAAAATTATCGTTCGACCATGACCTGATTATCAAAAAAGCGCTCGATCATCTTCGTCACGAGGTCAGGTATCAGCCCGTTGGGTTCCATCTATTGCCTGATAAATTCACCCTCACCGAATTTCAAACATTGTACGAGGTAATTCTTGACAAAAAGATGGACACCCGGAATTTTAGAAAGAAAATTGCTAAAATGGAGTTATTAATCGACACGAATGAAAAACAACAAAACGTGTCGCACCGGGCAGCGAAACTGTACCAGTTTGATGAGAAAATATATCACCAGCTCAAAGAAGAAGGGTTGAAATTCAGGATTGAATAGTTAATTTTTCTTAACCTTTTAAACCTCTGCATCCGGAATCGATCTCACTGGAGGACCAGCAAACAAGAAATGATCAGCGATGAGCAATTAATAAACGAGTTGAAGGACGAAAGCACCAAGCAGGCTGCATTCAGGCTATTGGTGAAGAACTATAAGGAACGTCTTTACTGGCACATCCGCAAAATTGTTCTTGATCATGATGATACGGACGACATCCTGCAAAACACCTTTGTAAAAGCCTGGCGGAACATCAATTCATTTCGGGCAGAATCGAGTTTATACACCTGGCTGTACCGAATTGCGACAAACGAATCA
>JBNKTK010000132.1:0-9886 GCA_050298035.1 Mangrovibacterium sp. | reverse complement strand
TTGCGTGTTGACAACAAAAAAGTAAATTTGAGTTATCTAATAAAAACAACCAGACAGAGTTTACTTTACACTCCCATTTCATTACAAAACTATTTTCGTTTTGCTCCTACCTGGCTCACATTAAAAATTCAATTCCCCAGAATCGACATAAAACCCTCATAATGGATGATGTCCACAGCTCAATCTCTAGAAAAATTTCAACGAATGAACAAAAATTAAGAATCTTTCAAAGAGTTTTTTATTCAGACATCAACCTAATTGGCCCAATTATGGCCCAATTATAATGGAACTTTTGCAATATAATTTGCTCCTGCCCCTACACCGGTTAATTCAATAATCCCTTTATCAACCATCTCTTTTAATTCTCTGGAGGCTGTTCTTTTCGATACATTATTAATAGACTGGTAATCTGCATTTCTAATTTTCCCCATTTTCCTAATAAATCCGAGAGCCATCAACTGTCTATCATTAAGCTCCTTGAATCCAAAACTAATTTCATTCGCACTCTTATCCTTAAATATCGTAACACTGATTCCTCCTGAAACATTCTCAATTAATGGTTCCGGCAAACCGGCATTCTTGCAAGCATTTATTATTTTAATTGTTCCCCGCCCCCAGGCTTCAATTAATCCGCCTTTAAAAAAAGCACTTGCCAATATGGGATTATGCGGACGGGAAGAATGTTTTCTTTTTAAATCTTCAATCGTTAAATCTTCGGGCAAAGAACCTTCGTTCCAAACAATTAACTTGTCATCATACACACTTATTTGTATTGGTGCCCCCATGTAATCCCTATGAACAATCGCATTCAATATTACCTCACGAATTGCTTCGTATGGGTACTCCCATTTTTCAACCCTTTGCAAACCTTCATAAGTGATTGGAGAAACAAAGAACTTTCTATCAAGTATCTCCAATGTTTTATCAGCTAATTGAAAAGCATTTCCCTCAACAACTTCCTGAAAACGCAAATCATCATCTGTTTTTCCAAACCGGCCAATTTTCACAAAAGCATTGATGAAAAAACGACAGGGATCTTTGCCAAATAAAAGAATACCAGAACGCTTTAACTTCCCATCATCGAGAAGTAATAAATTGTCCATGATTTTTTCAATATCTTCTTCATCTACAATAAATGGTAATCTTTTACTTACAGTTGCCCCCCTCTTAAATGCTTCGACTGCAACAACATCAATATCTTCCAGTTTGGCTCTTGGCTCAACAACGTCATCCCAGGTTTTGCCAACTTTCTTTAAAAGAAATTCATTCAACGAATTTCCTTTGAGTTCCTGTTTTGTACTTCCACTTCTGTAATGGTATTTGCCTTGATATGAAATTGGAACATCATAGGGTTTTACATCTATTTCAATATAATCTTTCCCATCTTCTTCTTTCAAATCAACATCGCAAACAATTCCCAAATGAGTTTGGATTTTATTGGGAATATCGTCCATTAAACGTTTCGAGTTACGAATACCGACGACATCACCATTATCATTTTTGCCAATAAATATTTTTCCACCTTTGGCATTTGCAAATCCACAAATCCATTTTAAATATTTATCCCGCCAACTTTCTTTCCATTCTATATTCTGATGTTCATGCATAGCGATCTATTCAGTTTATTGTAATATCGTCTTCTTAGTTTAAACAAATATACTTATTCCTAAAGCAACCAATTACAATTTAAGTCTCTTCTTCTGCATTCCAGCATTCACAAACTTCAAGCAAAAATTTCAATATACGATGGTTGGGGTCGGCTAAAAATCCCGGTTATAAAGAAACTAAAACACCACTGTCTTAGTAAAATAATAGACTAATTCTGAGGTATTTTGAATTCAAAAGACAAACCATCCATGAAACGATCTGCAATTCTGCCCTGCCTGGTTGTCAATTTGCTGATCATTCCGGTTGCCTGCCAGGGACAACAGTCAGGCGAAAAAGCACCGGTACGTCAGCCTGTTGTTGCAGGGTCATTTTACCTGTCCAATCCGGATCATCTTAAAACCCAACTGTCCGAATTTTTCCAGGCAGCACCCCAAAGGCCATTGTCTCAAAAAGTTGCAGCAATCATTTCACCCCATGCAGGGTACATTTTTTCCGGCGAAGTAGCAGCAGCGGCCTACGCCCAGTTAAACCCGGAGCAAACGTTCGATCATATTTTTCTGCTTGGTTCCAGCCACCATGTTTTTCTAAACGGGGCATCCATATACAACAAAGGAAATTACAGCACCCCACTCGGCATTGTTGAAGTGGATACCAAACTGGCCAACGAGCTCATTACAGAACACCCTTTCTTTGAGTTTGTACCCCAGGCTCATGCGCAGGAACACAGCCTCGAAGTGCAGCTTCCCTTCTTACAATACCGGCTTAAGAAACCATTCAAAATTGTCCCGATAATCATTGGCACCCAATCAACAGCGACCTGTAAAAAGATTGCAGAGGCCTTAAAACCATATTTCAATGAAAAAAACCTGTTTGTCATCAGCAGCGATTTTTCACACTACCCCGATTACGAAGATGCAATGGAGGTAGATCAAACGACCGGCAATGCAATCAGTACCAACTCACCCGAAAATTTCCTAAAATCCCTCCGGGACAATGCATCCAAAGAGATTCCCGGCCTGGCAACCAGCGCCTGTGGCTGGACTTCCATCCTGACGTTGCTGGAGATGAGCTCGGAAACACCCGGGATAAAAATCAGGCACACGAAATATCAAAATTCGGGAGACAGCCAGTTTGGCGACAGGATCAGGGTTGTCGGATATCATTCATTTGTCTTTACCCGCCCGGAAAGTGCCGGTAGTTTTATTGGACTTTCTCTTACTGCTGAAGATAAAATCACCCTGTTGAAAATGGCGCGGCAGGCAATTGAGGCGGTATTGCAAAACAAGCCACTCCCGGAGGTAAACGAAGCCGAAATTTCCGAATCCCTTAAAATGTCATGCGGGGCATTTGTCACCCTGACCGAAGAACATAAGCTGCGTGGCTGCATCGGGCGTTTCCTTTCCGATAAGCCCCTCTACCGGATTGTTCAGGAGATGGCCGTAGCTTCGGCATTGCACGACCTCCGCTTCGATCCGGTTACCTTAAAAGAGTTGACGGAGGTTGAAATTGAGATTTCAGTTTTAACCCCGTTGAAGCCAATCGACAGCATTGACGAATTTGAACTTGGCAAGCAGGGGATTTATATGGTGAAGGGCGACCGGAGCGGTACTTTTTTGCCGCAGGTCGGCGAATCGACCAACTGGAGCAAAGAAGAGCTACTGGGACGTTGTGCCCGCGACAAGGCCGGAATTGGATGGGAGGGATGGAAAGACGCTGAACTGTATACTTACGAAGCATTTGTTTTCAGCGAAGAAGAACTATTACAACCAAAACAATGAACACTGTTTACCCGCTCTTTCCTGTATCTGTAATCACCATATTGGCGTACTTCATCAGCCTGATTTTTACCCAATGGGGAATCTTCACCTTAAAATCGCACCGTAAATTCTGGAATGTCCTTTTGCTGATCACCTTTCTTGTCTCTGGTTTACTCGGCCTGCTCAGCGTTGTAAAAGTGAATTACAAACTCGAAATCCCTTACTACGATCTGCTCCTGAAATGGCATGTTGCCCTGGGGATCGGCATGGTCTTTATCGCGTTTTTTCATTTGTCGTGGCACTGGAAATACTTTTTCAGCCTGAAACGAAGCAAAAAAGTCAGCGAACCGGTAAAAGCCCCCATCGACATCCCGCCTCATGCTGTTTCCAAAACAGGCTATCTTTTATTCCTGCTGGGAGTACTCGCCATCATCAACCAGGTCGTCTTCATCCGTGAATTCATTAGCGTAATGGCCGGCAACGAACTGATACTTGGTGTAGTAATGGCAGGGTGGCTGTTACTGACCGGTCTCGGCGCCTTCACCGGAAAAAAAGGTCTCCCCTCCGGCTTCAACCTCTCCCGGGGAACCACGATGCTACTGGCACTTGCCGTCTTCCCGGCAATCATGACAATATTGTTGTACTGGCTAAAAAGCCAGCTTTTTCCTCCCGGCACCATTACCGGAATCGGAACTGCCACAACCGGGACTTTTCTGATCCTGTTCCCTGTCTGTTTTTTGTCGGGTTATCTGTTCACCGCTTTTTCCACCCTCTTTTCCCTTTCAAAAAATAAAAACCGGATTGGGAAAGCTTATGCCCTGGAATCATTCGGCAGCCTGGCAGGCGGGCTGGCATTCAGCTTCATTCTTGGGCGCTTTTTTAATGCATTTCAGATTTTCGGTTTAACAATCGCCTTGATCCTGGTCGCCGGAAGCTGGATAAACAAGGAACCTAAAATCAAAATTGGCTACCTGATCAGCGGCATTCTGGTCCCGACACTGGTCTTCATTTTTAACCCGGACACCCGGATCAAACAATGGTTGTATCCCAGTCAGGACATCATCTTTAACCAAAGTACCCCTTACGGCAACCTGATTGTAACCCAACAGGGCGGCCAGCTCAATTTTTATGAGAACAACGCCCTGCAGTTTTATACCGGGAACTTCATGGCCAGCGAAGAAGCCGTTCATTTTGCGATGGCCCAACATCACCACCCCCGGCAGGTATTGCTGCTATCCGGAGGAATATCCGGGATGATTAATGAAATCAACAAATACCCGGTGGAAAAAATCGTTTATATTGAGTCCAACCCCGAAATCCTCAAATACTGGAAAGCACAGAGCGACAGGCAGGAAGATTTTAGCAATGTGGAATTTGTGAATGCTGACATCCGGACATTCCTGGCAAAAACCAGGTCGGTTTACGATGTCATCCTGATTAACCTCCCAACTCCCTCAACACTCGGCATTAACCGTTTTTACACCGACGAGTTCTTCACAATCCTTAAACGACATTGCAACGAGCAAACAATCATCTGCACCAGCCTCCCCCCAACGATGAACTATGTCGGGGAATATGCCGCAGAGGTAAATTCGTCCTTATGGAAAACGCTTGGAAAGCATTTTATCAACCAACTGTTGCTGACCGGCGAAAAAAACTACTTCCTGGCATCGGACAGCCCGCTCACTTCAAACATTACCGAACTGATCAGCCAAAAAGGGATTGAAAACCGATACGTGAATGCTTATTATATGGATGATTTCCTGCTGGGACAACGAAGCCAGTCGCTGGAAGCACAAATAAAAAAGATCGGCAACACGGTAAAAACCAACCGCGATTTCTACCCTTATTTGTTCATCAAACAAGCGCTGCACTGGCTTAGTCATTTTGGCACCAATTACTACTTGCTGGTTTTAATTCCGGCACTCCTGTTCCTGGTTCTGTTTGTCCGGCTCAAGCCTGTTACCATGGGGCTTTATACCGGCGGCTTTACGGCTGCCTCGCTTGAGGTGACCCTGATACTGGCCTACCAGGTCTTTTTCGGGAGCCTGTACCTGAACACGGCCCTGTTCTTTGCCGTTTTCATGGGCGGACTGACAGCTGGTAGCCTGCAAAACCGGGCAATCGGGAAACTGCCTGTTTTAAGGAGCTATGCCCTGTTACAATTCGGGCTTGCTGCTTTTTCACTGGTGGTGCCTGTTTTCATTTTGCTGATGGACCGGGTTCCCGGCCTGGGATTTTTCGCCCAACTGTTTTTCTTTCTGATGGTATTTATACTTGCCTTTGCAATCGGATACGAGTTTTACCTGGCTTCGGAATTGCAAACGACAGGTTTTAGCGAAACGTCAGGGACAAACTACAGCACCGACCTGGCCGGATCGGCTTTTGGCGCATTTCTAACAGCAATCGTGCTACTTCCCCTGCTGGGGCTGGTTGCAACCTGTCTTATTGTCGCAATACTGAACCTGTTTAGCGGAACAGTGGTGCTCATCTCCACCAAAAGTTGAATCTTTTTTCGAGCCAAATCGTAGCGGTTAAGACAGATCGCAATCAAATATGAAAATGACGAAACGGCAATTTATAAAGACAGCAATGATGGGGGCAGGAGGTATTGCCGCTTCCGGTGGCGAGGCTTTTGCCGATGGGATATTTCCGAAGGGAATTCAGAAGAAATGGACAAAGGAAGCTCTTTTTTATACCGTAACACCCAAGGGAATCCGTTGCCTGATTTGTCCCAACGAGTGCGACATTAAAGAAGGTGAAACCGGCGATTGCCGCAACCGGATGAATGTAAACGGCATCCTCTACACCATTGCCTACGGTAATCCGTGCGCGGTTCACATCGACCCGATCGAGAAGAAACCATTGCTCCACTTTCTGCCTGGCAGCCGATCATTGTCTATTGCCACGGCGGGCTGTAACCTGGCCTGCCTGAATTGCCAGAACTGGACCATCTCGCAAAAAAATCCCGGCGAAACCGATAATATTGACCTCCCACCTGAAAAAGTTATGAAAACATGTCTCGATAATAATTGTGCCTCCATTGCCTACACCTATACCGAGCCAATCACTTTTTACGAGTACACTTTCGACACCTCGGCACTGGCCAAAGAAGCCGGGATAAAAAACGTGATGGTGACGGCAGGCTACATCAACCAGGAACCGCTGCTGAAGCTTTGTAAAGTGATTGACGCGGCAAATGTCGACCTGAAGTCATTCAGCAATGATATTTACCTGAAGTTGAATGCCGGCAAACTCGACCCGATCCTCAACACCTTGCTGACAATGAAAAAAGAAGGCGTTTGGCTGGAAATCACGAACCTGGTTGTACCATCGTGGACCGATGACCTGGATATGATCAAGAAAATGTGTGGCTGGCTGGCCGAAAACGGGTTCGAAGATTATCCGCTGCACTTTAGCCGCTTCCACCCCATGTACAAACTCACCCAGCTTCCGCCAACCCCCGTGACCATTTTGCAGAGTGCACACGACATTGCCGTTGCCGCAGGGCTCAAACATGTTTACATTGGGAATGTACCCGGCTTGGGCGGTGAAAACACCATTTGCCCGGGCTGCCACAAGGTGGTTGTTGAACGACGCGGGTTCAGCATTCTTCAAAACCATTTGGAAAACGGAAAATGCCGGTTCTGCAACACATCCATCGCCGGAGTCTGGGATTAATGACCGGAACAATACACTGAGGTTCAAATCAAATAGCTTTCAATTCCGGAAATATCGGTTAACTTTGCGCCCTCAAAAAATTATCCGTGACAACATCAGTTGCACCAAATTACTGAACACTAAAAAAACGAAATAAATGAGTATTGAAAAAGCTTTGCATGCCCGTAGCGGATCGGTGTGCGAATTATGCGGATCAACCGAAGGCTTGACGGCTTATGCCATCCCGCCGGTTACCGAAAACAACAGCGACAAATGTGTACTGGTTTGCGCTACTTGTAACGAGCAGATTGAAAACCCGGAAAAAGCCGATGCCAACCACTGGCGCTGCCTCAACGACAGCATGTGGAGCACTGTACCCGCAGTGCAGGTTATGGCCTGGCGGATGCTTCACCGGTTGCGCGGCGAAGGCTGGCCACAGGATTTACTGGACATGCTTTACCTGGACGAAGAAACCCTGGCCTGGGCAAAAGCAGGGGCTGATGCCGACGACGCCGTGAAACACCTTGACAGCAACGGGGCTGTGCTCCAGGCGGGCGACACCGTTGTGCTGATCAAAGACCTGAACGTGAAAGGCGGCGGTTTTACAGCCAAGCGCGGAACTGCCGTGCGCAACATCTCGCTGGTAAGCGATAATCCTGAACATATTGAAGGAAAAGTTAACGGCCAGCAAATCGTGATCCTCACCCAATACGTGAAGAAATCAAACTGATCCGCATCAAGGATACTGAAAGAAATCACAGGAAATGGCATTGCTGAAAAGTGATGCCATTTTTGTTTGAGATGGGGCCAACGGGAAACAATATTTTGCCGGACAAGGTATAATGAGTTTGGATGAGAAGATCAAACTAAAAACTACGCCGCTATGCCACGTGTCCGGAAAAGTAACCACTTTGTAAACCTGAATTTAAATGTTCGCGGGCTTAACCAGTCGGCAACACTCGTTATTAATGAACGCAGCAACGAGCTAATCAAAAAAGGAATGACGGTTTACAAGCTTGGGCTGGGGCAGTCTCCGTTCCCGGTACCCAAAATTGTGCAGGAAGCCCTGCGCCAAAACGCTCATCAGAAAGATTATTTGCCGGTAAAAGGACTGATGCCACTCCGTGAGGCAATTGCGGGATTCAACCGTCGCAGGCAGGGAATTCAGTGTACTGCCGAGGATATCATGATTGGCCCCGGATCGAAGGAGTTGATATTCATCCTTCAGCTGGTTTACTATGGCGAGCTGATCATTCCCACGCCAAGCTGGGTATCCTACTCACCACAGGCAAGAATCGCCTCGCGGCACGTTACCTGGGTACCGACAACCGAAGACAACGACTGGCGGTTAAGCCCCGAAAAACTCGAGCTGATCTGTCGGGACGACCCGAACCGTCCCCGCATTGTCATCCTGAATTACCCGTCGAACCCGACCGGTTCAACCTATCCCAAATCGCGTTTAAAAGATTTGGCGAAAGTGGCCCGCAAATATAACCTGGTGTTGATTTCGGACGAGATTTACGGCCTGCTCGACCATTCGGGCGAACATATTTCCATCGCCCAATACTACCCGGAAGGGACCATTATCAGCGGTGGGCTGAGCAAATGGGCAGGTGCCGGCGGCTGGCGGCTGGGCACATTCACCTTCCCCGAAAACCTGCGTTGGCTACAAAATGCGATGGCCATTGTTGCCAGCGAAACGTATACATCAACCAGCGCCCCGATTCAGTATGCCGCCATAACCGCGTTTGAAGACCATCCGGAGATTGACGAGTACCTGCACCATTCGCGAAGGGTACTTAAAGCTTTGGGGAACAACATTGCCAACCGGTTAAAAGCAAAGCACATTACCCTGCCAACACCCAGGGGGGCTTTCTACCTTTTCCCCAATTTTAATTACTACCGCGAGAAACTGGCCTCACGCGACATTCTTACTTCGTTCGAACTTTGCGAAGCCCTGCTAAACGAAACCGGCATAGCCATTTTGCCCGGCGTTGATTTTGGCCGCCAGCCCGAAGAGCTGACCTGTCGGATGGCCTATGTTGATTTCAACGGCGAACTGGTCCTCGAAAAAGCCATGACCGAATACCCGACAGGCCCGCTACCCGACGAGTTCCTGAGAAGTTACTGCCCCAAAATGATGGAAGCCATTGCCAAACTGGAAATGTGGATTGATGGATTGTGAGTTTGCAGCCCTTTTGCTGGAGCAAATTTGTAAGTTGTACCTCTCGCCCTAAAAAATCGTGACGGCTGTTTGCAAACACAGGAAGTAAACCTACTTACTTAAAGCCACTTTGATGGCTTCAACTGTTTTCTTAGCGTTTCCGACAAACAGTTTCCCATCAAGTTCGAATACCGGGCGTTGCAGAAAGGTGTAGTCCATTAGCAGCAGTTTTTTGTAGTCCGCATCTTCCGTCACCGGATGTTCGGCCAGTGCCTCCTTCAGTTTACGGGCACGCTTATTCACCAGCTCCCCATAACTGCCGGTATGCCGGAAAAAGCTTTCCACCTGTTGCTCGGTAACCGGGTTAAATTTGATGTCCTGCTGCTCAAAACTTTCGTCAACACCAACTTCTTTCATTATTCGTCGGCAGGTATCGCAGGTCGATAAAAAATAGACTTTACGCTTCATTATTCAATTTTTTGGAGCGGGAAGATAGACAAAAGGCAGGAGGAATGTAAAGGAGGCTGCCGTTGAAAATAGTGATAAAATTTTGTTTTGATAACCGGTTGGCTTAAAATGTTTGTATTTGACTAACAGAACTACCCGGCCGCTAAGCCAGGCAAACCAAACTCCACCGCATCGAAAACCCCATAATACTTGTTTCGGCTATCAATCCCGGTTCCGTCAGTAGCAGGAC
>JBNKTK010000131.1:0-9921 GCA_050298035.1 Mangrovibacterium sp. | reverse complement strand
ACATATGAATCGATGCTCACATCAACTGAGCTGACTGAAGAAAACCTCCAAAAATTCACCAATCGCAAGGCCAGTTTGCTGATCCGATCTTTCTTCATTGCGTTTCAACTATTGGCTATCATTCCAGGTTTTTTGCTTCATGCCATTCCATTTTTAGTTCCCCGGCACCTAATTAAACAAAAAGTGTCGGATGAAACTTTTTACAGTACATTCAACTTTGTAGTCGGGCTGATCATTTACCCAATCTATTTTTTAACCTGGATCATTGTTCTGCTTTCAATTGATGGAGGACTTCTTTTTATTTTGGTATTTGTCCCGATGTTTTTCCTGACCGGGAAAGTTGCATACTGCTCATTGCAAGCTTTAAAAGAAACATTTACACTCATCCGCACCCACCGGATTAGAAAAACAAAAACGGCCGAATTCCTTGACCTCATCCAAACACGTGAAAAACTGAAAGCAGAATTAATCGACCTCATAACCTGATTTTTATTAGATTTGGGCTTGAAATTTCGGACCTGATGAACTACCTGACCCTCGTAATAATTGGACTTGGACTTTCTTTCGATTCGTTTGCAGTGTCGGTTACAAGCGGATTGAGCGTTCCCAAAATCCGTTTTGTACAGGCAGCCCGGTTAGCCCTAATCCTGGCAACCTTTCAGGGGTTGATGCCGCTGATGGGCTGGCTCCTCGAGAGTAGTGTGAAGCGGCTAATTGAGCCGGTTGACCATTGGATTGCATTTGTGCTGTTAGCGGCAATTGGCGGCAAAATGATTATCGAAAATCTTCGACCACATGAAAACCGGGTCATTAAAGATCCCCTAAAACTAAAGGTTGCTATCCTATTAGCTTTTGCGACCAGCATTGATGCCCTGGCTGTTGGATTTAGTATTGCGTTGCTTGTTGAAAAAATCCTGCCAGCCGTCGTAATTATTGGAACAATAACGTTCCTGGCTTCAATGACCGGAATTTTTATCGGGAAGAAAACCGGGACACGGTTCAATAAATATGCTGAAATACTTGGAGGCACTATACTTTTTTCGCTTGGTTTGAAGATATTGTTTGAACATCTGCTTGCTTCTTAATACATTTACGACAGAAAACAAATTGTCCCAGAATGATCTCCTCAACCGGAGCATACCTCATCAACTCATTAAGTACATTCCTGGCATTAACGGCACTGGGCGGTTTTGCAATTGGCGTTTATCTCTATCAGTTTAAAAAAACACCCGGCACTCATTTTCTTGCACTCATGCAGTTTTTTGCTGCTCTTTGGGCCTTGTTCTATTGCCTTGAATATTCTGCAACCGACTTGGCGTTGAAGTTTTTCTGGTCAAAACTGTCATACAGCGGAATACTCTTTACCCCAATCTGGTTCTATCTCTTTTCGCGCAGGTTTGTATGGAGCGACAAAGAAGTCTCGATGAAACTACGGATCAGTCTGATCTTGATTGCCTTATTTTTCATTTGTATTGTCCTGACAAACGACATCCATCACCTGCACTGGGTTTCGGCAAGTATCGACTACGAAAACAATACAACGATTTACCAATATGGCCCTTCATTTTGGTTGGTATTCATTTTCATATACGGATTACTCACTCTCAGTATTCTCAACATTATGAAGTTGATCAGCAAAGAATCGGGCAAACGTTTCGACTCGGTATGGCTGATCATCCTGTCCTGCTTCATTCCGGTGAGTGGCAACATCATGTATGTTTTTAAGGTGAACCCCATTCCCGGATTCGACTGGACCCCGGTTGGGTTTCTCATTTCAGGAACCATACTGGCCTACATCAACATACGTTACGGCACTTTTGACCTGGTACTGTTTGCCAGGAACAAACTGATCGACATCATGGAAGATGCTGTTTTGCTTACTGACAGCAACCAAACCATTGTTGATGTAAACCAGGCAATGCTAAAAACGCTCAATACTAAGCTGAACATGATTATCGGAAAAACCTTGTCCGACATCTTCCCTTCGCGCCTGGAACTTATCTCTAAAATTTCAGGATCGACCAAAAAACTTCAATTCGAGATATCAACAGACATTAGGCCGACAGAAACACATTTTGACATGCAGGTCTCCCCCCTATTCGATAAAAAAGGCCAGTTTAGCGGTCACTTGTTTGTTTTTCGCGACATTACCCAACGAAAGATTTACGAAGCAAAACTTCTTGCCGCAAACAAGGAACTCCAGGCCGAGATTGTAGAAAACGAAAAACTAATTGGGGATTTGAACGCGTTTGCCCACACGGTAGCGCATGACTTAAGGGACACCATTGGCGCCATTGTTTCATCAACCGATTTGATTGAGTACGATCTTGACCTAAAAGATTACGACACACTCAGGGCAACAAACCATATTATTTATCTATCGGCCACAAAATCGCTTCATGTTTTAAAAGAACTGCTAACCATGGCAACTATCCGCCAGGAGGATATCAAAACGGAACCTGTAGACATGGGAAAAGTTGTTGATGAAGCCATTAACCGCCTGTCCGAAAATATAAAGGAATCGCAGGCCACCATTCTGAAACCGGAAAAATGGCCGGTCATCAACTCCTACTCTTCCTGGCTTGAAGAAGTTTGGGTAAATTACCTGAGCAACGCGATCAAATACGGAGGTTCTCCACCTGTTATTGAGATTGGGGCCGACCAGTTTTATAGCGAAAATAAAGTCCGATTTTGGGTAAAAGACAATGGGCGCGGGCTGCGGCCAATTGAGCAGGAAAAGCTGTTCATCAAGTTTACCAGGTTGCATACAACGCGTGTGCAAGGAACCGGTTTAGGCCTTTCCATTGTTAAACGGATTGTTGAGAAACTGGGAGGTGAAGTTGGGATATTCAGCAATGCTATTCCCGGTGAAGGTTGCCTCTTTTATTTCACTCTTCCTGAGAAACAGCTAAACAATGAACAGGAACATGAAAATTATAGCTCTTGAGGTGGAAAACCCACAGTCCACTGCTGCGGATTTCAAAAAACAGTAAAGGCAGAAGCACAAAAAGTTTGGGAACTGCAACAATCTGATCAGCTTTGAACTGATCCCGTTAAAAGCTTACCCTGGTTTTGCCCGACTTTTTAAAGATTAGTTGTTACCGCTTTCCTCTCCCTTTCCGGTATTGTTTTGTTTTTGAAAGATGCTTGGGCGGATTGACCGTTTTTTTTGCCGAAGGTCTCCTTTTCTTTTCGTGGAAGGCCCCTTTAAAATCGGGATCTTCCAGCTTCTTTTGCCGATCGATTTCCCGAAGCTGCTCCTGCCGTTCAGGCTTTGATGTTTCAAAAATCGGCACCTCAGCCGGTATGTCCTTCTCGGGGATCTCCATCCGGATGATTTTTTCGATTTTATGCAGATGATATTCTTCCGACGGGTCGATTAGCGTGATTGCTTCCCCTCGGTTGTTTGCCCGGGCCGTACGACCAATCCGGTGCACGTAATCCTCGTAACGCTGCGGCAAACCAAAGTTGATCACATGCGAAATCAGCGAAACATCCAGCCCCCTTGCCGACACATCGGTGGAAATCAGGATGCGCACTTCACCATCTTTAAACGCATTGATAGAATTGATCCGTGAGCTTTGACCTTTGTTTGAATGAAGAATTCTTTTTTCGCCCTCGGTCTTCCGCTTTATAATTTTAAACACACTGTCGGCATGTTCTTTTGTCCGTACAAAAATCAACACCCGATTAAAGGTTTCCTCATCTTCCAACAAGTGCTGAATAAGGCTAAGCTTTGTCTTAAAGTTTGGAACTTTGTAGTACGATTGCTGTACCAGTTGTGCAGGGGTGGCCGAAGGGGCAACCTCAATCCGCTCCGGGAAATCGAGAAACTCGTGGCTCATTTCTTCCACATTCTCATTGAAGGTTGCCGAAAAAAGCAGGTTTTGTCTCTTTACAGGGATAATTTCAAGTAACTGGCGAATTTGTGGCATGAAGCCCATATCCAGCATCCTGTCAGCTTCATCAATAACGAGTGTTTTTATTTTTTTCAGGGATACGACACCAGCTTTGTACAAATCCCATAACCGGCCCGGTGTTGCAACCAAAATATCAATTCCCGGCTCAATCAGTTCGGCATGTTTTGTCCACCCAATGCCGCCATAAACAGCTGCATGGCGAATATTACTGTAGCGGGTAAGTTCCTCAATATCTTCACCAACCTGAATCGATAACTCACGGGTTGGAACCAGTATGAGGACACGCGGGTCTTCACCTTCTGCCTTAACCAGTTTCATGAAAATTGGGAGCAGATAAGCTGCCGTCTTTCCCGTACCAGTTTGTGCAATTCCCAGCACATCAACACCCGACCGGATAACCGGAATCGCTTTCTCCTGAATTGGGGTTGGTGTTTCAAACCCAATCTCTTCCAGCGCTTTCAAAATTGATTTATTGACCTTTAGATCTTCAAAACTTACCATAGGCCGCAAAGATACATTCAATAATTGAGATGCAGAAATGGCATTTTTCAGTTCAACCGGTACATTTTACCAGGCAGGCTTTCCACCACTCCGCTAAACTCCAACCCCAACAATAATGCGGAGACCCGCCCCATCGGCAAGGCAACCTGCTGGCAAAGCTGATCAATATAAAGGGTGTCCGATTGCAGTGCGTCCACGATCCGTTGCTCGTCAGGGGTGAGTGGCACAAACAGTTGGCGCTGGATTTTCCGGGGCTTATCGATTGCCTGTTGCCAGGACATAAAATACTCGAGATCTACGAGACTTTCGATCAAAGTTGCTTTGTTCTCTTTAATCAGTTGATTGCACCCTCTTGAAAAAAGATCGGAACTACGCCCGGGGACCGCGAAAACATCCCGATTATATGAACCGGCAATATCAGCAGTAACCAACGCCCCGCCTTTTTCTGCCGACTCAACAATGATTGTCGCATCAGCCAGGCCGGCAATAATCCGGTTCCGCTGCAGGAAGTTTTGCCGGTCAATTTTAGTCTGGCTTATAAAATCGCTCACAAGTCCGCCGCTATCCAACATCTTCTGCGCAACCGACTTATGCAACGACGGATACACCATATCCAACCCGTGCCCCAGCACCCCGATCGTAGGCACACCGTTGTTCAGGCATGCTTTATGTGCTGCCACATCAATACCGTAGGCCAAGCCACTCACCACGCAATACCCTGTACGTTCGGCCATTCCCGAAATCAATTCTTCACAAAACTTCCGGCCATAGTCAGTTGCATTTCGGGTTCCGACAATGGCTACAACCTTTTCCCGGTTGAAGTTGATATTTCCCTTTGAAAACAAGACAAGTGGCGCATCGACACAACGTTTTAACCGTGACGGATATTCATCATCCAAATAAAATGAGGCTTGAATTTCATGTTTCGCCATAAATTCAATTTCAGCTTCGCCACGCGAAACATCCCTGTTTTCAACAATACTTTTTGAGATGACCGCCCCAATTCCGGGAATTTTAGTCAACACTTTTTCACTGGCATCAAAAACAGCTTCAATGCTGCCCAAATAGGCAATCAGGTTTTTGGCAATAACATTACCTACATTCGGGATTAACGATAAGGCAATTTGAAATTTAAGGCTATCCGGATAATACATCGAAAAAAGTTTATGATAAAATAAACTCTTTCCGACAAAAATTACAAGCACTATTTTACTGCCTGCAAAATTTCGTTTAAATCACGTTCAATCATCTTGATTTCCTCTTTCGAAAGTCCGGCCAAGCTGACATCCGGATACTCGGCAATACCCTTACTGGTGCGGATAGCCAAAGACAAATCAGAAAATAGAAATGCTTTTTTCACTTTTACTTCATACAGCAAATGCTTGTCAAACTCAATAGCCTTATATTCTTTCCCCAAAAGCGAGATAACAGAATAGTACCGAATCAATATTTTATCATTTGCAGAACTGTAGTAAATGTAGTTGAAGTTGATAAACAGGACACCCAAAATGATAAGAACATCAGCAGCTATAAACGTAATCACCAAAGCATTCATCTCTTTCCAAACAAAAAACAAGGTAACCAATAGTAGAAACACAACTATCAGATTGAAGTTACGCTTAATCTTTTGAGTTCTTTTTTTGTTTGAAATTTCCATCGACAATTAATGATTCGTAAATAATAGGCGCAAGATACTTTTAAATTTATAGGCTTCTAAAAATATTTTAACTTTGCCAACACGAAAAAAACAGACGACATGGCTCCTTCAAAAATACACTCAAATATTATCTTTTCCCAACAGATTGAGGATGAACTGGAAAAAATAGTCAGCAAGTTTCCTGTTGGAAAGATTTTTTTGCTGACAGAGGAAGTACCGGAAAAGCTATGCCTCCCGTTGATTGAACGTATTGTCAATAAATATCAAATCCGGAAAATTGTCATCAAGGGTGGAGAATCCAACAAGTCCATCCGGTCGGTGGAACAGGTTTGGGAAGTATTGTCAAAATTCGGCGCCGACCGCAAATCGTTACTCATCAACATTGGCGGCGGCATGCTGACTGATCTGGGTGGTTTTGCCGCATCAACATTTAAGCGCGGCATGGCCTTCGTGAACATCCCAACCACACTGCTTGCCCAGGTTGACGCCTCGCTGGGCGGGAAAACCGGGATCAATTTCAATGGCCTGAAAAACGAAATCGGTGTTTTCAACGAACCGGATGCTGTGATCATCAATACTGGTTTCCTGAAAACAATTGACCAGGAGAATTTTCTTTCCGGTTTTGCTGAAATGATCAAACACGGCTTCATCAAAAGCCCCGAGCATTGGCAGGAGTTGCAGCAATACAATCTGGACTCGATTGATTACGATGCCTTACAGGAAATTATCGCCCATTCGGTTGCAGTAAAAGACTGGCACGTGCAAAACGACCTGACAGAGAAAAACATTCGCAAAGCGCTGAATTTTGGGCACACAGTTGGCCACGCGTTTGAAAGTTTTGCACTGCACAAAGGACAACCAATCTTACATGGACATGCTGTTGTTTACGGGATGATCGTTGAGCTTTTCCTCTCAGCACAGGCATGTGGATTCAATGAAAATGAGCTGAATTCAATTTCGAACTGGTTACTTCAAAAATATAGCAAATTCGAAATTACCGAAGCTGATTATGAAGCCCTCTACGAGCTGATGACCCATGACAAGAAGAACGAAGGGAACCGGATCAATTTTACGTTGATCTCAAAAATCGGGCAGGTTGAAATCAACCAGGATTGTCCGAAAGAACTGATTTTTGAAGCGCTTGATTATTATAAAAACCTTGCTGTTTAAGCAATTTTGACATAAAATGAAATACCTGCTGTCAAAACCAGACCGGAAAATTAACGGGGTAATTGATCTCCCGTCGTCAAAAAGTATTGCAAACCGGGCATTGATCATTAATGCACTAAGTTACAGTCCTTACGAAATACAAAACCTGCACAATAGTGATGACACCATCGTGATGCAACAGGTTTTAAATTCGAACACCAATGTGTTTGACATTGGCCATGCCGGGACAGCCATGCGTTTTTTAACGGCATTCTTGTCACAAATTGTTGGGGAGTGGACTTTGACCGGTTCGACCCGAATGAAGCAAAGGCCGATCAAGTTGCTGGTTGATGCGCTGAATGAGCTTGGTGCAAAAATCGAATACCTGGAAAATGAAGGTTATCCACCCCTGAAAATCTGGGGAACCAAGCTAAAAGGGAAAATTCTTGAACTGGATGGAAGTGTCAGCAGTCAATATATTTCTGCGCTGCTGATGATTGCCCCGATGATTGAAGGCGGACTTACCCTGCGCCTGAAAAATAAAATCACTTCACGCCCGTACATTGAGTTGACTTTAAACCTGATGAAACAATTCGGGGTGGCTCATGTTTGGAAAGGGAACGAAATCCGCATCGATGAGCAAATGTACCTCCCGTTTCCGTTTACGGTAGAGGCCGACTGGACTGGTGCGTCATACTGGTACCAGATGCTGGCTTTGTCCGACGAAGGCGAGGTTGAACTGAACAACCTCAAATTGGATAGTTTGCAGGGAGACTGCTCCATTGCGTCCTGGTTCGATCAGTTTGGCGTTGAAAGCATCAGCAAAGAAAATAGCGTGGTTCTTCGGAAAACAAAAAACAGTCAACCAAAGTCGCTTCAACTAAACTTCATTGAAAATCCTGACGTGGCCCAAACAATGGCTGTCTTGTGTGTGCTAAAAGAAATCCCCTTTCATTTTACGGGGCTTGAAACACTAAAAATTAAAGAAACAGACCGGATTCTGGCCCTGCAAAATGAACTGGCAAAGTTTGGGGTGCAAATCACCGAACCCAGGCATGGAGAACTAAAATGGGATGGCACATTCCCATTCGGGAAGAAAGAAGTTCCCTGCTTCATGACTTATCACGACCACCGCATGGCGCTTGCATTTGCAGCTGCCGCCATGTTTGGGAAAATTGAAATTGACGACCCGATGGTAATCACCAAATCGTATCCCCGCTTTTATGAGGATTTGAAGAAAGTGGGATTTGAAATCGTGGAATAGACTTGATTTTTTAACGTCAATTCGGACAAAAGAAAAACGGCATTGATTTCTTGAATCTGTTTTTTTGAAAACCTATCACTTAATGTCTAACTGGATGATTTTGCGGGGTTATCTCAATCCATTCCTGAAGTGTCTTATCAGACGGATTTTACTCTTTGTCTTGAAACAAAGAGTAAACAGAAAATTCAAGGCTGATTTTTATCTGCAACCTCCATCTTCCTAAAAGCTAAGTTCAACGGGTGATTTCCTCCTCTCGTCGGAACTTCCCGTTTGCACTATGCTTTCAGTTTGATTCCGGTTTTGATAAAAATAGGCCGGGCTGTACCGCACTGTTCAATTAAATTTGAAAGATTTGGTACTAGCTCAATTGGGACCATTAATGACAAGAAATGACTACTTATGTACGATAGAGACTTATGCACTCATGAACTCTCGCCAATCACCTTCTTTCCTCAAAAAAGGCAATCATCAAATCGGCACAATCATCACCTAAAACACCCGACACCACCTCTGTTTTCGGATGAAGGGCTTTGGGCGCAAATCTGGAGAAGCCCCGCTTCTCATCACTTGCCCCGTAAACCAGCCGCCCAAGCTGTGCCCACCCCAAGGCTCCGGCACACATCACACAAGGCTCCAAAGTAACGTAAAGTGTGCATTCATTCAGGTATTTACCACCAAGCAAATTGGCAGCAGCAGTAATCGCCTGCATCTCAGCATGAGCGGTCACATCGGTCAATGTTTCTGTCAGGTTATGCGCACGGGCAATAATCCGGTTGTTGGCAACAACAACAGCACCAACAGGAACCTCGCCCTTCTCATAAGCCAGTTGTGCCTCCTGGAAAGCCCGTTTCATAAAATAAAAGTCATCAAATGGTTCCATCCTTCAACTCAATTGAATATTAATGGCAAACCTACAATTTAAATTGCTAAAATCTGCTTATTTTTGCAGGCAAACAAAAAACAAGCAACAATATGTACAGAACGCACACATGTGGTGAATTGCGCCTCGAACATCAGGGAAAGGTAACAACCTTAGCGGGTTGGGTACAACGTAAACGTGAATTGGGTGGGATGACTTTTGTCGACCTGCGCGACCGTTACGGGATAACCCAGTTGGTTTTTGATGAAAATACGTCATCTGAAATCAAGGACAGCCTGAAAAAGCTGGGACGCGAATTCGTGATGCAGGCAAAAGGAACCGTACGCGAACGAAGCAGTAAGAACAAAAATATACCGACAGGGGACATTGAAATTGAAGTAACGGAGCTAAAAGTTCTGAGCCCGTCAGCCGTTCCTCCTTTCACCATTGAAGATGAAAGTGACGGTGGTGACGATATCCGAATGAAATACCGCTATCTCGACCTTCGCCGCAACCCGGTTCGTGACACTCTGATCCTTCGTGCAAAAATGGCACATGCCGTGCGGACTTA
>JBNKTK010000130.1:0-10078 GCA_050298035.1 Mangrovibacterium sp. | reverse complement strand
CAAAGAAAACCGTCGTTTGAGCCTTGGCCACAAACAACTGGAAGAAAACCCATGGGATGTTTTCGAAACAATTTTCTCTGTTGACTCAATCCACGAAGGAACTGTTGTTGAATTGTTTGACAAAGGCGCAACAATCGCTCTTCCTTACGGTGTTGAAGGTTTCGCAACTCCTCGTCACCTGGTAAAAGAAGACGGTTCTCAGGCTGCTTTGGACGAAAAACTGGATTTCAAAGTAATCGAGTTCTCAAAATCTGCAAAACGTATCATCCTGTCTCACTCTCGTGTATTCGAAGATGAGAAAAAATCAGTTGAAACAGCAGAGAAGAAAGCTGCAGCCAAACAAACAAAAAAAGCTGTTAAAACTGTAAAAGACAACCTGGAGAAAACAACTTTGGGTGATATCAGCGAATTGGCAGCCTTGAAATCTCAAATGGAAGCTGAAGAAAACAAAGAAAAATAAGCCCCGGCTTATCAATTGTTACATCAGAATTTCGTAATTTTCCATTCATGGATTTTGAAATTGTAAATAAAGAGGGACATTCAGTAATTAAAGTTCTGAGTTCCAAACTGGACACAAACAACGCTCCTGATTTAAAATCAGAGTTGGTTTTGTTGGGAAATGCCAACGTGAAAAACATCATTTTGGATATTAGCCAATGCAGCTATGTTGATTCGTCCGGTTTGAGTGCCATTTTGGTAGCTAACCGCTTATGCGAAGATGCAATCGGTACTTTTATACTGTCAGGCCTTCAACCCGACGTTGAACATCTGATCCGCATTTCGATGCTTCATACCGTCTTGTTGATTACAAAAGATGTTGATGAAGCTGAACAATTGCTGGAGCAAAAAGGGAAACTATAACCTCCTTTTTGCATGCAGATGCCTTTTCAACTAACAATTCTTGGAAGTAGTTCAGCAATGCCTACTTCCTCAAGATATCCAACCGCTCAAGTGCTCAATGTACTTGGGCGGTTTTTTTTGATTGATTGCGGCGAAGGCACACAACATCAGATCCGGAAAAATAAAATCGGCTTTGGGAAACTAAACCACATTCTTATATCTCATCTGCACGGAGACCATTTCTTTGGATTGATTGGATTGATTTCGACACTGATTTTGCTGGGCAGAAAGAATGACCTGCACATTTACGCCCACTCCGAATTGCAACGCTACATCCTGTTTCAACTTGATTTTTTGGGGATCGATGATCCCGGTTTCAAACTGGTATTCCATCCGCTCAATTTCAAGCGCCCGCAGGTAATTTTTGAAGACGAAAAGCTGTCAATCACCTCTTTCCCACTCCACCACCGGATTGCGTGCTGCGGTTTCCGGTTCGATGAGAAACCGAAGGCCCCAAACATTATCAAAGAAAAAATCAAACAGTACAATATCCCAATCAGGGAAATTAAAAACATTAAGGCCGGCGCTGACTTCATTACCGATTCGGGAGAGACTGTGCCCAACAGCGAATTGGTTGTCCCTCCCGCAAAAACACGGTCATACGCCTACTGTTCCGACACAGCATTTCATAAGAAAATTGTGGAGCCGGTTACCGGTGTTGATTTACTCTACCACGAAGCAACCTTTGCCAATGCCGATGCCAAAATTGCCAAAGAAACCTACCATTCTACAGGTGTACAGGCAGCTGAAACAGCAAAACTAGCCGGAGCAGAACAATTATTGATCGGGCATTTTTCGTCGAGATACAAACATCCCGAGATCATTCTGGAAGAAGCCAAATCAATTTTCCCGAATACCACTGTGGGGAATGAAAATGAAACATACCCAATCGGGTAAATTTCCTTTTTTTTCAGTTGCTAAAATTCCGATAAAAGAAGAAGATCCGTTTCCTTCTGTTTGGCTGTCAGATTGTTTATTTTTAGATAATCTTTACAAACCCAAATCTGACAACCATGAAGAAAAAAATTCTGTTTGGGCTAACTGCATTGTTATTGTTGCAGTTTTCTCCGTCCACAGCACAAGAAACTCCCGAAGAAAAAGAACAACGCATGGAGTGGTTCCGCGATGCCAAACTTGGTATTTTCATTCATTGGGGAATATACGCAGTCAACGGCATCGACGAAAGCTGGTCATTCTTCAACAACTATATTTCCTACGACAATTACATGAAGCAGTTGGCTGGTTTTACGGCACAAAATTACAATCCGGGAGAATGGGCAAGATTGATAAGGGAAAGCGGAGCCAGGTATGCTGTCATCACCACAAAACACCATGATGGCGTTGCTCTGTGGGACACGAAATGCACCGACTTGAGCATACCCAAACAATCGCCGGCAGGCAAAGATGTAATTTCCCCATTTGTAAAAAGCCTCCGGAAAAACAACCTGAAAGTTGGTTTGTATTATTCGTTACTGGATTGGTCGCATCCGGATTATCCGAATAAAACACGAACAGAAAAACGTTACTCTAACGATCCGGAACGTTGGAACCGTTTTGTTGATTTTAATTTTTGTGAGCTTGAAGAATTGTCAAAACAGTTTAAGCCTGACCTGTTTTGGTTTGACGGCGACTGGGAACAATCAGCCGAAGCATGGAAGGCCAAAGAATTGAGTGACAGCATCCGGCGTTGGGACAAGCATGTCATCCTCAACTCGCGCATACAAGGTTATGGCGATTACGAAACGCCCGAGCAAGGTGTTCCGGTAACCAAACCTACAGGGAAATGGTGGGAGTTGTGCATGACAATGAATGATTCATGGGGATACCAGCACAATGACCACAATTACAAAACGCCCAACCAAATCATCCGCATACTGGTTGACTGCATCAGCATGGGCGGCAACCTGCTACTTGATATCGGCCCCAAACCCGACGGCACAATTCCTTCGGAACAAGTCAATATTCTGAAAGAATTGGGACGCTGGACCAGCAAGCATAAAGACGCCATCTACGGAACACGGGCAGGCATTCCTCTCGAACATTTTTACGGGCCAACTGCCATGAACAAAACCGGTGATTTATTATACCTTTTTGTGCCGTACAAACCCAACGGGCCACTCATGATTAAAGGGCTAAAGAATGACATCAACCGGATTTGGGTAGTTGGCGAGGGCACAAAACTAAACTGGAAAGTCGTTGGAAAAGCATATTGGAGCGCTGTTCCCGGCATTGTTTATATTGATGTTCCCGAAACCGTTCTCGATGAACAGGTGACGGTGATAGCCGTTTTATTGAAGGGCAAAATTGATCTTTACCGCGAAAAAGGACAGGTTATCGAGAGTAATTAAATCAACCTTGGAGATACTCATTACAGGTTGATAAACAATTCACACAAAAAATAAAATACCTGTGAGTATGAAAAGTGACCAAAAGTCATTATTCCGGCCGGGCTGTTTTCTTATTTTGGCAAGCCTGAAATAAACTTATTTTGAAGAATGCCCTTCGGAATAAATACCTGACATCAAATTTTATTAAATATGAAACAACGATTAATTGCCTCGGCTTGCCTGCTCCTTGCAATTGGAGCCAATGCCCAGAACAAGGACACAGCCAAGCTGGAAACACTCCCCAAGGGAACGGGTTACTATTATCAGACTATCATGAAAGACATCCGCCATGTTGATGATTCGATTAATGCAGAAGAACCACAGGCACGTCTGGTCATGGATCAATCTTCATACAAACTGCCCAACAAAGTAGATTTGTATAAGCGCGTTTGGGCCAACCCGGTAATTTCGCAGGGAAATACCGGAACGTGTTGGGATTTCTCGACACTCTCATTTTACGAATCGGAAATCTTTCGGATGACCGGCAAAAAAGTCAAACTTTCCGAAATGTACGTGGCCTATAACGAATACCTGGGCAAAGCACAACGCTTTATTGAACAGCGCGGCAATTCGTTATTTGATGAAGGTTCTGAGGGAAACGCCGTTGCCCGTGTTGCATTGGCCTACGGGTTAATGCCCGAAACCGAATATACCGGACTGATCAACGGCCACAAATACCACGACCACAGTAAAATGATGAAGGAAATGCGGGGCTACCTGAATTCCCTGAAAACATCAAACGCATGGAATGAAGAAGAAGCGTTGAAAACCATTGCTTCGATCATGAACCACTACTTGGGCGTTCCTCCCACCAGTTTTAAAGTAGAAGGAAAAGAATACACGCCGATGACTTACATGAAAGATTACCTGAAACTCGACCCAAATGATTTTGTAGAAATTCTTTCATACAAACAAAAACCATACTGGCAGAAGGTAGAATACACTGTTCCTGATAATTGGTGGCACAATGCCGATTATTACAATGTTCCGCTGGATGTTTATATGGATGTCGTAAAAAAGTCCATCAGGGAAGGTTACACCATGAGTATTGGCGGCGATGTTTCTGAGGCTGGTTTTTCTCGGGGCACACAGTGCGCCATGGTTCCTGATTTTGATATTCCGTCGGCCTACATCAATGAAGATGCACGGGCTTTCCGCTTTGCAAACGAAACAACAACCGATGACCACGGCATGCACCTGGTCGGTTATATTGAGAATTTTAACGGCGATGGCAAGGACTGGTACCTGATCAAGGATTCGAGCTCGGGGTCACGAAATAATGACGAGAATGCGCCTGAATTTGGGTACTACTTCTTCAGTGAAGATTACGTCAAGCTGAAAATGATGGGGTTCACAATTCACAAGGATGCCGTGAAAGATATCCTAAAGAAATTTAACAACTAACATATGAAGGAGCTTTCGGGCTCCTTTTTTTTTTCGTTGTTCAACCAGTCAAACAACGGATCCGATCTTTTTGAGAAACCGGATCATTATGCCTAACAAGGAGAATTTGCCAACTAAGAGAGAAAGATCTTCATCTGGAAGCCGGAATTGCTCATCAAAGAGAGGGAAAAGCCAACTAAGAGCCGGAACTGTTCTTCGAAATATCGGAAATAAGTTTTGAAAAGCGCAGTATTAGTTTCGAAGAAAGGGGAATTGGCTTCGAAGAAGGGAAAATGACCAACTAAAAAGGCAAACTTGATTTCGATGTGTTGGGATTACGTTTCGAAGAAGGAAAAATACCCGTCGAACAACCGAATACCGAGAGCCTAAACAGCAGAATCTTTTTCATAAAGATTCTAAACTTGTTTCAGTATCTCTACGCTTCATACACAGATCCCGAAATAAATTCGGGATGACCTGAATGTCAATGATGGGCCCCTGCCTCTGGCCTCTTCCTATTCCCCAAAAAACTCTTTATTGAAATTAACAAGGTAAAGCTCTTTAACAGGACGGGTAAAAGCGGTATAAAGCCATCGTAAGTACTCTTTGTTGATCATATCTTCAACCAAATACCCCTGATCAACAAAAACGGCATCCCATTGTCCGCCCTGGGCTTTATGGCAGGTAACAGCATAGGCAAATTTCACCTGTAACGCATTGAAATACGGATTCTCCCGAATCTTCTCCCACTTTTTCTTTTTACTGCGGATATCCACATAATCTTCGGCAACCGTTTGAAACAATCGCTGATTCTCTACCGATGACATACTTGCCGACTCAATTCCCAGCGTATCCAGAAAAATTTTGCAGTCGACCTCAAGATCATCGTAATCAATAAATCTCAAACTGACATTGGCAAAACGAAACCCGTACAATTCTTCATAGTTTCGGATGGCCTTGATTTCTGCAATATCACCGTTGGCAATAAAATCAACCTTTTCGTCTTCGCCAAGCCAGAAATAATTGTTTTTAACAACCATCAGCAAATCGCCAACCGTAATCTCGGCATCTTTATACAAAATCGTAGACCTGATCCCTTGGTTAAATTTATTAGCCCTCTTGTTCGAACGGGTAATCACCATGGTCTGTTGTTCACCATAACGGTCATAACATTCCGATATCTTCTCAATTAAATCGGCGCCACCAATCCGTATAATATCCGGGAATCCTTCTGTTTCTATCGGGAAGTAACCCGAATCAACAAAATCTTCCGAAATCATCTCCCGAAGGCTGGTAGCATTATATAATATGCCGGAATCCTGTTCCTGACGGACAACATCTGTCAACTCGTGTTCAATGACATCCAAGCCATATTGTTCCAGTTCCATCGCATTCAGCGCCGGGCTGATATCCATTCCCACCGGTGGCAGCTGGGCCGTATCCCCCACCAGGACCAGCTTGCAGTTTGAGCCGGTATACACAAACTCGTACAGATCATCCAAAAGCCTGCCGGTACCAAAAACGGAGCCCTCAGGAGAGCTGTTCGAAATCATGGAAGCCTCGTCAACAATAAAGAAACAATTCTTCATCAGGTTCTTGTCGAGCACGAAACGCCCCATTCCATCCGATGACGATTGTTGCCTGTAAATGCGTTTATGGATGGTATAGGCATTTTTGCCTGTATAGTTGGCAAGAACTTTGGCCGCTCTTCCGGTCGGCGCCATCAAAACTGTTTGAAACTTGAATGTTGTTAATGTTTTCACCAAAGCATTGAGCATGCTGGTTTTTCCGGTTCCGGCATATCCTTTCAACAAAAAAATGGTATCACCCGAATTATCGGAAATGAAAGAAGCCAGTTTTCCGGTCAGGATTTCCTGTCCTTCCGTAGGCGAAAAGCCGAAATTCTGCAACAACTGATCCTGTATGTGTTTTTTCAACATTGCCGCTAAATTAAAAGTATTCCCCGGTTGTAATTTAATTTTTTTTATAAATTTGCAAGCAAACAAAAACTAATCTTAAAAAAACAAAGATGAAGACAGTAATTCAGATCGCACTTGTTGGTATAGCTATTGTCCTTGTATATTTTATCTATAAAAGTATTGAACTTCCTATTGAGTTCGAGAAAGCCAAAGATGCCAGATATGAAGTAACCGTAGCAAAACTGAAAGACATTCGTAAAGCTGAATTAGCCTATAAAGATGTTAACGGTCAGTTTACCGGCAGTTGGGATACTTTGATAACTTTTGTAAAAAACGATTCACTTCCATTAGTTCGTAAAATTGGTATGCTTACCGACAGTATGATCGAAGCTGGTTTAAATGAAGCTAAAGCGCTTAAACAAGGTTTGATCATCCGTGACACAATTAGAATAAGTGTTTTGGATTCGTTATTTGGCACAACTTATCCTATTGAAAAATTGAAATATATACCGGTTGAAGACACTATCGCAGAATTCCACCTGGGTGCTACAATCATCACGACTGGTTCTGGTATTAAAGTTCCGGTATTCGAAGCAAAAGCACACAACAATACAATCCTGAAAAATCTGGATCGTCAGATGATCATCAACCTGAATGACCAAAAACGCACAAACGATAAATATCCGGGACTGAAAGTTGGTTCGCTGGTTGAAGCCAATAACAACGCAGGTAACTGGGAATAACATGAGCTATGCAAAAAGTATCGCTTGTTGACGAAACTTTTGATTTAAATTTTACTTTAGAATATTTTCTATCCATCCAGGTAAGCCTGGATGGATTTTCTTTTTGTATCCTGGACTCCATCCAAAACAAGGTAGTTTACCTGTTTCACCAAAATATTTTCGCAAAAGAGCCCGGGTTTCAGCTGAAAAAGATTCAAACCATTTATGATGAAGTTGATGTTCTTTCGCTTCCTTATAAGAAAACAACAATCCTCTATTCAGCACCAGATAAAACAACATTAGTCCCAGCATCCGTTTTTAGCCCGGAACTGGCTTCGTCTTTCCTGCAAATGACAATTGAAGCAGACAACCAGTCAAGATGCCTGTACTCTTTTGTTCCCGAGCTCGATTCGTATGCGCTATCCGAAATCAGCGAACCGTTACACGCCTGGATCAATGAAAAACATCCCGGCATCGAAATAATCCCGGAAATTAAAATTGCAACAAGCAATCTGTCATCCGAAGCCCCTTTGCTCAAGGTCACAACATTATCACGACAGCTTGTGATTTTAGGAATAAACGGAGAGCTGAAATTTTATAACTGCTTTAATTATGAAGGTGAAAATGATATGCTTTATTACATTTTAGGGGCAGTAAAAAGCATGGAAACAGAACCGACCACCGTTGTTTTGGACGGCATAATAAACAAGCATTCGGCTATTTATCATCGGCTTCGGCAGTATTTCGAGCAAGTTACTATTGCCCCAAAGAACCCTGAAATCCATTACAGTTATCTCATCGAGCGTTTGCCCGATGCCCGTTTCCACAATCTCTTTAAAAGTTTTTCATGCGCATTGTAGGAGGTAAATACCGGGGACGCCTGTTTAATCCGGGGAAGAGTTTCAATGCCAGGCCAACAACCGACATGGCCAAGGAAAGCCTCTTCAATATTTTGCAAAACCAGGTTGATTTTGAGTCCATCAAAGTCCTTGACCTCTTTTCAGGCACCGGTAGTATTTCATTTGAATTTGCATCTCGCGGTTGTTTGGACATCACCTCTGTCGAATTAAACTTTCGCCATCATCAATTCATAAAAGAGGTTATTGAAAAAATTGGTGAAACACACATCAAGGCAATTAAAGCAAATGCTTTCCAATTTGTTGGAAAAACAGACCAAACTTATGACCTGGTGTTTGCCGATCCACCTTACGATCATAAACAATTTAACGAAGTACCAAACCTTGTTTTGTCATCGGGGATCTTAAAACCTGGCGGCCTGTTTATTCTTGAACACTCAAAAAACTACGATTTTTCAGGCTATCCGCAATTCGCAGAGCTTCGAAGTTACGGTAGTGTCCACTTCTCTTTTTTCCGGATTTAGCTGGTTCCTTTTTTCTTATACTCTTCATGTTTTGGTTGAAATGCCTTAAAACATGGTACGAATTTCGTTTTTTAGTGTAATTTTATCAGCACACAACAGGACAGTATACCAACTAAATAATTTATCGATGAAAAAACTACGTTTCTCTGTCATGCTGGTGCTTTTAGCAAGCCTGGCATTTGCACAAAAAGATTATCAACCTACACAAGAAAACCTGGACAACAGGGAATGGTTCCAAAACGCCAAGTTTGGGCTTTTCATCCACTGGGGTGTTTATTGTGAGATGGCCGGTGGTGGCGATTACGGTATTGCCGAATGGATCATGAACCAGAAACAAATCCCAATCAAGCAATACGAAAAGTTACCAACCTTTTTCAACCCGACAGAATTTAATCCCGCAGAATGGGTTTCGATGGTAAAAAAAGCCGGCATGAAATACATTACAATAACAAGTAAGCACCATGACGGTTTTGCCATGTTCGATTCAAAAACCAGCAACTACGATATTGTAGAGAAGACTCCTTACGGGAAGGACATTCTAAAAATGTTGAAGGATGAATGTGACAAACAGGGGATCAAACTATTTTTCTATTATTCACAGCTTGACTGGCATCATCCGGATTATTTCCCTCGTGGCAATACCGGTCAGGAATACACCGGCCGCCCCGAAAACGGGGATTGGAACAAGTATATCGACTACATGAATGCACAGCTGAGCGAGTTGCTGACCAATTACGGCGAAATTGGGGGAATATGGTTCGACGGAATGTGGGACAAGTGGGATGCGGACTGGCGGTTGGACGAAACCTATTCCTTAATCCATAAACTTCAACCTGGTGCACTGATTGGGAGCAACCACCACAAAGCCCCCTACCCCGGCGAAGATTTTCAAATGTTTGAACGCGATTTACCGGGAGAAAACACAATGGGGTTCAACCAAACAGGTACCATCTCGGAGCTTCCGCTCGAAATGTGTGAGACCATGAATGGCAGCTGGGGGTTCAACATTAAAGACCAAAGTTATAAATCAACAAAACAGCTTATTCAAACAATGGTAAAGGCAGCGGGTTATGGCGCCAACTTCCTGCTGAATACCGGTCCGATGCCAAACGGGAAAATCCAGCCCGAGAATGTAGATACCCTCATGGCAATGGGCCAATGGCTCGACAAATACGGCGAATCAATTTACGGCACGAAAAAAGGGCCGGTAAAACCAACATGGTGGGGAGCAACTACTCAGAAAGGAAATGCCATTTATCTGCATATCCTGGATTTGAATGAAGAATCGCTCCTAATACCAGGATTAAAAGGAAAAATTAAGTCGGCAGTTTACTTTGACAATAACTCCAAAGTCAAGTTTAAAACAACCGAATACGGCACGCTTTT
>JBNKTK010000129.1:0-10219 GCA_050298035.1 Mangrovibacterium sp. | reverse complement strand
GCACGCTTTTCGAGATTCCATTTTCAAAACGCCAACAAACCGATACGATCATCAAGTTGGAGATTTAGACAAAATAGTACCTGTAATTGATAAAAATGACTACCCTTTCGGTAGTCATTTTTATTATTTTTAGCTGTTCTCAAAAACCAGCTATTGAGAAGAAACAGATTCAAGGACGAAAGCAATAATTCTAACAATACTATAAAATGAAAAAAATCAGATGGGGAATTCTAAGCACGGCAAAAATTGGGGTCGATAAAGTTATCCCGGCTATTCAAAACAGCCCGTACAGTGAAGTTATTGCTATCAGCTCACGAAATCAGGAGCAAGCAAAAAGAGTTGCCCAGAAGCTTCAAATCGACAAAGCATACGGCTCCTACGAATCCATGTTGCAAGACCCCGAAATTGATGCGATTTACAACCCGCTACCCAACAACCTACATGTAGCGTGGACCATTAAAGCCATGCAGGCCGGGAAGCATGTACTATGCGAGAAGCCTGTTGGCATGAATGCAGATGAAGCCATTCTTCTTGAAGAAACGACTAAAAAATATCCTCAACTAAAAGTGATGGAAGCCTTTATGTACCGGTTCCATCCGCAATGGATAAAAACACTTGAGCTGGTTACAACCGGGGCAATTGGTGAAGTAAAAACATTGCAGGCCTTTTTTTCCTACCACAATACCAACCCGGAGAATATCCGGAATAAACCGGAAGTTGGCGGTGGCGCATTAATGGACATTGGTTGTTACTGCGTTTCCTTTCCCCGCTTCATTTTTAATGAAGAACCTTCGGAGGCTATTGCGAACATGGATTTCGACCCCCAAATGGGAATAGACTGGCTCACTTCCGGGATGCTGAAGTTTAACTCCGGAAAAACAGCAACATTCACCTGCTCAACTCAATTGATGCCACACCAACGGGTACACATCCTGGGCGACCAGGGACAAATTGTGGTCGAGATTCCAGTGAATGCACCCCCCAAAGAAGTGACAAGAATTGAACTGATCACAAAAGAAGGCACAAAAGTACATGAATTTGAGCCGGTAGACCAGTATACCTTGCAGGCTGATGCGTTCAGTAAAGCAATCATTGAAGATAAACCCGTTCCTACCCCGCTAAGCGATGCCGTTAGCAATATGAAAGTAATTGACGCCATCATCAGAAGTTCAGCATCAAAGAAATGGCAGGTTATCAACTGAACAATGACTCATTTATCCATGTCTGCAAAAGTAAATTGACTGCATAGACTCCTTTGTGTTATCACTATGACGGAATTAACTCAACACTAAGACACAGAGTCGCTAAAGGTGTGAAAGAGCGTACTCGACAACAAAGACAACAAGGACAACCCGAAAACACTAAAAGAAATACGTCATACAAACCCAATAATGATCAGCAGTTGAGATTCTTTTTGCTGCCAGGTATCAAAGTCATTCATTTTATTCATTCTAAATAAGAATTTTTCACAAAAACATCCACATAGCTACATATCTAATGAAAGTTTTTTTGATATCTTAAAGCCTTTGAAGGAAACCTTTGGCGCCTGTTTTTGTTAAGGTTGTTGGAAATATTTCCCCACGACAATTCATTTAAAACCACTAATATGTTTGATCTTGATTTGATAGAAAAAACCTACGGGAATTTTGGCCCTCGTATAGAAAAGGCCAGAGACGTTTTAAAAAAACCGCTCACCCTTGCCGAGAAAATTCTGTATGCACACCTTTATGATGCAGAGAAAGTTGAAAACTACAAGCGCGGTGCAGACTATGTCGACTTTGCACCCGACCGGGTTGCCATGCAGGATGCAACAGCTCAAATGGCCTTGTTGCAGTTTATGAATTCCGGCAAATCAAAAACAGCTGTTCCGTCAACTGTTCATTGCGACCACCTCATTCAGGCCAGTGTCAGCGGACGTACTGATTTACAATTTGCTCTTCAAAACAATAAAGAAGTTTATGACTTTTTGGAATCTGTTTCCAACAAATACGGAATTGGATTTTGGAAACCTGGCGCAGGTATTATCCACCAGGTCGTTCTTGAAAATTACGCGTTTCCGGGTGGAATGATGATTGGCACCGACTCGCACACCGTGAATGCGGGTGGTTTGGGCATGATTGCCATTGGTGTTGGCGGCGCCGATGCTGTTGACGTTATGGCAGGAATGGCCTGGGAGCTGAAATTCCCGAAACTGATCGGGGTTAAACTGACCGGAAAGCTGAATGGCTGGGCTGCCCCCAAAGATGTCATCCTGAAAGTAGCCGGCCTATTGACTGTAAAAGGCGGAACAGGTTATATTATTGAATATTTTGGCGAAGGGGCACAATCTCTTTCAGCAACAGGAAAAGGAACAATTTGTAACATGGGCGCTGAAGTCGGGGCAACCACATCTACTTTCGGTTACGATGAATCGATGGAACGTTACCTGCGTGCAACAGACCGTGCAGCAGTTGCCGATCTGGCCAATGGCATTAAAGAACATTTAACTGCCGACCCGGAAGTTTACGCCTCACCTGAGAAATATTTCGACCAACTGATTGAGATTAACCTCGACGAGCTGGAGCCTCACCTGAATGGCCCATTCACCCCTGACCGTGCAACACCAATCTCGAAAATGGCTGAAGTTGCCAAAGAAAATGGCTGGCCAACAACCGTTGAAGTTGGCTTGATCGGTTCATGTACCAACTCGTCTTATGAAGATATTTCACGCGCTGCTTCGCTGGCACAGCAGGCAGTTGATAAAAAGCTGAAACCAAAAGCAAAATTCACCATCACACCGGGCTCGGAACAGGTTCGGTATACGATTGAGCGGGATGGTTTTATCTCCATCTTTGATAAGATCGGGGCAAGTGTATTTGCCAACGCCTGTGGCCCCTGTATTGGACAGTGGAGCCGCGAAGGCGCTGAAAAAGGCGAAAAAAACACCATCGTGCACTCGTTCAACCGTAACTTCTCGAAACGTGCCGACGGCAACCCCAATACCCATGCTTTTGTTGCTTCGCCTGAATTGGTAACTGCATTGGCCATTGCCGGCGACCTGACATTCAATCCGCTTACCGACACGTTAACAAATGAAGACGGACAGCAAGTGATGCTGACACCTCCAACCGGCGACGAATTGCCATCAAAAGGATTTGCTGTTGAAGATGCCGGTTATCAGGCACCTGCCGAAGATGGTTCATCGGTAAACATCGTTGTTTCCCATGATTCTAAACGACTTCAATTACTCGATGCTTTTGCAGCCTGGGATGGTAAAAATATCGAAGGGGCAAAACTCCTGATTAAAGCTGAAGGGAAATGTACAACCGACCATATCTCAATGGCCGGGCCATGGTTACGTTTCCGCGGCCACCTCGACAATATCTCGAACAACATGTTGATTGGAGCAGTAAATGCATTCAATGGTGAAAGCAACAAAGTAAAAAATCAGCTCACCGGCGAATACGACGAAGTGCCCAAGGTACAACGTGCGTATAAAGCAGCAGCTATTCCAACAGTTGTTGTTGGCGACCAAAATTACGGTGAAGGCTCATCGCGCGAGCATGCCGCCATGGAACCACGTCACCTGGGTGTAAAAGCAGTGATTGTAAAATCATTTGCCCGTATCCACGAAACAAACCTGAAAAAGCAAGGGATGCTGGCGCTAACTTTTGCCAACGAAGCGGATTACAGCAAAATCAAGGAGGACGATGCATTCAACTTTACCGACCTGGTTGAATTTGCTCCCGGCAAAGCCCTGCACCTGGAGATTGTGCACAAAGACGGTAGCAAAGAAACCATTGTGCTAAACCACACTTACAATGCACAGCAAATTGAATGGTTCAAAGCCGGATCGGCCCTAAACCTTATCAAACAACAAAACAACTAATCAATAACTCACCCGAGAAAAATGAAAAAAATCAAAGTAACGAAGCCAGTTGTTGAACTGGATGGAGATGAAATGACCCGGGTTATTTGGTCATTCATAAAAGAAAAATTAATCTTCCCGTACCTCGACATTGATATCGAGTACTATGACCTGGGAATGGTGAACCGCGACAAAACCGACGACCAGGTAACAGTCGATGCAGCCCATGCCATTCAAAAACACGGTGTCGGTATCAAGTGTGCAACCATCACCCCCGATGAAGCACGAGTAAAGGAATTCAACCTCAAAAAAATGTGGAAATCGCCAAACGGGACCATCCGGAATATTTTGGGAGGTACCGTTTTCCGCGAGCCCATCATCATTAATAATATCCCTCGGTTGGTACCAGGTTGGAAAAAGCCAATCTGTATTGGCCGTCATGCCTTTGGTGACCAATATCGTGCAACCGATTTTACGACAAAAGGAAAAGGCAAGCTGACAATCACCTTCACACCCGAGGACGGAAGCGAACCTCAAACGTATGAAGTTTACGATTTTCAGGGCGATGGTGTGGCAATGGCCATGTACAACACCGACGAATCGATTTTCGGGTTTGCCCGCGCTTGCATGAACCAGGCACTAGCCAAAGGTTGGCCTCTGTACATGTCAACAAAAAATACGATCCTGAAAAAATATGACGGACGTTTTAAAGACATTTTTCAGGAAGTTTTTGAAACTGAATTCAAGGAAAAATTTGCAGAAGCCGGCATTACTTACGAACACCGCCTGATTGACGACATGGTTGCAGCAACAATGAAATGGGACGGCGGATTTGTTTGGGCCTGTAAAAACTACGACGGCGATGTTCAATCGGACACGGTTGCCCAAGGTTTTGGCTCTCTTGGGTTGATGACCTCGACCCTGATTACGCCGGATGGCAAAACCATGGAAGCCGAAGCTGCCCACGGAACAGTTACCCGTCATTTCCGTCAGCATCAGCAGGGAAAACCAACATCAACAAACCCGATTGCATCAATTTTTGCATGGACAAGAGGCCTTGCCTTCCGTGGGAAACTGGACGAAAATGATGAATTGGTTAAATTTGCTGAAACCCTTGAACAAGTTTGCATTGAAACCGTTGAAAGTGGAAAAATGACGAAAGATTTGGCATTGATCATCCATGAGCATGATCTGAAAGAGGAACACTACCTTACAACCGAAGCTTTCCTGAACGCAATCGATGAAAATCTTCAACTAAAATTAGGTGCAAACTAAATGAACGAAAAAATAACAATAAAAAACAATAAGCTGATTGTTCCGAACAATCCGGTTATCCCTTTTATTGAAGGTGACGGGATTGGTAAGGATATTAGTTCGCCAAGCCATCGGGTGCTGGATGCAGCTGTCGAGAAAGCTTACAATGGCAAGCGAAAACTGGTTTGGAAAGAAGTACTGGCAGGCAAAAAGGCATTTACTGAGACCGGCAGCTATCTGCCTGATGAATCACTAAATGCGTTTAAAGAGTACCTGGTAGGTATAAAAGGGCCGCTCGAAACCCCGGTTGGGGGCGGCATTCGGTCGCTGAACGTTGCGCTGCGCCAAACACTCGACTTGTACGTTTGCCTGCGTCCTATCCGCTGGTTCAAAGGTGTCCCCTCTCCGATCCGCTATCCGTCAATGGTCGACATGCATATCTTCAGGGAAAATACCGAAGATATTTATGCCGGGATTGAATTTATGGCCGGAGAAGAGAAAACCAAGAAGTTTCGCGATTTCCTGATCAACGAAATGGGTGCAACCACTCAAATCCGTTTCCCCGAAACATCTTCGTTTGGCGTAAAACCAGTTTCAAAAGATGGTTCTGAACGGTTGATCCGTGCCGCGATCAAATACGCGGTTGAGCGCAGTCTCCCATCGGTAACCCTGGTACATAAAGGCAATATCATGAAATTTACCGAAGGAGCTTTTAAAAACTGGGGATATGATTTGGCTGAAACTGAATTTGGCAACCAGGTTTTTACCTGGAGACAGTACCAGAAAATTGAATCGGACAAAGGCCAGCTGGATGCCCAAAAAGCATTGGAACATGCAAAAACAGAAGGCAAAGTCATCATCAAAGATGTGATTACCGACGCATTTTTACAGGAAAGCCTGCTCCATCCGTTTGACCACTCTGTTATTGCAACAATGAACCTGAACGGCGACTATGTTTCGGACCAATTAGCCGCCATGGTTGGGGGAATCGGCATTTCACCGGGAGCAAACATCAATTACGATAACGGCTATGCCATTTTTGAAGCAACACACGGAACAGCACCCAATATTGCAGGTACCGGCAAAGCCAACCCAAGCTCGCTGATACTTTCAGGGGTTATGATGCTGGAGTACATGGGCTGGAACGAAGCTGCCGAACATGTGTTTGACGCGATGGAACACACGTTTTCAAAACGGCGTGTGACTTCCGATTTACACGCAATGATGGAAGGCGCTACCCTGCTGTCAACCACTGAATTTACTGATGAAATAATCAGGAATATTCACTAACTTATGGAAAAAAAATAAATCAATAAAATAATTAGGAGATGGAATACATTAAGAATAGGTTTTACGAAAAAGCCAGTAAGTGCATTGGTGAATATCAAAAACTAAAAACAGATCATGGCGACCAAGTCATTGCCAACATAACAATTGGGCAGGTGATGACCGGGATGAAAGGGATACCGGCCCTGATCACCGACACTTCGAAGTTGGATGCAAACGAAGGCATCCGGTTCCGTGGCTTTTCAATTCCTGAGCTTCGCGAAAAACTACCTCGCCTCAACCCGGAAGGTGAGCCTCTTCCCGAAGGCTTGTTTTACCTGATGTTGATCGGTGAAATCCCGGAGCAGGAAGATGTAATCAACATTTCAAAAGACTGGTCGACCCGCGCCCATGTGCCGCAACATGTTTTCGACGTGATTGATGCCATGCCAAAATCGGCTCGGCCAATGACCATGTTCAGTGCGGCCATTGTATCAATGGCAACTGAATCCGTCTTCCAAAAGGCATATCGTTCAGGTGTCAACAAAAAATACTACTGGGACTTTATGTACGACGATGTGATGAACCTTATTGCACGTCTGCCACGGGTTGCAGCCTATATTTACAGGAGAATTTATTTCAAGGACAAGCATATTGATCCGGATCCAAGGTTAGACTGGGCCGGAAACCTGGCACACATGATGGGACACGACTCCGACGAAGTGAAACGCCTGATGCGCCTGTATATGGTCATTCATGCCGACCACGAAGGTGGAAATGTTTCTGCACACACAACCCATCTTGTAGGTTCGGCACTCAGCAACCCCTACTATGCACTTGGTGCAGGAATGCTGGGATTGGCAGGTCCATTGCACGGTTACGCCAACCAGGATGTCATTAACTGGATTTTTGAGTTGATGAATGAAATCGGTTCAGAAGAACCAACCAAAGAGCAACTTGCCGACTATGTTCAACAAACATTGGAGGCAGGCCGCGTAGTTCCGGGTTACGGACACGCAGTGCTGCGCGTTACCGACCCGCGTTTTACGGCTCAAAAAGAGTTTGCTGATAAATACATTACAAATGATAAGCTCATCAATACGGTAAACAATCTTTACGAAGTTGTTCCTCCAATTTTAGGAAGTGTTGGAAAAATCAGCAATCCATGGCCAAATGTTGATGCTTACTCAGGCGCTTTGCTCTACCACTACGGAATAAAAGAATATTCATTCTACACCGTTTTGTTCGGGGTTTCACGTGCATTGGGCGTATTGTCCTCCCTGATAATGGACAGGCTGTACGGCTTGCCAATCGAACGTCCTTCATCATACCCGCTGAAGTGGTACCATGATAAAGCACATGCAGAATCTGAAGGTTGTTAAAACTATCATTCAACCATACAAAAGAATGTCTTCGGTTACCCGGGGACATTTTTTTTGTAAAAAAAATCAGTTGCATTGTAACAGAATTGATTCTACAGAGTCTTTATAAGAAGTACCGAAACCAGACAGAACAAGATGAAAAAAACGATTTCAGCGCTAAGCATACTTCTTATACTGACTACGTTTACAACAAAGGCTCAGGATTATCCTTTAAAAACTTATTACACATCTGAAATTAAGGATGGAATCACAATTGACGGTCGTCTGGACGAAGCAAACTGGGCACTGGCCAATTGGCAAAACGATTTCATTCAGCATGAACCATTTGAAGATAAAGCCCCCGGACAGAAAACAGAATTCGCCATCTTATATGACGATAATTTCATCTATATCGGCATTAAAGCATATGACACTTCGCCCGACAGCATTGTACACCGGATGAGCCGGCGCGATGATTCAGAAGGCGACCTTGTTGCCATTCAATTTGACACCTACCACGACAAACGAACCGCGTTCACGTTTATGGTCAGCGCTGCTGGAATTAAGTCTGAGTTTGTAGTCAGTAACGATGGCGAAAATGAGGACTATACCTGGGACCCAATCTGGTGGGTAAAAACCTCAACCGATAAATCAGGTTGGTATGCAGAAATGAAGGTTCCGCTGTCACAACTCCGGTTCGACACAAACAACGACCTGACCTGGGGACTTCAGGTAGGCCGGAAACTATTCCGGAAAGAAGAATGGAGCTTATGGCAGCCAATCTCAAAAAAGCAATCTGGCTGGGTTTCTCATTATGGCGAACTGAAAGGGCTAAAAGATATCAAATCGAAGAAAACGGCCGACATTACACCTTATGTTGTTGCCCGTGCCGACCGGTTCGAAAAAGAGGCAGAAAATCCATTCAGGGCAGATGGCAAACAAAATAAGCTGGATGCAGGTCTTGACGGGAAGATTGGTGTTACCAAATACCTGACACTTGACTTTACAATCAACCCGGATTTTGGTCAGGTTGAAGCCGATCCTTCCGAAGTGAATTTAACGGCCTTTGAGACCTTCTTCCGGGAACAACGTCCGTTTTTTATCGAGGGGAAAAACATCCTGAATTTTCCACTTATGTTTGGTGACGGCGATTTGGCTGATGAAAACTTGTTCTACTCCAGAAGAATTGGCCGTCGTCCGCACCACTCGCCTGAGCTAAATGATGACGAATACATCAAAAGTCCCGAGTTTACAAGTATCATAGGTGCAGCAAAAATTACCGGGAAAACAAGGGATGGCTGGTCAGTCGGTTTCCTGGAATCGCTGACATCAGAAGAGTTTGCCGACATAAGCAATGGCACCTCACGAACAGAAATGGTCGAGCCACTGACCAACTACATGGTTGGGCGGATTCAAAAAGACATTAACGGCGGAAACACAATTATAGGCGGAATGATGACAGCGGTTAACCGCAAATTATCAGAAAGCGAACTGGATTTCCTCCACAAATCGGCATACACCGGGGGAATTGATTTTGTACACAAATGGAACAATAAAAAATGGGAGTTTGATTTTACCAGTTATTTCAGCCATGTAGAAGGAAGCCGGGAGGCGATAAAGAACACCCAGGAATCATGGATCCATGGTTTCCAACGGCCAGATGCCACTCACCTCAAACTCGACACAACCCTGACCAGCCTAACCGGACAGGGAGGAAAACTGGTCTTCTCAAAAAACAGCGGGACAATTAAATTCCTGAACGCAATCGCATGGAAGTCACCCGGCCTTGAACTAAACGACGTTGGCTATATGCGTCAGGCCGATAACATCTTACAGGTTTTCTGGCTGGGGTACCGCATTTATGAACCATTTTCAATATTCAGGTACTTCAATTTCAATTTCAACCAGTGGACCGAATGGAATTTCGACGGCGAGCTAACCGGTCCCGGAGGAAACATCAACATGCACACACAATTCAAAAATTACTGGCATTTAAGCATTGGATCAAACATCAACGGGAAAGGCTTGTCGGTAACAGAACTCAGAGGAGGGCCAGCCCTGAAAACACCTGGATCAAAAAATGTCTGGTTTTTCGTAAGCAGTAATGATCAAAAAAAGATGACAACGGGCTTCAATATGTTGTTCCATAAAAGCAACGAAAAAGATGACCTCACCCAAAATAATTTTGGTCTTGATTTCAGCTACAGACCAACCAAAAGCATCAAAATATCGCTATCTCCGGGTTTAACGACCATGAATAAAGAGCTTCAATATGTAACCCAGGAAGAAATACCTGCGGGTACTGATTACCTATTTGCCCGAATTAAACGACAAACATTCAGCGCCTCAATCAGGATCAATTGCAACCTCACTCCCGATTTAAGTATCCAGTATTGGGGACAGCCATTTATTGCCACCGGCGATTACACCCGATTCAAACGAATTACCGACAGCCGGGCCAACAACTACCGTGACCGCTTTGAATTACTAT
>JBNKTK010000128.1:0-10489 GCA_050298035.1 Mangrovibacterium sp. | reverse complement strand
TAAGTAGAATGTCTATTTCCATGGACGAAAGATAAAAACAATTCCTATCCATCCACCCGATTTATTAATTGATCCGATCCAATCTTTGTTTGAGATTAGAGAAAGATATTGACACCACAAAAAGCAAAAAACCTCACAAGTTATTTACTTGCAAGGTTTTTCAATTTCTTTTTTGTGACTCAGCTGGGGCTCGAACCCAGGACCCCATCCTTAAAAGGGATGTGCTCTACCAGCTGAGCTACTGAGTCATCCTCGTTATGTATTGCCTTTTTGTTTAAAGGCGCTGCAAAGGTAAAAACTCTAATTATAATTGCAAACTTCGGATTGCAAAAAATCAAAAAAAGCAATCTACAGTTATCAACACAACCCTGTTAAATGCTTGGTTCTTCTTCGATACAAAAAAAAGCTATTTTTGTTATTACTTGATTTATAAAAATATGAAAGATAAAGTTGTTGTTATTACAGGTGCATCCTCGGGTATTGGAAAAGCATTGGCCTACGAGTTCGCAGCAAAAGGCGCTCATTTAGTTTTAGCTGCACGACGGATCAACCTTCTCGATCAACTTAAGTCCGAGCTCCATCAAAATGAAATATTGATCCAGCAAACAGATGTTAGCAAAGAATCAGATTGCAAACAACTGATTGAAGCAGCAGTTGACCGGTTTGGCAAGATTGATATACTTGTTAACAATGCCGGTATTTCGATGCGGGCTATCTTTGAGGAGCTTGAGCTTGATGTCATCCGGCAAGTAATGGATGTGAACTTCTGGGGAACTGTTTACTGCACCAAATATGCCCTTCCACATCTTTTAAGAACCAAAGGCTCTGTTGTTGGTGTAATTTCAATTGCCGGATATGTGGGACTGCCTGGCCGCACGGGCTACTCGGCTTCGAAATTTGCCATACGTGGGTTCCTGGACACCCTGCGCATTGAAAACATTAAAAAAGGGCTTCATGTCCTGGTTGCAGCACCAGGTTTTACGGCTTCAGAAGTAAGGCAATCGGCATTGACAGGGGATGGCTCGCAGCAAGGTGAAACGCCCCGTAACGAAGAAAAAATGATGAGCGCAGAAGTATGCGCAAGACACATCGTCAAGGCCGTTGAAAAACGAAAACGCGAATTGATTTTAACTTTTATTGAAGGAAAACTAACCGTTTTTTTAGGAAAATTTCTCCCTAACCTGCTCGATAAACTAACATACAATCACATGGCAAAAGAGCCTGATTCTCCTTTTAAATAGCCTTGATACTGAAAAATGAAACGATATCGAAAACCAGTCATCAACAACCATTTCATATTTTAACCTTTTCAATCAGGGCAATCACAAAAGTAACGATGACCAACACCATAATAGTGACTCCGGCAATTTTATTGAACCACCAAAGGACACGCAAATTAAATTTATGCCGGAACATGCCAACAATACCGGTTAAAATCAACCACCAACTGTTGGCCCCGGCAAAAACGCCAAAAACCATGAAAAAAGCCTGGTAAGGTTTATCTATTTCTAATACAATTCCAGAACTGGCAAAAACCGCCAGAAAAATGAAAACAACCATGGGGTTCGGAAAAGTAATCAGGAAAGTTGATGCCAAATCCTGAAAATAAGTACTCCCCTTTCGCTTGTATCTTTTCAACTCACTGACCGGGTTTTTTATAAAAATATGGATACCCAGAAAAAAGACGATCAACGCGCCCAGAACCTGAAACGGAAGCTGGTGCAACCGGATGAAGTCAATAATGTAAGTAAGACTAAAACCGGCAACAATCGCATATATTGTATCAGAAATTGAGGCTCCCATACCCGACAAAAATCCGGAAGCCCTGTCTTTATTGACTGTTCTTTGGATAATAAGTATCCCAATTGGCCCCAGTGGCACAGAAACGGCCAGGCCAATAATGATCCCTTTTATGAATAACGATAAAAACATGCTACAAAAATAACAGAAATCAGTTTTGAAAAAATTTACTTAACTAAATTTCATCATTTTTTCGAAATTCATCCCGGCGTACAGTTCTATTATATTTTTAACTTTGTCTGAAACTACTTTTCAATCCCAATAAATATTGAATCGTTACCATGAAAAAAATGAACCTGCTCTCAGTTTTCACTCTTTTATTATTTCAGGTAATAGCACAGGATTTTCAACTCAAATTATGGCCGTCAGGCGCTCCAAACAAAAAAGCGATGGAATCCATTAACTAATTAATAAAAAAACATGTACACCTCAGTCCACCCGGTAACCCTGTTCAGATTTTGCCCAAAGTGTGGTTCACCGGATTTTCTGCCAACCAGCGATCGGTCTAAAAGATGCAACAACTGCTCATTTACATATTTTTTCAATACTTCGGCAGCAGCAGCTGCACTGATCTTTAACAACAAAGGAGAACTGCTTTTGGCCCGAAGAGCCATTGAACCCTATAAGGGAATGTTAGATCTGCCCGGTGGTTTCATCGAACACGGGGAATCAGCCGAAGAAGGAATATACCGGGAGATAAAAGAAGAACTGGGGGTAAATATTGTCGAACTTGAATACTTTGGATCATTTCCAAATGAATACCCGTTTGACGGCTTGTTGGTATTTACGCTCGACCTGGTTTTCAAGGCGACATTGGATTGTCCTGAACTTATTAAACCGATGGACGACATCTCCGGCATCGAGTTTTATCGCCCCTCTGAAATAGATCTGGATGAAATCCCCTCTTCTTCTATGAAAAACATCATCAAATGTCTTTTAAACAGAGAATAGGTTAACCTACGAACAAAGGGAAAACGAAAATCAATAGAAGACCATTCATCTTAACCTTGGATAAAAAGATAGAAAATGAAGGAAACGATTTTGGAACGTTTGTCGCAACTCAGACAGGAAATGAAAAAAGCGGGGGTTGCTGCCTGGTATATTTCGGGTACCGACCCACACCAAAGCGAATATTTACCCAAATACTGGCAGGTGCGTCAGTATATAACCGACTTTACCGGATCTGCCGGCTTAGTTGTTGTAACTGCAAATGAAGCCGCCCTGTGGACCGATTCCCGTTACTTTCTACAAGCAGAAGATCAACTAAACGGGACAGGCATTCAACTCATGAAAATGAGACTTGAAGAAACACCATCGCCCGAGCAATGGCTAAATACGGTTTTAAAAAAAGGGGACATTGTTGGCATCGATGCAAAATGCATATCAGTCAATCAATTCAAAAATATTCAAAGTGAGCTGTTCAAAAACCAAATCCAACTCAAAAATACAGGTGACCTGTTGACAACTTTCTGGAAGGAACGCGTTGAGCTGCCAACAAATCCGGTTTTTGAGCACGAACTGAAACATGCCGGTAAAAGCCGGGCTGAAAAAATTGCCGGGATACGTGCTGAAATGAAGAAAACCGGAGCCAACGCAACCCTGATCACAGCCCTGGACGATATCGCCTGGACATTCAACCTGCGCGGACAGGATATTGATTTTAACCCGGTATTTGTTAGCTATGGGCTGATTACGACCGATGAAGTATTCCTGTTTGTTAACCCTGTGAAAATACCTTCCGCTCTTTCGGAGAAACTATCGGGTGAAGGTATCCAAATAAAAAATTACGAATCTGTTTTTGATAAACTAGGTACATACAGCGGGACAATCCTAATTGACCAGGACAGGGCAAACCAGGCACTGGCAGAAACTCTTTCGTCCGAAGCCGTAGTAATTTCAGGCATATCCGTACCAACCATGCTTAAAGCTATTAAATCGGAGACTGAATTACATTTTATCCGGGAAACCATGCGCAAAGACGGAATTGCCATGGTTGAGTTTCTTTTTTGGCTTGACCAGACTATCGGAAAGCAGACCGTAACAGAATACGATATCGCCATGAAATTGGACTATTTCAGATCGCTGCAAAACGGTTTCAAAGGCATCAGTTTCTTCCCCATCGTCGGCTACAACGAAACCGGGGCAATAGTCCACCGATCTGTTACACCAGAAACCGCTACAGAAGTAAAACGGGAAGGGATGTTGCTTTTCGATTCCGGAGGCCAATATGTAACGGGAACGACTGATATCACCAGAACCGTTATTCTTTCAAACCCAACCAAGCAACAAAAAACAGATTTCACCCTGGTGCTAAAAGGAATGATTAACCTCACACAGGCCAGGTTCCCTGCCGGTACAAAAGGGTGCAACCTCGATATCCTTGCCCGCAAACCGATGTGGGAACACGGCATGAATTATGGCCACGGAACTTGCCACGGCATTGGCTATTTTCTGAATGTGCATGAAGGGCCTATGAGCATTCGCCAGGAATATAACGAACACAGCATCAAGCCAGGCATGGTACTGTCTAACGAACCGGCTTTTTACCGCGAAGGGCAATATGGGCTGCGAACTGAAAACATGATGGTTTGTGTTGAAGCAGAGAGGACTGACTACGGACAATTTTATGGTTTTGAAACCCTGACCCTCTGTCCCATCGACATCAATCTAATCGAAACTGCGCTATTATCACCCGCGGAGATTCAATGGATAGACAATTATCATCAATGGTGCTACCAGGAACTTTCGCCATTTATTAATGACGAAAAAAAGCTGTTTCTCAAAAAGATTACTGCAAAATTGGCGTAAAACATGACCTGTTTTTGTCCATGTCATCTTTATTCGAAATTGATGAGGCATATAAAAACCAATATAAAGTAAAAACGCCGGAATATTCCGGCGTTTCTCATCTATTTCAGTTGAAATTATTCTATTCGCTGTTCATTGAAATCAGGAATTCTTCGACCGAATTAGTTTTCATCAAACGATCTTTAATGAAGTCCATTGCTTCCAACGAATTCATGTCTGCCAGGTAATTGCGCAGAATCCAAATCTTGTCCATCATTGCTCTAGACAGCAACAAGTCTTCGCGACGAGTACTTGAAGAAACAATATCCACAGCAGGGAAAATACGTTTGTTAGACAACTTACGGTCAAGTTGAAGTTCCATGTTACCTGTTCCTTTAAACTCTTCAAAGATCACATCGTCCATTTTCGAACCGGTTTCAGTCAGGGCCGTTGCCAGAATTGTCAGCGAACCACCTTCTTCAATATTCCGGGCAGCACCAAAGAAACGTTTTGGCTTATGCAAAGCATTGGCATCCACCCCACCCGACAGTACTTTACCTGATGCCGGAGCAACCGTATTGTATGCACGGGCCAAACGGGTAATCGAGTCAAGCAGGATCACCACATCATGTCCGCATTCAACCAAACGTTTTGCCTTTTCAAGCACCATGCCGGCCACACGTACATGACGTTCGGCTGGTTCATCAAAAGTTGATGAAATTACTTCTGCATTAACGCTACGGGCCATATCAGTTACCTCTTCCGGACGTTCATCAATAAGAAGAACAATCATATAAACTTCCGGATTATTTGCAGCAATTGCATTGGCAATTTCTTTCAGCAGCATTGTTTTACCTGTTTTTGGCTGGGCAACAATCAAACCACGTTGTCCTTTACCAATTGGGGCAAACAAATCGACTACACGGGTCGAAATATTATCGTGACCTTTACCTGTCAGGTTAAATTTTTCATTTGGAAAAAGCGGGGTCAGGTGGTCAAACGGCACACGGTCGCGGATATAATCCGGAGTACGTCCGTTTATTTCCAACACCTTAATCAGCGGAAAGTATTTCTCTCCTTCTTTCGGAGGACGGATCGTTCCGCTTACTGTATCGCCTGTTTTTAAACCAAATAATTTAATCTGTGACTGCGATACATAAATATCATCAGGCGAATTCAGGTAATTATAATCCGAGGAACGCAGGAAACCATATCCATCAGGCATAATTTCCAGAACACCGGTATTTGTGATAATTCCTTCAAATTCATATGGTTTTTCAGAACTTCCACCACTTCCCTGTTTGGATTTCGGGCCTTGCTGACCTTCCCATTTCTGATGTTTCTTCGGTTGTTGTTTGAAATCTTTTTGATATTCACGCTGAAACTCACGTTTCGGTTCGGGTTGATTTTCTTTTTCTCTTTCCTGAGCCACAGGTTCAGGTTTAGCAGCATCTTCAACAACCGCTTTGGGTTCGGGTTGTTTCTCACCCCCAGGTTGGGTTTCTTCCGGCTTCGAAAAAACGGGCTTGCTCTCCGGGTCACGATCTCGTTGCTTGCGGCTAAAATCAAAAGCGTTGGCAGCTTTTATCACCACTTGGGTACGGCGCCTTTTCTTTGGTTCTTCCTCTTCTTTAGGAGCTTCTGGAGCCACTTCTTTCGTTTTCATTTCCTGCTGTGCCAGTTGTTGTGGTACCGGTTTAACTCTTGGGGTCCGGTCTTTTACATTCTCAGTTTTACGTTCAGAAGCGAGAATGGCTTGCGTATCTAAAATTTTATAAATCAAATCTTGTTTCTTATAAGACTCAACCTTTCTGATTTTAAGCTCTTTAGCTATCTCCCTCAAGTCAGGAAGCAGCTTTCTGCTTAATTCAATAATATCATACATATAGTGAAAATTAATTTACGTCCAAAAAATGTCAAATGGAGAAGTAATCGATAAATAAGGATTAAGATATTGGATTTTCGTATTCTTGCGAATTATTTTGCAATAATACGGAATTCGCACATATTACCCAAAGAATTTATTATTTTTTAAGGTTTTCAAATCACTTCGTACTGCAAGAAACGTATAAATCAAACAAAACAACTGATACAGGTATCCGGGATTGGTCAGTGTAAAGAAATTTGTAAAGCTTATGAGATTTTTAAGAAGAAATTCTAATTTCAATTCATAAATGATTATTTTCAACCAATAGAAATCTATTGTAAAAACATGGAATTCTTTTTATTCCGGGAACAATAGTTTTAATCACTAAACCAGACCTAACGTATGAGGCAGCTAAAAATAACGAAACAGGTGACCAATCGTGAAACGTTGTCCCTGGATAAATACCTTCACGAAATTGGAAAAGTGGAGCTTCTCAGCGCAGAAAAAGAAGTTGAACTGGCTAAACGCATAAAGAAAGGCGACCGGGAAGCATTGGAAGAATTGATCAAAGCAAATCTGCGCTTTGTTGTCTCTGTTTCAAAGCAATACCAAAACCAGGGGCTGAGTCTTCCCGACCTGATTAACGAAGGGAACCTTGGCTTAATAAAAGCAGCCCAGCGATTTGATGAAACAAGAGGATTTAAATTTATTTCCTATGCCGTTTGGTGGATCAGACAATCGATCCTCCAGGCGCTGGCAGAACAAGCACGAATTGTACGCCTTCCTTTAAATAAGATTGGTTCGATCAATAAAATTAACCGCACCTTCTCCAAACTGGAACAGGAATATCAACGTGAACCTACTCCCGAAGAAGTTGCCAACATACTTGAAACATCAGCCGATGTGGTTGAAGATGCGATGAAGGTTTCAACACACCACATTTCGATGGATGCCCCGCTACGAGACGAAGATGACAACAGTTTGTATGACATCATGCTCAACAACGAATCGCCAAGCCCTGACAATGGCCTGATTACAAGCTCCCTCAGAAAAGAAATTGAAAGAACGTTGTCGACCCTGGGAGAACGGGAAGCTGAAATCATTAAGTATTATTTCGGGTTGAACGGGTATCGCCAGCATACACTCGAGGAAATTGGCGATGTGTTTGGCCTCACCCGCGAACGCGTCCGCCAGATCAAAGAAAAGTCAATCAAAAAATTGAAGAACAACTACCGGAACCGTTTATTAAAAGGCTATCTGGGGAGATAAACACTTTCTGATTTTCGTTTTCCGTGTATGACCTAAAAAAACTATTTTTGGGCAAAATTTAATAATCATGACACAAAGACTGGTTGCTCCGTCAATTTTATCAGCTGATTTTACCCACCTGGGAGATGATATTACAATGTTAAATGCAAGTCAGGCCGACTACATTCATTGCGATATCATGGATGGTGTTTTTGTGCCTAACATTTCTTTTGGGATTCCGGTCATCCAACAAGTCGCCAAAATTGCAACCAAACCATTGGATGTGCACCTGATGATTGTCAACCCAGACAATTATATTGATGCCTTTAAAGAGGCCGGAGCTGAGATACTTACGGTACACTATGAAGCTTGTACTCATTTGAACCGGACAATTGAAAAGATAAAAAGCACAGGGATGAAAGCCAGTGTTTGCCTTAATCCGCATACGCCTGTTTATTTACTTGAAGAAGTTATCAGTGATTTGGACATGGTACTGATCATGTCGGTAAACCCGGGGTTCGGCGGACAACAGTTCATAGAGAACACCTATTTAAAAATTCAGAAACTGAGAAAGTTAGTTGATTCAAAAAACGCTAAGTGTCTAATAGAAGTAGACGGCGGTGTAAATTTTGAAACAGGCAAAAAACTTTACGAAGCAGGTGCAGATGTATTAGTCTCCGGTAGCTTTATTTTCAAAGCTTCTGATCCTATTGCCACCATAAATCAATTAAAAACTTTGTAAGAACGCATTTCTTATACGGTGTTGCATTTTTTTGAGGCAGGCAGATCTCGCAAAGAACATTCGGCATGGCACCCTTCACATTTTCCCAAATCCTTATTTTCTCGGGGCTTTATCACTGAGCCAACAGTCCGGATAAATTTTACAATTGCTATCGCGATGGCAATCCCAATAATTAGATATGTAATCAGTTCCTGCACCATGTATACATGAAAGAATTGTACCTCCAATTCGTTTTAAAAGACTTTAAAAAAACAACGAACTCAGCAGCAGAGTAAAGTAAGCCAATATCCAGGCCAGGATTGTTGTATAAGCCATCGTGAATATCGCCCAGGATAACTTACCCGATTCATTTTTAATTGTAGCAATTACCCCAATACAAGGAAAATAAATCAGTACAAAAATTAAAAAAGCCAATGCAACCGGACTGGTAATTACCAGTTGACCGGCTTTAGCGCCTGAAGTATATTTCTCCTGCCTCAGCTTATCAGTCAGGTTCATACTTTGATCCGAATCATCTACCTGATACAACACTCCCATAGTACTTACCACAATTTCCTTGGCAGGCAAGCCGGCAAGAAGACTGATCCCCATTTTCCAATCAAACCCAATGGGGCGCATAACCGGCTCAACAAGCTGACCGATTTGTCCCAGGTACGAGTTCTTCAGCCTCAGTGCTTCCTGTTCCGATTTCAGAGTGGCAAGCACCGCGTCATTTTCAGTTGATGTACCGGCCTGCTGAACCGCTTCGATTTGAGCAAAAAGCTTATCGGTAGCCTCCGAATGACGGGGGAAATAGCCCAAAGCCCAAACAATGACAACCCCAATGAGAATAACTCCTGCAATTTTTTTCAGATACTGATAAGCCTTGTCCCACATGTGAATAAGGATGTTGCGAAATGTCGGTATCCGGTATGGAGGCAGCTCCAGTACAAAAGGGGTTTCTTTGTTCCGGAACAGGGTTTTATTGAAAACCTGTGCCACAATAAACGCAATCAAAATCCCCGTGAAATAAATGCCCCCCAAAACCAGCCCCGGATAGGTCGGGAAAAAAGCTGAAATAAATAATACATAAACCGGCAAACGGGCACTACAGGACATGAACGGGATAATCAGCATGGTCAGCAACCGGTCACCCGGGTTACGCAATGTACGGGTTGCCATAATCGCAGGCACATTGCAACCAAATCCCATGATCATCGGGATAAAAGAACGACCATGCAAACCAAAAAAGTGCATAATTTTATCCATAATGAAAGCTGCACGGGCCATATAACCTGAATCTTCCATCAACGAAATAAAAAAGAACAGGATGAGAATATTGGGCAAAAAAACAATCACGCTCCCCGTCCCGTCAATAATGCCATTGGTCAGCAAATCCCTGAGCATTCCTTCTGGCATCGATTTCGAAACAGTCTGACTGATCAACGCAACAAGGTTTTCAATCCAAACCATTGGATAGTTCCCCAACTTGAAAGTTGCGAAAAATGCCCCGAAAATAAGCAACATAAAAATAGGCATCCCCAATGCCGGATGAGTCAGAATACGATCAATGCGCTCCGATCTTGATTTCTTTGTACTAATCCGTTGTTTGAACGTTTCCTTTAATGCACCGGCAATGAAACCATATTTTGCATCGGTTATTATGGTTTCACTATCTTCATTATAAAGTGTTTCAATCCGCTTACACTCTTCTTTTGTCACCTCCTTTATTTCATCAAAGTTGGCGTATTTCGACAGGTTGAAAAGTGTCTCGTTATCTTTCTCCAGGAGTTTCAAAGCGAGAAAACGCGACGAGATTTTATCCGTAATAGGCTTATTCACTTTAATCTTCGCCCGTATTCGCTGAATTGACTTTTCAATTTCGCTTCCATAATTGATGTGAATATGCCTGACAATAGGATCACGGTCTTCATAAACATCAATTGCCTTGTGCAGCAAATCAGCAATGCCTTTGCCCTTCGAACTTACCGTTGGGATAATCGGGATACCTGTAAGCTTGCCGAGCTTCTGATAGTCAAAGTGGTTCTTGTTCCTCAGCAATTCAT
>JBNKTK010000127.1:0-10653 GCA_050298035.1 Mangrovibacterium sp. | reverse complement strand
AACAACCGATAATAAAAGTTTGCGATATTTTTTAAAACGGTACGACGTCTGAGTCCGGTCTTCCATAAGATTGTGCATTTTCTGTTTCAAAACCGGTATTTGCAGGCATATTAGGCGGAGCACCAGGATCGGCATTCATTTTCGAGCTGAATGTTTGCCCCACAAAACCACCTCCAATCTGTTCCGGAATAACACTTTCCAGATCACAGAATTTAACCTGTTGTTTCTTGAATGCCAATTGCACATCGCCAACGGAACCATTACGATGTTTGGCGACAATAATCTCAGCAACCCCCAGCAGCGAATTACCGTTTTCATCTTCGGTAATGCCATAATATTCCGGACGGTGGATAAACAATACAAGGTCAGCATCCTGTTCAATCGCTCCTGATTCGCGAAGGTCGGACAACTGCGGGCGTCTTCCTTCGCGCGATTCAACGGCACGACTCAACTGGGACAGGGCCAGGATTGGGACATCAAGCTCCTTCGCGATGGCTTTCAGCGAACGGGAAATCATACTTACTTCCTGTTCACGGCTGCCTCGCCCCATATCTCCGGCGGTCATCAACTGAAGGTAGTCGACAATCACCACGGCAACATCATGCTGCATCTTCAAACGACGGCATTTGGCCCGAAACTCAAAAATCGACAAGGCCGGTGTATCGTCGATAAACATGGGGGCTTCTTCCAGAACATTCAGCTTCCGGTTAAAATGTTCCCACTCCCAATCGGCCAAACGACCATTTTTAATCTTTTCAGACCCCAGTTCGGTCTCGGCAGCAATCAAACGATTGACCAACTGAACCGACGACATCTCTAATGAAAACACAGCGACCGGCTTTTTATGTTCAACGGCCATATTGCGCGCCATGGAAAGTACAAAAGCTGTTTTACCCATTGCCGGACGGGCAGCAATAATGACCAGGTCGGTTTTTTGCCATCCCGAAGTCATTCGGTCCAAAGCTGTAAAACCACTAGGCACACCGCTTAAACCATCCTCGCGCCGTGATGCCTCTTCAATCAGTTTTGCGGCTTCCTTCAAAATTGGCTTAATCGGCAACGATTCTTTTTTGATGTTTCCTTCAGCAACCTTAAAAAGGGCTGTTTCGGAGAAATCAATCAGGTCGTCCACATCAATATTGGCATCGTAAGCTTTGGTTTGTATTTCGGAAGAAACCCGGATCAACTCCCGCTGAATATACTTCTGAGCGATAATCCTTGCGTGAAATTCGATGTGAGCTGCCGAAGCAACGCGGCTTGTCAACTGGGTAATATACAAAGGCCCGCCAACTTCGTCCAGTTCGTTCCGGTTTTTCAACTCCTGGGTCACCATCAGCAGGTCGACTGGTTTTTCATGGGTCGACAAATATTTGATGGCCTCAAATATTTTGCGGTGTTCCTCCTTGTAAAAACTATTTGTATCGATGATATCTGCAACAGAAACGTAAGCATCCCGTTCGAGCATCAATGCCCCGAGAACTGCTTCCTCAACATCAAGCGCCTGAGGTGGCAATTTTCCGTACTGAGCATTAATCTGCTCTATGGTATTATTTTGTTTGGTGTTTTTACGCTCTCCTGCCATGTGAATACCGGATAATTCTATTGATTGTCAAACAATTAATGGTTTCGATTTTATGAAAAAACGGATTTTAAAGGTAACCAATGCACCTCCAAAATGAAAATAAATTACAGGATAGTTTTTAACAATGAGACAAGTTCCGAACGAGGAACTTTACATTCACGCAAAAACTACGTTTGACCTCAGTCAAAATAAGTCGCAATTATTTTTTGACTCAATTCTATTGCAGGTCGTCCTGGATAATCAAGGTAAGCATGTCTTTCAGTTCCATGCCCATTGCAGCAATTTGCTGAGGGACAAAACTGGTTGCCGTCATACCCGGGGTAGTATTTACTTCGAGGAAGTAAAATGTTCCATCTTTTAAAATGAAATCTACCCGAACGATTCCCTTGCAATTACACAAATCGTAAACACGTGAAGCCAGTTGCTGGATATTTTTTGTCAGTTCATCAGAAATTCGCGCAGGCGTGATCTCATCGGTCATGCCTTTGGTATATTTTGCTTCAAAATCAAAAAATTCATTTTTAGGAAGGACTTCCGTTACCGGGAAAATGTATTCCTGATTCTTTAGCTTAACGAGCCCACAAGTAAATTCTTTTCCATCGATGAATTCTTCGATTAAGGCTTCATCGCTTTCCACCCAGGCTTTTTCGATTGCAGCGACCAACTCATCCTGGCTTTTCACTTTTGTCACACCAAAACTCGACCCACCGGCATTGGGTTTTACAAACACAGGCAAGCCCAACGAAGCCACAATCTGCGCAGGATCGGGCGCTGCACCTTTCATCATCCGAATTGATTTGGCCATTGGAATATCAAAATTCCGAAGGTAATTGCTGCAAAAATATTTATTGAAGGTAAGCGACGATGCATGTACCCCGCATGAGGAATAAGGGATTTTCATCAAATCAAAATACCCCTGCAGAATACCATCTTCCCCCGGCGTTCCGTGGATAATGATGTAGGCATAATCGAACTTGATTTTTTTGCCTTCGCTGGTAAAACTAAAATCACCTTTATCAACATCGGCAAGTTTCTCACCATCTACCACAACTTTCCAATCCACATCCTTCATTTCAACCAACCATGGCTGAAAAATTTCCTGATCGATAGATTGAAATACATTTTTCCCACTCTGAACAGAGACAACAAACTCGGATGAGTCACCTCCGTAAACAACAGCAATATTTTTTTTCATATATCTTTTAGATTCCAAATCCTGGTTAAAACAAAATCCAAAAAACTAAAATCCAATTTTCAAATCACGAACAACAAATGGCAATACGGCTCAACCCTCAATACTGCGATTGGCAATGTAATCGCGCCACTTATTGATTGCTTCCTTCATATCATCAGCTAATTCCGAATCGAACAACATTTCTTCACCGGTAGTCGGGTGAATAAAGCCCAGCGTTTTCGCATGCAATGCCTGACGCGGTAAAATATTGAAACAATTTTGTACGAATTGCCTGTATTTTGTAAATGTGGTTCCCCACAAAATTTTATCGCCACCGTATGTATCGTCGTTAAACAACGGATGGCCAATATGCTTCATATGAACACGGATCTGGTGAGTCCGCCCGGTCTCAAGCTGGCACTGAACCAGGCTCACATAGCCAAGTTCTTCCAACACTTTATAGTGGGTAACCGCGTGTTTGCCATGCTCACCATCTTCGTAAACCGTAAACACCTGGCGGTCCTTTTGGCTTCGGGCAATGTTTCCTTCAATCGTCCCTTCCGGCTCTTTTAGCCGCCCCCACACCAGCGCAATGTACTGACGTCTGGTTGTTTTCTCATAAAACTGAAGCGACAACCTTGTTTTTGCCAGTTCGGTTTTGGCCACAACCATCAGCCCCGATGTATTTTTATCAATCCGGTGAACCAACCCCGGCCGCGGGTCACTGCTACTAAAAAGAGGTAAATCCTTGTAAAGCCACGCCAAGCCGTTCACCAGGGTTCCGGTATAGTTCCCATGACCGGGATGAACAACCAAACCAGCAGGTTTATTGATCACGATCAACTGATCGTCTTCATACACGATATCAAGCGGAATATCTTCTGGAATAATTTGTAGTTCCCGTTTCGGAAAATCCATGACAACAGAAACCTCATCACCAGGCTTTACTTTGTAGTTTGACTTTACAGGAATGCCATTAACCAAAATATTACCGGCATCGGCAGCAGCCTGAATACGGCTACGCGACGCATTTTCAATCCGGTTCGACAAATATTTATCGACCCGCAACTGCGATTGTCCCGGATCAACGTTCAGTTTAAAGTGCTCGTACAAGCCATTATCGTCCAACTCGTCCTGATCATCAATGATATCGTCCTTTTCGTTCAGCATTAAAAGTTTTCCTTTTCAGTTTCGGGGTTTAATTTCTCATCATCAATCGTCAACCATAAATCAATGGAAGTTCCCAGTTCAATTTCGTCCACAGATGAAGTCCCTGGCCGTTGCTTCCAGATGATTGCATTCAACGAGTCCTCTTCGGTTTCAACTGATTCATCATAAATAACGGCACCGACATTTAAAAACAGGCTTGCGATTTCGTTTTTTGCCTGCTCCAGGGAAACACCTGTCAAATCCGGCACAACTGTTTTCTCTCCGACACTTGATTTCCCAATTGTCAAATCGATGCGGGAACCTTTGCCAACCAGCTGCCCTTCTTCTATTTCTACCCCATCAAGTTTTTGCGAAAGTACCAGGTTCGGATATTCGGAAGGCACAGAAACAACTTTACCAACATTCAAGCCTATTCCCTGCATTATATTCACCGCCTGTCTGTATGAAATGTCCGTTAGTCGGGGCATTGGCACCTGTTCCGGATTCTTTGAGCAGATAGTCAAGAAAACCGTGCGCCCTTCTTTTACAAACATCCCGGCTGCCGGAACCTGATCAACCACTGCACCCGGCATTGCCTCTTGAGTGTACACTGAATCAGAAATCACTATTTCAAGATTTTTCTCGCGGGCCAGCTCTTCGACCTGTGCCATCTCCATTCCTGTAAGATCAGGAACTGCAAACGACTCACCATGATTGGTATAAATTCTTATCCCCCACACGGTGAGCAGCATCATAACGATGATCACTCCGATAAGAACAAGTAAATTCAGCAGGAAGACCTTACTGGTAAGATAAGCTTTGAAACTCATAACAAAAGCAAATTGATTCTTCTTAGTAAGAAACAAAAATAGCTTAAAATTTAGTATAAGGAAGCCGGATTTGTTTCGAAAAAAGATAAGTGCAGGCCGGAATTCAAATAAAAACGAGATGTCCGTACACACAAAAAGGTAAAGAATCGTAATTCTTTACCTTTCTATGCAGTAATACGTTTTGGATATCCTAACGCTTATGTCTTGGTTCGTCAGAAACAGTCAATTTTTTTCTACCTTTCGCACGACGTGATTTTAACACCAAACGTCCGCCCGGAGTAGACATTCTTTCGCGAAAACCATGTTTGTTTCTGCGCTTTCTGTTCGATGGTTGAAATGTCCTTTTCATTGGTAAATATTTTTATTTTGAATATACTCCCGTTTATTTCGGACTGCAAAAATAAATCTTTTTTGATTCTCTCCAAAATAAAGCAATTTATTTTCTGCCATTTTTCATTGCAAGATGAATAACCTTCTTTGTTTCAAAGAATTCCTCTTCAAAAAAATCACTCAGGTTGTATAACCTGGTTTGATTTGCAAATGGCTCCAATTCATCCCCAAAATCGCCTCCCTTTAAATAAAGAATCCCATTTGCCAGCTCATTTTTTTGAACTGAGCTTACCTTATTCCGCACCAAGGCTACAAATTTTGGGAAAGCCGTGACCGCACGACTGACAACAAAATCAAATTGCCCATGAACTTTCTCTGCCCGGTTCTGCTGTGCTTTTACATTTTTCAAACCTACTCCTGCAGCAACAGCTTCAACAACACTAATTTTTTTCGCGATGGAATCAACCAGCATAAAATCAGTTTCAGGGAACATGATTGCCAACGGAATACCCGGAAACCCGCCACCAGTGCCCACATCCATAATCCGTGTGCCCGGTACAAAACCGGTCACTTTGGCGATTCCCAACGAATGCAGCACATGGCGCTCATAAAGTTGATCAATATCTTTTCGTGAGATTACATTGATCTTCTCGTTCCACTCTTTATACAAATCTCCCAATGCAGCAAACTGAGCAATCTGCGTATCAGTTAAATCGGGAAAATATTTTTTAATGATTTCCATTCAAAAAAGATTCGTGACAGCAATCAACTATCAGGGGAATAAACTGACAAAATAAAACTATGCTTTAAACAAGAAGAACAGGGTAACTAATCTTCCTGATCGTCCATTTCGGTCGACTCAATCATCTTAAAGAGCATTTCACGCGCCCTGAATAGTTGAGCTTTAACTGTACCGAGCGGCAAATTTAGCTCTTTTGCAATTTCCTCGTAAGAATATTCGCGGAAATATCTCAATTCGACCAAAGTACGGTAGCGGGGCTTCAAGCGCCTGACAATCCGACGCAATAAGATTGCTTTTTGAATACGGATCATTTTCTGCTCAGGATCAGGATCAACCGACTTAAGTTTTACCGGCTGCTCATTGTCACTGCCCTCCTGCCCGTTCTCAATTGAAACATGTACCCCTCTTCGTTTTCGAAGGAAATCGATACAGTTGTTTGATGCAATTTTGAACAACCAGGTACTAAAAGCATAATTCGGAGAGTATTGGTGAAGATTTTTAAAAGCCTTTCCGAAAGCCTCAATAGTCAGGTCCTCCGCATCGCTTTTATTGTTGACCATCTTCAACAGCATGTAATAAATGGCATCTTTGTATTTGCTTAATAACTTAGCAAATGCCTTTTCTTCACCTCGCAATGCAGCCTCAACCAGGGCATAGTCCTGTTGAGCTTTGTCTGATAACTTTGGATTTAGTTCCATTTACTTCGTCGTACATGCATGTAAATTAAAAACCGGTGCATAATTTTCAACACTGGCTGAGCAAACACGTACGCTAACGAAGATAAAAAGATTTTCTTTTCAGACAAACGGTTAAGCAGTGTTTTAACGACAAAGACCTGTATAAATGTTATCACAACCACTGGCCAGACAAAAATCAACCAGTTCCGGATCTCGGTAACCAACAACCAAATTAAACCAACCTGAAAGATTAATATCGACAAAGGCTCAAGCGACAAAACAAGTCTCTTCCAGAAACCAAGATCACGGTTCAGGAGAAATTTCTTTCTCACAAGCTCCATGTACTCAGCTTTTCCCAGCTGAACGTCCTCCCGCAACTGCATTCCTGCATCAAGACACACCTGCACCTTGCTTTTTGCCTGATTAAAAATTAGTTCCAGATTCGCAAAATGATCATTCATTTTTCCCCTGAACCCTGCTTGATCAAAATAAATTTGCTTTTGGAAAAGAATATTGTTTTGCTGATAAAATACCGGCAACCGAAGGGTTGACCAGGCAGCCGAGGTCAAAAAACCCCAAAAACGCTCAACCCGGCATAGCCGATTATAAAATCCTCTTTGAGCCTCAAAATTCACATAATTAAGCGCAAGCACACCGGGTTCGCTGTTCTCTTCATTTATCCGTTTCAAATAATCAGGATCGAAAAAGACAGTCTCGGGGCTCACAAACACAACCCACTCTGACGTTGCAGCTTTCAGCGCCAGATTTATCGATATCTTTTCGGAATAGCGCGCTTCCTGGTTCAACGAACTAAATTTAAGCCGGGGATATTTTTTTGCCATCACACCTACGATCGTCAACGTTGCATCTTCCGAAAAATCATCAACCACAACCACCTCGTAATTCTGATAATTCTGGTTCAGCAGTTGAGTCAGTATCTTTTCGATCCTTCCTTCCTCATTTCGCACAGTAAGCAGAAGGCTCAAAAATTTTTCCGGAGAATCTGCGTTTACCTTTTTTAGGAACAACAGCCTAATGTATAATCCGAATTGGACTAACATAATGAGAAGAAACCCGCTAAAGAGCAAGATATAGCCGGCCCATTGAAATAAAGTTCGGTCAAAGAAATTCGGGGACATGGTCGTAATTTGTTAGCAAAATTAATAATAGCCGGGACTTTATAATTACTCCATTTTTAAATTTAATTAACAACTCTCAAAAAGATGGTTTTTCTGGTGGTTTAACTTTTATAGCTATCTTTGACCTCTCAAAAAAAGAAACATGAATTTTGCACTTAAACATCAGGCAGTTAACTCTGAAGCACGGGCAGGGACACTGGAAACAGACCATGGCATAATAGAAACCCCTATTTTCATGCCTGTTGGAACTGCCGGCTCGGTAAAAGGCATTCATGTAAAAGAACTGAAAGAAGATATTGGCGCCCAGATCATTCTAGGGAACACCTATCACCTTTATCTCCGCCCGGGGATGGACATTATTGAACGTGCCGGCGGACTGCACAAATTCAATGGCTGGGATGGACCAATACTGACAGATAGTGGCGGCTACCAGGTTTTTTCGCTGGGAGATATCAGGAAACTAACCGAAGAAGGCGCCCGTTTCCAGTCGCACATTGACGGTTCCTACCACCTATTCACCCCGGAAAGCGTGATTGAGGTACAGCGAAAAATCGGCGCTGACATCATTATGGCATTTGATGAATGCACCCCGGGGGACGCGGATTACGACTATGCAAAAAAATCGCTTAGCCTAACTCAAAGATGGCTGGAACGCTGTGTTAACCATATGGAAAAAACAAAACCACTTTATGGACACAGCCAATCGTTATTCCCGATAATACAAGGAGGTGTTTATCCCGATTTACGCGAAGCAGCAGCCAAACATGTAACAGGAATACCAAGTGACGGTTATGCGATCGGAGGCCTGTCGGTTGGCGAACCCGAAGCAGAAATGTACGCCATGATTGATGTGGTAAACCCGATCCTGCCCAAAGACAAACCCCGATATTTGATGGGAGTAGGAACCCCGGTAAACATTCTCGAGGCAATTGACCGCGGGATAGACATGTTCGACTGTGTCATGCCAACCCGAAACGGAAGAAACGGGATGCTGTTTACCCAAAACGGGATCATCAATATTAAGAATAAAAAGTGGGCAGATGATTTCTCGCCGGTTGATGCCGAAGGGACATCATTTGTCGATTGTCATTATTCAAAAGCATTCCTGCGGCATCTGGTCATTTCCAACGAAATGCTGGGCGCCCAGATTTGCAGCCAGCACAACCTGGCATTTTATCTTTGGTTGGTAAAAGAAGCCCGCAGGCAAATTCTTACGGATAATTTCAAGAACTGGAAAGAGGAAATGGTTATCAAACTTGCTCAACGATTGTAGAATGAAAGCCCCAAACTTAAAAACGATTGACATCTACATCATAAAAAAGTTCCTTGGAACATTTTTTTATTCTATTGCATTAATTATCAGCATTGCGATGGTCTTCGATGTTTCGGAAAACTTGGATGAGTTCATATCGAAAGATGCACCGTTAAATGCCATTCTTTTTGACTATTACCTGAACTTCATTCCTTATTTTGCCAATTTATTTAGTTCACTTTTCACTTTTATCGCTGTTATTTATTTCACTTCAAAACTGGCTTACAATACCGAGATCATTGCCATTTTGAGCAGCGGTGTTTCCTTCCACAGGCTTATTCGCCCCTATATGATTTCGGCCCTTATCATTGCTTTATTTTCGTACATGCTGGGCAATTACGTCATCCCCCCGGCCAACAAAAAGAGGGTCGATTTCCGCAACACATACATCAACACAAATTACAACAGGCTGGAGCAAAACATACACCGCCAACTTACTCCGGGCACTTATATCTACATGAAGACCTACAACACATCGAATGATGTGGGGCACAAGTTTACGATTGAAAAATTTGAGGAAGGCAAACTGGTTTCCAAACTGGCGGCGGATTACGTAAAATGGAACCGTGAAAAGAAAATCTGGGAAATCAATAACTATGTGATCCGGGATATTAACGGATACAACGAAACGATAACGACAGGCTCAAAAAAAGATACAACCCTCAATATGCTCCCCGAAGATTACCGGGTGGTTAAAAACATTGTTGAGACCATGTCGCTGTCAAAACTCAACAAAGAAATTAAAGACATGAAGCTGCGAGGGGTAAATAGCATTGAATTCGAACTGGAGAAACACAAACGCCGGGCAGGGCCATTTTCAGCCTTCATTCTCACAATTATCGGTGCGTCACTGGCTTCAAGAAAAATCAAAGGAGGTCTCGGGTTACACCTTGGGCTTGGGATATTAATCAGTTTTTCCTACATCATGTTTATGCAGGTATCTACTGTTTTTGCCATTTCAGGAACCCTCCCCCCTTCACTGGCAACCTGGATTCCAAATGTCCTGTTTGGAGGGCTGGCAGCCTATCTTTACAAACGGGCATGCCGGTAGCTAAAAATTTCAAACTCAAGGGAAAATTGTTCAAAACCAAAGAATCGCAAAAAAGTTCACGAAAAAGGCAAAATGTTTTATAAAACATACTTGTCTATGAAAAAATTATAATTTTGCCTCACAAATCTTACGTTGGACTAACGTCAAATTCGAGATGAAAACTCCGGGAAACCGGAGCATTTTTTTTAATTAAAAACTATTTACTATGTCGCTGAAACGGAATATCCTGGACCTCCGAAAAAAGAAAGAAGAGGTTCTCAAGGGCGGTGGTGAAAAAGCCATTGAAAAACAAGTTGCAATGGGAAAGCTTACCGCTCGCGAACGGATTATACACATCCTGGATGAGGGTACTTTTCACGAATATGATATGTTCGTGGAGCATGTCGCCCGCGATTTCGATATGGACAAAATGAAATTGCACGGTGACGGTGTTATCATCGGGACTGGAACAATCTATGGCTCTCCTGTCTGTATTTTCGCCCAGGACTTCACTGTAGCAGGTGGTTCATTGGGGCTAATGCACGCCCGCAAGATTACAAAAATCATGGACCATGCGTTAAAAATGCGTGTCCCGTTGATTGGTATTAATGATTCGGGTGGCGCCCGTATCCAGGAAGGTGTAAACTCACTGGCCGGGTATGGGGAGATTTTCTTCCGTAATACTTTG